>NZ_JAVDYB010000001.1:7465000-7825473 GCF_031458235.1 Catenuloplanes atrovinosus | reverse complement strand
GCGATCCGCAGCACCTCGTCGAGCTTCTCCGGCGCGACGATCAGCAGCATGCGCTCCTGTGACTCGCTGGCCAGGATCTCGTGCGGCTCCATGGACGGCTCGCGCAGCGGCACCCGCTCCAGCCAGACCCGCATGCCGGCCTCGGCCGCGGCGGCCGTCTCGGTGAGCGCACAGGTGAGGCCCGCGCCGCCGAGGTCCTGGATGCCGACGACCAGGCCGGCGTCGTACAGCTCCAGGCAGGACTCGATCAGGAGCTTCTCCATGAACGGGTCGCCGACCTGGACGGACGGGCGGCGCTGCTCGCTGCCGTCGTCGAAGGTGGCGCTGGCCAGCACGGAGACGCCGCCGATGCCGTCCCGGCCGGTCTTGGCGCCGAGCAGCACGACGACGTTGCCGGTGCCGGCCGCCTCCTTGCGCTGCAGCCGCTCGACCGGCAGCACGCCGATGCTGAGCGCGTTGACCAGCGGGTTGCCCTGGTAGCAGGGGTCGAAGACGACCTCGCCGCCGATGTTGGGCAGGCCCAGGCAGTTGCCGTAGCCACCGACGCCGGCCACCACGCCGGGCAGCACGCGCTGGGTGTCGGGGTGCTCCGCGTCGCCGAAGCGCAGCGGGTCCATCACCGCGATCGGGCGCGCGCCCATCGCGAGGATGTCGCGGACGATGCCGCCGACGCCGGTCGCGGCGCCCTGGTACGGCTCGACGAAGCTCGGGTGGTTGTGCGACTCGACCTTGAAGGTGACCGCGAGCGTGTCCGAGATCCTGACGACGCCCGCGTTCTCGCCGATGCCGGCCAGCATGTGCTCGCTCGGCGGCTTCTTCTCGCCGAACTGCCGCAGGTGCACCTTGCTCGACTTGTAGGAGCAGTGCTCGCTCCACATGATCGAGTACATCGCGAGTTCGGACTGCGTGGGGCGGCGGCCGAGGACCGCGCGGATCCGCTCGTACTCGTCCTCGAGCAGGCCCAGCTCGGCGAAGGGCTGCAGCTCGCCGGGGGTGGCGGTGGCGCGGCCGACCGTGTCGGGGCCGTCGAGGTCGACCGGCTCCGCGGCGGTCGACTCGGGGGCGGGCAGAACAGGAGGCACCGACACCGCGGTCTCCTCACTTGAGACGGTGGTGGGTTGCGTCACGCCGGGACCGCCGTGGTCTTTCCGGCGAGGTGAGCGAGGACGGAGGCGAACAGGCCGAGACCGTCGAGGGACGGCCCGGTCAGCGCCTCGACGGCGTGCTCGGGGTGCGGCATGATGCCGACGACGTTGCCGCGCTCGTTGGTGATGGCGGCGATGTCACGCTGGGACCCGTTGGGGTTCCCCCGGATGTACCGCGCGACGACCCGGCCGGTCGCCTCCAACTCGTCCAGCGTGCGCTGGTCCGCGACGTAGCAGCCCTCGCCGTTCTTCACCGGGATCAGGATCTCCTGCCCGTCGGTGAACGTGCCGGTCCAGGCGGTGCTGGTCGACTCGACCTTCAGCCACTGGTCGCGGTTGCGGAAGTGCAGGTGCTGGTTGCGGGTGAGCGCGCCGGGCAGCAGGTGCGCCTCGCAGAGGATCTGAAACCCGTTACAGATGCCGAGCACCGGCAGGCCGCCCTTGGCCGCGTCGATGATCGACTCCATCGCGGCGGAGAACCGGGCGATCGCGCCGCAGCGCAGGTAGTCGCCGTAGGAGAAGCCGCCGGGCAGGACCACCGCGTCCACGCCGTGCAGGTCCGGGTCGGCGTGCCAGAGGCGGACGGCCTCGGCGCCGGCCAGCCGGACGGCACGCGCGGCGTCGCCGTCGTCCAGCGAGCCCGGGAAGGTGACCACACCGATCCGCATGCTCAGGCCTCGACCCGCTCGCCGGCGTGGATGGTGAAGTCTTCGATGACCGGGTTGGCCAACAGCTTGTCGGCGATCTCCCGGACCCGGTCGAGATCGGCGTCGCCGGAGAACTCCAGCTCGATGCGCCGTCCGATGCGCACCGACGTCACGTCGGTGACGCCGAGCCGGGGCAGAGCGTTGGCGACGGCCTGACCTTGCGGATCGAGGATCTCCGGCTTGAGCATGACGTCGACGACGACGCGAGCCACGAGGCACTCCTGACTGTTTGCGCTGTCCTAGCTGTCTGCGGCCGGCGGTGACCATCCGGCCCACCAGCACCGGCCTGGAGGGGCGAGCGCCCTCAGACTACCTGGTGGCCGGTGCACCGACCGCACCGGCCGACCCGACCACCAGCGATTACCCGGGGAGTGATCTCGGTCGCTCCCCGGGTGATCAGTGAATCGGTCATGGCCTCTTATAGCGGGATAAAGGTCAGAGGATCGGCGCGGGCTGGTAGGAGGCCGCGACGGGGTGCGCGGCAACCACGTCGGCGACCCGATCGGCCACCGCATGCACCTGCGCGGGCGCGGCACCGACGAACGCGGCCCGGTCCGCCACGAGCGCGTCGATCTCGGCCCGGCTCAGGTGCAGCCGGCCGTCCGCGGCGAGCCGGTCGAAGAGGTCGTTCTCGGCCGCGCCCTTCTCCCGCATGGCGAGCGCCACCGCGACCGCGTGCTCCTTGATCACCTCGTGTGCGGTCTCCCGGCCGACCCCACGGCGTACCGCCGCGACGAGGATCTTGGTGGTCGCCAGGAACGGCAGGAACCGGTCCAGCTCGCGGCCGATCACCGCGGGGTACGCGCCGAACTCGTCGAGCACGGTGAGGAACGTCTGGAACAGCCCGTCCGCCGCGAAGAACGCGTCCGGCAGTGCGACCCGGCGCACCACCGAGCAGGACACGTCGCCCTCGTTCCACTGGTCACCGGCCAGCTCGCCGACCATCGACAGGTGACCCCGGATGATCACCGCGAAGCCGTTGACCCGCTCGCTGGACCGCGTGTTCATCTTGTGCGGCATCGCGGACGAGCCGACCTGGCCCGGCTTGAAGCCCTCGGTGGCCAGCTCCTGGCCGACCATCAGGCGGATCGTGGTGGCCAGCGACGACGGCGCGGCCGCGACCTGGGCCAGCGCGGCGACCACGTCGAAGTCCAGCGAGCGCGGGTAGACCTGGCCGACGCTGTCCAGCACGCGCTCGAAGCCGAGGTGCAGCGCGACGCGCCGCTCCAGCTCGGCGACCTTGTCCGCGTCGCCGTCGAACAGGTCCAGCTGGTCCGCGGCGGTGCCGACCGGGCCCTTGATGCCGCGCAGCGGGTACCGCCGGATCAGGTCGTCGATCCGCTCGTACGCGATGAGCAGTTCCTCCGCCGCGGACGCGAACCGCTTGCCGAGGGTGGTCGCCTGCGCCGCCACGTTGTGTGATCGGCCGGTCATCACCAGGTCGGAGTGCTCGATCGCGAGCCGGGAGAGGCGGGCGAGCGTGGCGACCACGCGGTCGCGGATCAGCAGCAGCGAGGCGCGGATCTGGAGCTGCTCGACGTTCTCCGTGAGGTCGCGGGAGGTCATGCCCTTGTGCACGTGCTCGTGGCCGGCGAGCGCGCTGAACTCCTCGATCCGCGCCTTCACGTCGTGGCGGGTGATCCGCTCCCGGGCCGCGATCGACTCCAAGTTGACCCGGTCGAGCACGGCTTCGTAGGACTCGAGCACGCCTTCGGGGAGCGCGATCCCGAGGTCGCGCTGTGCCCGGAGCACGGCGACCCAGAGTCGCCGCTCCATGCGGATCTTCTCTTCCGGTGACCAGATCGCGAGCAGCTCGGTCGAGGCGTACCGCCCGGCGAGAACGTTCGGGATGCGGGGGCGCTCGGGGGTGTCGGGGAGGGAAGTCACGGCCGAAGTCTCTCACGTTCGACCTGCGTCTCCGCCCGCCCGCCCGCCGACAAGATCCATGGTCGGCTATTTCAAGATCAAATTCAGGCGTGGGTACGGCGCGGCCGTGAGCTGACTCACCGCTCGACGACGGCCACCACGCCCAGACCGCCCGCGGCGCAGATGGAGATCAGCCCGCGCCCGCCCGGCCGGTCGCTGAGCAGCTTGGCGAGCGTGGCGACGATCCGGCCGCCGGTGGCCGCGAACGGGTGCCCGGCCGCGAGCGACGAGCCGTTCACGTTCAGCCGGTCGCGGTCGATCGGGCCGAGCGGCGCCTCCAGGCCCAACCGCTCCTTGCAGAACTCCGGCGACTCCCAGGCCTTGAGCGTGGCCAGCACCTGCGACGCGAACGCCTCGTGGATCTCGTAGTAGTCGAAGTCACCCAGCGTGAGGCCGTTGCGGGCGAGCAGCCGCGGCACCGCGTACGCCGGCGCCATCAGCAGGCCCTCGTCGCCGTGCACGAAGTCGACGCCGGCGGTCTGGCTGTCGCCCAGGTAGGCCAGCACCGGGAGGTTGTGCGCCGCGGCCCACTCCTCGGACGCCAGCAGCACGGTCGACGCGCCGTCGGTCAGCGGCGACGAGTTGCCGGCGGTCATCGTGGGGTGCGCGCCCGACGTCCCGAACACCGGCTTGAGCCGGGCCAGCTTCTCCGGCGAGGTGTCCGGCCGGAGGTTCTCATCGCGGCTGAGCCCCAGGTAGGGCGTCACCAGGTCGTCGAAGAAGCCGGACTCGTACGCCGCGGCCAGGCGCAGGTGCGACCGCAGCGCGAGCTCGTCCTGCTCCTCCCGGCCGACCTCCCACGTCTCCGCGGTCCGCGCCGCGTGCTCGCCCATGGACAGGCCGGTCCGCGGCTCCGCGTTGCGCGGCAGCTGGGGCGTGAACGGCTGGGCCGGGCGCAGCTTCGCCGCCGCGCGGAGCCGCGCGCCGAGCGTGCGCGCGGAGTTCAGCTCCAGCAGCGCGCGGCGGAAGTCCTCGTTCAGCGCGAGCGGCGCGTCCGACGTGGTGTCCACGCCACCGGCCACGCCCACCTCGATCTGGCCGAGCGCGATCTTGTTGGCGACCAGGATCGCGGCCTCCAGCCCGGTGCCGCAGGCCTGCTGCACGTCGTACGCCGGGGTGCGCGGGTCCAGCTGGGAGCCGAGCACCACCTCGCGGGTCAGGTTGAAGTCGCGGGAGTGCTTGAGCACCGCACCGGCCACCACCTCGCCGAGCACCTCACCGGCCAGGCCGAACCGGGCGACCAGCCCGTCCAGCGCGGCGGTCAGCATGTCCTGGTTGGAGGCCTGCGCGTACCGCCCGTTGGACCGGGCGAACGGGATGCGGTTGCCGCCCAGGATCGCGACCCGACGGATGCTCTGCACGAGTTCTCCCTCCAGACTTACTCACGGGTAGGCTACGCCTATGGTGGACCGGTACGCGACCTTCGCCAACTCCGCGGCGGGAAAGGCGCTCGTCACGCGCCTGGGCCTGCCCGCGCCGACGCCGCTGCGCCGCTACTCCCCCGGCGACCCGCTGGTCACCGGCCCGGTGCTGGTCGACGCGGCGCCCGGCGGGCGGCTGGGCCCGGCGGTCCGCGCGATCCTGGATGAGGCCGGCGTGCCACTGCGCGACCCGGTCGCCGCCGCGGTGGAGGCCGGCGCGTCCGCCACGCCCGGCCGGCTCGCCGCGCTGATCTTCGACGCCACCGGCGTCACCTCGTCGGAGCGGCTGCGCACGCTCTACGACTTCTTCCACGCGCACGCCCGCACGCTGCTGCCGTCCGGCCGGGTGATCGTGCTCGGCACCGCGCCGGAGGACTGTGCCGCGCCGCGCGAGGCGGTCGCGCAGCGCGCGCTGGAGGGCCTGGTCCGCACGATCGGCAAGGAGTTCGGCCGCGGCAGCACGGCCCAGCTCGTCTACGCCGCGCCGGACGCGCCCCTGGAGTCCACGCTGCGCTTCCTGCTCTCCGGCCGCTCCGCGTACGTCTCCGGCCAGGTCGTCCGTGTCGGCCCGGCGGTCGGGCCGGCCGCGGCGTCCTCGGTGGACTGGGAGCACCCGCTGACCGGGAAGGTCGCGCTGGTCACCGGCGCGGCGCGCGGCATCGGCGCGGCCATCGCGCGCGTGCTGGCCCGCGACGGCGCCCGCGTGATCGCGCTGGACGTGCCGGCCGCCGGTGAGCCGCTGGCCGCGCTGGCCAACGAGATCCGTGGCGAGGCGCTGCAGCTGGACGTCACGGCCGCGGACGCGCCCGCTCGGCTCGCCGCGTACCTGCGCGACCGGCACGGCCGCGTCGACGTGGTGGTGCACAACGCGGGCATCACCCGGGACCGGACGCTGGGCCGGATGAGCGCGGCGGAGTGGGACTCCGTGCTCGACGTCAACCTCTCCAGCCAGGAGCGGATCAACGACGCGATCCTGGACCTGCTGCCGCCCGGCGGCCGGCTGATCCAGGTCTCCTCGATGAACGGCATCGCCGGCAACCGCGGGCAGGCCAACTACGCCACCTCCAAGGCCGGCGTGATCGGGCTGGTCCAGGTGCTGGCGCCGGCGCTGGCCGCGCGCGGCGTGACGGTCAACGCGGTCGCGCCCGGCTTCATCGAGACGCCGATGACCGCGCGGATGCCGGTCGCGCTGCGCGAGGTGAGCCGCCGGCTGAACAGCCTCAGCCAGGGCGGGCTGCCGGTCGACGTGGCGGAGACGATCGCCTGGTTCGCGTCGCCCGGCTCGTCCGGCGTCACCGGCAACGTCGTGCGCGTCTGCGGCCAGAGCCTGATCGGCGCCTGATGTCGGTCTACCTGCGCGCGGCGCTCGGGCTGCTGCCGCTCGGTTCCCGGCCCGGCGAGCTGCCGGACCGGACGGCGGCGCGCACCGGCGTGGTCGTGGACCGGGACCGGCTGGCGCGGTACGACCGGGTGTGCGGCTTCCGGCTCTCCGACGCGCTGCCCGCCACGTACCCCCATGTGCTGGGTTTCGGTGTGGCCCTCGACCTGATGACGGATCGCGCGTTCCCGTTCCCGGCGGTCGGGCTGCTGCACGTGGCGAACCGGATCGAGGTGCTGCGGCCGCTCACCGCGGACGACCGGCTGGACCTCTCGGTACGCGCCGTGGACCTACGGGACCATCCGCGCGGGCGGCAGTTCGACCTGGAGACCACGGTGAGCTCCGGCGGCGCGATCGCGTGGCGCTCGTGGTCGACCTACCTGCGCAGGGAGCGCGGACCCGGCCGGTCCGGCACCGGGGACGCGCCGGAGCTGCCGGCACCGTCCGCGCGCTGGCGACTGGCGCCGGACCTCGGCCCGGAGTACGCGGCCGTCTCCGGCGACCACAACCCGATCCACACGTCCTGGCTGGGCGCCCGCGCGTTCGGGTTCGGCGCGCCGATCGCGCACGGCATGTGGACGCTGGCCCGGTGCCTGGCCGCGATGGCCGGCCGGCTGCCCGCCACCGGCATGATCACCGCGGAGTTCCGCCGGCCGGTGCCGCTGTCCGGCACGGTCGCGTTCGGCACGGACCTGCGCACGTTCGCGGTGACCGACCCGCGCACCGGGAAACCCCTGCTGACCGGGAGCGTCACGCCCGCGCGGTGAGCGCCTAGCGGCCGGCCTCCGGGTGCCAGCTGGTGCCGCCGAGCAGCCGGTCGGCGCCGAGCCAGGCGACGTTCATCATCTGGGTGGCGGTCTTGGCCGGATCGGCGCCGGGGTGGTCGGTCATCCAGTCCGCGAGCGACTCGCCGGCCCCGACCAGCGCGTGCGCCATCACCTCCAGCTCGGTCTCGGTGGCCCGGCCGCCGGAGCCGGCCATCGCGCGGCCGAGCAGCACGGTCACCACCCGCACCATGCGGGAGCGCATGTCGGCCAGCTCGGCCGCGAACGGCTCCAGGCCGCGGGCCTGGCGGTAGAGCACGGTCCAGCCCTCCCGGCTGGTGGCCACGACGTCGAAGAACGCGCGCAGACCGTTCCAGAGCTGCCGGTCGGCCGGGACGTCCGGCTCCACCGCGCCCGCGACGGTCTCCATCAGGCGGGTCGCCTCCCGGTGCAGGCAGGCGGTGAACAGCTCCTCCTTGGTGCCGAGGTACGCGTACACCATCGGCTTGGAGACGCCGGCGGCCTCGGCTATCTCGTCCATCGACGCGGCGTGGTAGCCGCGGCGGGAGAAGACGCGGACGGCCGAGTCCAGCATCTGCCGCTCTCGGACGGCGCGCGGAAGGCGCTTGAAGGCCGGCACGCTTGTCAGCATACCTACCCACGCGTAACGTTACGCCAGGGTAGATTAGCGGAGAGGAACGCCGGAAATGACCGATTTCGATCCCAGTACCTTCGCCACGATGGAGCCCCGGGAGTTCGCGCGGATCGTCAAGTCGATGCCGGACTCCGCGATCACCGAGATCATGAGCGGCCCGCATCGCCAGCTCATCCTGGACGAGGTCTTCAGCCGCATGCCGAAGCAGTTCCGGCCGGAGCGCGCGGGCGACACCAGCGCGGTCATCCACTGGACCGTCACCGGGCGGCCGGACGGCGGCGCGGACACCTACGAAGTGGTGATCGACGGCGGCACCTGCGCGCTCTCACCGAGCACGGACCGCAAGCCCGACCTGACGCTCGCGGTGGCTCCGGTGCCGTTCGTCAAGCTGATCGCCGGCCTCGGCAACCCCGTGATGATGTTCATGACCGGCAAGCTCAAGGCGCAGGGCGACCTCGGCCTCGCCGCGCAGATCCAGACGCTGTTCGACATCCCCAAGGCGTGAGCCCGTGGAGTTCTCGCTGGACCTCAACGAGGAACAGACCACGCTCCGCGACTGGGTGCACGGCTTCGCGGCCGGCGTGCTCCGCCCGGCCGGCGCGGAGTGGGACGCCCGCGAGGAGACGCCCTGGCCGGTGATCCAGGAGGCGGCCAGGGTCGGGCTGTACGGGTTCGAGTTCCTGGCCAACGCCTGGTCCGACCCGAGCGGGCTGTCCATGCCGATCGCCAACGAGGAGCTGTTCTGGGGCGACGCCGGGCTGGCGATGTCGATCGCCGGCACGTCGCTGGCGGTCGCCGCGATCTTCGGCTCGGGCACGCCCGACCAGCTCGCCGAGTGGGTGCCGCCGTGCTTCGGTGACGAGTCCGCGCCCGCCGTCGCCGCGTTCTGCTCCACCGAGCCGGAGGCCGGCTCCGACGTCGGCGCGATCCGCACCCGCGCGGTCTACGACGAGGCCTCGGACGAGTGGGTGCTCAACGGGCAGAAGGCGTACGCCACCAACGGCGGCATCGCGGCGGTGCACGTGGTGACCGCCTCCGTCGACCCCTCGCTCGGCACCCGTGGCCAGGCGGCGTTCGTCGTACCCCCGGGAACGAAGGGTCTGTCCTCGCCGCGGAAGCTGGCCAAGCTCGGCCTGCGCGCCTCGCACACCGCGGACGTCTTCCTCGACGACGTGCGCGTGCCCGGGCGCTGCCTGCTCGGCGGCAGGGACCGGCTGGACGCGCGGCTGGCCAAGGCACGCGCCAACCAGCGCGCGGCAGGCCAGGCCTCGATGCGCACGTTCGAGCTGTCCCGGCCCACGGTCGGCGCGCAGGCGATCGGCGTGGCGCGCGCCGCCTACGAGTACGCGCTGGACTACGCGCGGAACCGGGTGCAGTTCGGCCGGCCGATCGTGGAGAACCAGGCGATCGCGTTCGCGCTGGCCGACATGCGGATGGAGATCGACGCCGCGCGGCTGCTGGTCTGGCGGGCCGCGTGGATGGGCCGCAACAACCGCCCCTTCGCGGCCGGCGAGGGCTCGATGTCCAAGCTGAAGGCCGGCGAGGTCGCGGTGGCGGTCACCGAGCGGGCCGTGCAGATCCTCGGCGGCGCCGGATACCTGCGCGAACACCCGGTCGAGCGCTGGTACCGCGACGCCAAGATCTACACCATCTTCGAGGGTACGTCCGAGATCCAGCGCCTGGTGATCGCGCGCGCCGTCACCGGGCACCAGATCCGGTAGCTCCGCTCACATCGCCTCAGGCCGCCACCCCGGCCCGCCGATGGAGCTGCGTTCCAGATCGGGTCCGGGGGGTGCGCACATGATCACCGCGGTGCTGTGCGTGCTCTTCCTGGCCGCGGCCGTGGTCTCGGCCGGCATCGCGGCGGTGGCGTGGCGGCGGCGACGGGAGGCGACCGGCTTCGCCGCGACCGCGTTCCTCAACCTCGGGCTGGCCGGCTGGTCCCTCGTCGACTCGATCGAGCTGACCGTGCACGACGTGCGCCTGTTCCAGGTCACGATCGCGACGTCGTTCGCCTTCGTCTGCGTCGTGGTCGTCGGCTGGCTGGGATTGTCGTACGCGCTGGCGGACCGCGCCTGGCACCCGACCCGCCGGTTCGTGTCGCTGCTCGCGATCGAGCCGGCGCTCTGCCTGGCGGCCGTGGCCACCAACCCGTGGCACCTGCTCTTCTTCGCCGGCTTCCGGAACACCGGCTTCGACGGCGGCCTGGTCCCCGTCTACGGGCCGCTGTTCTGGGCACACTCCGCCTACAGCTACGTTGTCCTGGGCTTCGCGGTCGTCCGCGTGGTGCGCCTGTGGGCGGTCACCTCGACGCGCTACCACGCAGCCGCGTTCGCGGTGCTGATCTCGATGCCGTCGGCGCTGCTCAACCTGCTCGGCCTGGCCCAGCACGGCCGGCTCACCGACCTGACCGCGCTCGGCTTCGTGATCACCGCGCCGCTGATGTACTGGATGGTGGTCCGCGCGTCGATGCCGGCTCAGGCCCCGGTCGCCCACCGCCGCGTCTTCGAGAAGATCAGCGACGCGGTCGCGGTGATCGGCCGCGACGGCCGCGTCCTGGACCTCAACCCGGCCGGTGAGTCACTGCTCCGCCTGCTGGCCGCGAACCCGCCCGCCTGCGTCGTCGGGCAGACCATGGCGGACCTCCTCGGCCCCACCACCGTCCTGACGCCCGGCCGCTCACTGCTCCCCGGCGAGGACCGCGACCTCACCGTGGAGAACGCGCACGGCTCCGGCCTCGACCTCGACATCCGGGTGAGCCGCCTCTACGGCCGCAGCGACCGCTGCGTCGGCTGGGCCATCGTCGCCCGCGACGTCACCGACCTCAACCGCCAGCGCCGCGAACTCGAACGCCAGCTCGAGACCATCGAACTGCTCCGCGCCGACCTCGCCGAGCAGGCCCTCCGCGACCACCTCACCGGCCTGCACAACCGGCGCCACCTGATGGCCGGCCTGGCCCGCGCGGTCGCCGGGGACGGCCCGCTCTCGGTCGCGCTGATCGACCTCGACCACTTCAAGAGCATCAACGACCGGTACGGCCACGCCGCCGGCGACACGGTCCTGACCCGCGTCGCCTCCCACCTCGCCGCCGCCACCCGCCCCGGCGACCTGGTCGCCCGCTACGGCGGCGAGGAGTTCGTCCTGGTCCTGACCGGCACCGACGCCCTCCCCCGCCTGGAGGCGCTGCGCACCCGCGTCGCCACCACCCCGATCGACCTCGGCGACGGCCACACGGTCACGGTCACCTTCAGCGCCGGCCTCACCACCCGCACCGGCCCGGAAACCCCCGAGACTCTCCTGGAGAACGCCGACACGGCCCTCTACGCCGCCAAACACGCCGGCCGCAACCGCATCTCCCGCACCCCTGACGATCCGGTCCCGGCCGTCAGGGGTGGGTCAGCGGGAGCCGGCGAAGGCGCTGCTCGTAGTGGTCGGCCAGGGCCGGGAACAGCCGCTTCGCCTCCGGGTGTGCGTCGGTCTCCCACGCCTGGCGGAGGCGCGCGATCGTCTCGGTGACCCGCCGGCCGACGCGATCGGGGTCGGCGCCGGCGGATTCGGCCAGCCGCCGGAAGTGGTCGGCGGTCACGTACTCGGGCGTCTGCTCACCGCCCAGGCTGAGCACCAGCGGCTGGTACCGGAAGCGCTGGTAGACCGAGAGGGAGTGGAAGTCGTAGACCGGCGCCAGACGCGGCGTCACGCCGTCGGGGTACCACAGCGCCCAGTTCTTCAGATGGCCGTCGGTGTTCCCGGTGACGACCAGGGCGACGAGGCGATCGACGTAGGCCTCGAAGTCCGCATCGCCGGCCAGCAGGCGGATAACGCCGCCGATGGTGTCGTAGGTGGCCCCGGACTCGCCGTACTTCTCCCGCGGGCCGACGTCCGCCACCTGCGCGAAGTCCTCGACATGCACCGGGCCGTCCGGCGTACGGTCGAACCGCTCGATCACGTACGCCGGCGCCCCCGGCTCCAGAAGACCCGGCGGTACGGTCGGCAGCGTCTCGGCCGGGACCAGCGCGACCGCCGGGACGTCGAACCCCGCCACCGCCAGCCAGCGCATCGTCAGGAACTCGTTCTCCGCCAGCCGGTTCAGCGCGCGGTCCGGCAGCTTGGCGATCACCCAACCGTCGCTGTTTCGCATCGGTACGGTGAGACGGTCGCCGCGCAGCGAGAACTTGAGCTGAGCAGACCCACCGTCTCGCCGTGCAGCCGTACCTCGGCCGTGACCTGGGCAGCCACGTCAGGCCGCGGTCCGGATCATGTCGGCGATCGAGCGGCCGCCGCGCGCTCCCCACTCCGCCATGCCCCCGACGTGCTCGCGGATGGCCCGCTCGACCAGCGCCGCACGGGCCTCGAGGAACTCCGTGTCCTGGCCGGACCGCAGGAATTCGAGCGCGGCGTCGTCGATGAGGTGCGAGGCGCGTACCCCCGCCGACGCGGTCGACAGCACGCTCCGCGCCGTACGGTTGAGTCCGCGCCCGAGCACGACCCGATTGGCGAAGCCGTCCGCCAGCGGCAGCGAGTGGTCGGCGACGATCTCCTTGACGATGTCCTTCGTCGAGTGCCCGGCGTCGAACAGCACGGCCGGGTCGAACGGCTGCCCGGTGGCGGGATCGACGGGCCGGGCCGACAGCAGGCCGAGCAGGTTGACCTTCGCGGCCGCGTGGTTCAGATGCACCTTGGACAGGTCCGGCCGGAAGTCACCGCGATCCACCGCCAGCGACAGCAGCGTCTCCGCCGCGTCGTACGGGTCCTCCGCGTCCAGCACCTCGATCGCCTGCCGTACCGCCGCGACGCTCGTGCCCCGGGCGGCCAGCCCGCCGATCGCGTCCCGCCACACCCACCGGCGCAGCAACCGTGCCAGCCGATCGGACGGCTCTCCGTGGACGCGCACGAACCTGACCAGGACCGGGATCACGTGCGAGTACGGCAGCAGCCGGAGATGCGGGATGCCCACCTCACCGCGAAGCAGGTCGACGACGACACGCAGGATCGTGGCCACCTCGCGGAACGTCTCCTCGCGGTCCGTGTCGGAGACGAACTCGTCGTGGAAGTCGTCCCGGAACAGGTCACCGCCGCGGTAGGCGAGCACGCAGCGCAGGGCCAGCCGGTCATCGATGCTGCCGAAGCCCGCCTCCGCCGACACCGCGCCGATGCTGCGGAGGTCGCTCGGAACCTCCCCGGACAGACCCGAGTGCAGGGCGTGGAAGACCTCCGCCTTGGTCAGCGGCTTCCCGGTGTTGTTCAGCCGGTCGAAGATCTGCCGTAGCGCGCTCTCGTCGTCGGTGTCGACGATGTACGTCGGAATCTGGTATTCACGAACGGCCTTCGCCACGGCATCCGCCGTCGCGAGGTGCGCATCCGTCAGCCACTCGGCATTCGACCGCATCCAGGTGAGGAGCGCCGTCGTCTCCACCAGCTGATTCACCGGGAGCCATTGACGCGGCGCCTGCTGCCGTACGCCGAGCGAATGGAATCTGGCGGTCTCCAGATCCAGGAAGACGCGGAATCGCGGGTCCGTGGCCTCCTCGGCCGCCAGGAGCGCGCCACCGAGGCTGGTCACCCGCTGCTGACCGTCGACGACCCAGTACGCCGAGTCCATCCGCGCGGCCTCGATCTGGAGCGGTCCGATGCGCACGGTGGCCGCCGGTGCCGGACGGCGCCAGAGCAGCAGATTCCCGATAGGGAACCCGCGCAACAGGCTGTCGAAAAGCGCGATGACGTCGGTCGACTCCCATTTGAATCCCCGCTGGAACGGCGGAATGCGCAGCGATCCGTTGCGCAACTCCCGCACGAGATCGACCGGAGTTCGATACTCGATCCGCGGCCGGTCCAGCGTCGGCATCGTGCCTCCTAGGGTGTCCGAGAGCAGCCTAGCCCGTGCGATCCGGTCCCGTTCTCATGCCGCGGCGGTGAGGAGTCGTACCGCGTGGTGGACGTCGTCGGTGAGGTGGATGGAGGGGGTGAGGTCGCCGTGGGGGGACTGGGCGAAGAGAGGGGCCAGCAGGGTGCGGACCGGGAGCGTGTCGGTCCAGAAGGTGGCGTCGAGGAAGACGTAGGCGCCGCTGGGGCCGTCGGTGCCGTAGAAGGTCTTGGTGGCGGCCTGGAAGACCTCCTGAACCGTGCCGGCGCGGCCGGGGGCGAAGACCAGGCCGCCGCGGCAGAGGCGGAGGATCTGGTCCTCGCGGATGGCGTTGCTGAAGTACTTCCCGACCCGGCCGGCGAAGAGGTTGGCCGGCTCGTGGCCGTAGAGCCAGGTGGGGACGGACAACCCGCCGCGGCGGGCCCAGGCGGTCGGTGACGAGTCCGGCTCGGGGGCGAACTTAGTGCGCACCGCGAGCGCGGCCTCGGTGAACGGGCCGTGGTCGAGGAAGTCCGGCGCGGCGGCCAGCATGTCGACGGCCTCGATCAGGTCCGCCTCGGGGCGGGTGGAGAGGTAGGCGCCGAGGTTCGCGGCCTCCATCACGCCGGGGCCGCCGCCGGTGACGACCAGGCGGTCACGCCGGGCCAGCTCGCGGCCGAGCGTGGCGGCCAAGCGGTACGCGGCGGAACCGCGCGGGACGGCGTGGCCGCCCATCACCCCGACCACTGAGGCGGGGCCGTGCTCGGACAGCCAGGCGTGCGTGGCGTACGCCAGCGCGTTGTCGATGCCGTGGTCGTGCAGCCGCTGGGCGAGCGCCTCGCGGACCTCCGGGACCGCGCCACCGTTGGCCCGGAAGTGCCGGTAGACCACGGTGTCGTACATGCCGTCGAAGCCGTGCTCGGCGAAGCCGGCCGACAGGTCCTCGGGGGTGTAGAGCCGTGCCGGATGCGTCGGGTACGGCAGCGCGCGCAGCGCCGGCACCACGGACGCGCCGCGCCGGACCAGGTCCGCGACGACCTCGTCGGAGGCGAACGCGCAACCCAGGAACAGCGTGCCGGACACGTCCACGGCGGACAGGTCCGGCGGGTCCTCGTCCAGCGTCAGCCCGAGCACGGCGAGGCGGGCGAGCGATCCGGCGACCAGGTGGCGGTCGAGCTCGGCGCGCGTCTCCACCTCGGACTCGGTGTGGTCGTGATGGTCGAGGACGTCATGCGGCGGAGGGGTCGGCACGTGCTCAGTGTCTCCTACCCGATCGAGGAGGAGAGCCCGGCGGGGTGCCGCCGGGCTCTCGACTTCCGGGTCCTGGGGAGGCACCGGACCTCTGTTTGTAGTGCACCGGACGATCCGCGGACACCGGCCGAGCGCGTCGACGTGCGAGCCGCTCGCGTGACGAAACACTCAGCCGATCGGCCAGGCACGGTGCGCCGGGCTGTCGTCCCGGCCGGGGTTAGATGAACGCATGCAGAATCTGATGCCACAGCCGCCGGCCACGCTGCTGCCCGGCGACGACGAGGCGGCGGCCGCGCTGGCCGCGGCCGACAACGACGAGGCCTACGCCCAGGTGGCGGCACGTTTCCCGACGAACAGCGCGGCCTGGGCGGCGCTGGCGAAGCGGGCCATCGACAACGGCCAGACCATCACCGGGTACGCGTACGCGCGCACCGGTTACCACCGCGGCCTGGACGCGCTGCGCCGTAACGGCTGGAAGGGGCACGGCCCGGTGCCGTGGTCGCACGAGCCGAACCGCGGCTTCCTGGCCTGCCTGCACGAGCTGGCCCGGGCCGCCGACGCGATCGGCGAGGCGGACGAGGCGGCGCGCTGCGCCCAGTTCCTCCGCGACTGCGACCCGGTCGCGGCGGACGCGCTCGCCGGCGCCTGATCCCCGGACCCCGGCCGGGCGGCGGCGAGCTGCCCGGCCGGGAACGGGGCTACAGTCCTTCCGCGACCGCGGCGGCGATCTTGAGCCAGGCGTCGCGCGTGGCGGAGGAGAGCGTGCCGTACCGGATCGGCTCGCCGGTGTCCACGCTCCGCTCGTACGGCGCGGACAGCACGACCCGGGTCCGCGCCGCGAAGTGCCGGAAGATCGCGTCGGTGTCCAGGTCCCGCTTGGTCGACGGCGAGGACACGATCGTCACCGCCTGCCGCACCAGCCGCTGCCGCCCGGTCTGCTCCAGGTGGTCGAGCATGCGGGCGGCGGTCTCCGCGGAGTCGTTACGCGCGGACATGGTGACCACGAGCTGGTCGGTGGCATCGATCGCCGCCTGCCAGTTCTGCGCGCGCACGTTGTTACCGGTGTCCACGAAGATCAGCTTGTAGAACCGGCTGACCACGTCGCGGATCTCGGCGAACGCCTCCGCGGTGAGGATCTCGCCCGCGGTCGCGGACTCGTCGGACGCGAGCACGTCGAACATGCCCTCGCCCTGAGCGCGCACGTACTGCGACAGGTCGCCGACCCGGCCGCTCGCGCCCTGGAAGCTCACCAGGTCGCGGAGCATGTCCCGGACGGTACGCGCGTGGAAGTCCTGCTGCGCGCGCATGCCGAGGGTGCCCTGCGTCTCGTTGTTGTCCCAGGCCAGCACGTAACCGCCGCGGCGCTGCCCGAACGTCATGGCGAGCAGCAGCACCGCGATGGTCTTCCCGGCACCGCCCTTCGGGTTGACGATCGTGACCTGGCGCAGGCCGCCGAAGTTCCGGCGGACCATGTCGATGTCCTTCTTGATCTCCTGCTCGCGGCGTCCCGGAGCCAGCGAGACCAGACCGAACGTGGCGTGCCGCAGCCCCGCGCGGACGCCCATGGTGGCGACCGGGTCGGCCGGCTTCATGGTCCGGCGCCGCGCGAAGTCGTCCGCGGTCGGCGTCGGCTCGTGCGGGTCCGGCTCCCAGCCGGTGTCCGGCACCGGCGGCTGACCCTCCTGCGGCGGGAACGGCACCGACGGGTACGCGGTCTCCGGCTGGTGGTAGGCGACCTGCTGCTGCCACTGCGGCACCACGGCCTGGCCCTGGTTCGGGTTCGGGTTCGGGCTCGGCGGCGGATACGGCGGACGGTCCAGTGTGGGCGGACGCGGGAAGTCCGGGCGCGGCGTGCCGCCCTCGGTCTCCGGCTGTCCCTCCTCACCGCCGTCGGCCGGCGGCGCGCTGGTCACCTCCGGCTCCGGCGAGTCCGGCGCCGGGAACTCCGGAACCGGGCCGGGACCGGGCGGCACGGGACCCGGCGGCACGGGACCCGGCACCGGACCGGGACCCGGGTTCGGGCCGGGCAACGGCGGCGTCGGGCCGGGAGCGGGCGGCATCGGGCCGGGGTACTGCGGCCCGGGCGGGACCGGCAGCGTGTGCGGACCAGGAACAGGACCAGGACCAGGGGGTACGGGCGGGATAGCGCCCTGCTGGTGCACCGGCGGGTACTGCGGGTGGTGCTGCTGGTGGATCATCGGCGGCGGCTGATGCACCGGCGGCCCCTGCTGGTGCAACGGTCCCTGCTGGTGAACCGGCGGCTGATGCAGCGGGTACTGCTGCTGCGGGCCGGACTGATGCGGACCGGGCTGCGGACCCGGGTACTGCGGCCCCGGCTGCGGACCCGGCTGCGGCGGCCCCGGATACTGCGGACCCGGCTGTTGCGGCCCCGGATACTGCGGCCCCGGCTGCGGCGGCCCGGGGTACTGAGGCCCCGGTTGCGGCGGCCCGGGGTACTGCGGCCCCGGCTGCGGACCCGGGTACTGCGGCCCTGGATAAGGCTGCTGATGCTGCGGCCCCGGGTACTGCTGGTTCGGGTACTGCGGCCCCGGCCCCGGCGGCACCGGATTGGGCCCCGGACGCACTGGACCCGGGCCGGGCGGAACCGGCCCCGGATAGGACGGTCCCGGCGGCACCGGCCCTGGCCCCGGATAAGCGGTGTTCGGGCCCGGCGGAATCGGCCCCGGACCCGGCGGCACCGGACCCGGACCCGGCGGCACCGGACCCGGCTGAACCGGCGCCGGACCCGGACCCGGCGGCACCGGACCCGGTATGGACACGCGACCCTGTGCCCGCGCGTCCGGCCCGGGTGGCGTCAGGGGCGGTGGGCCGGGCAGCGGTGGGATCGGCGGCTGCGGCGCAGAGGGCCCCGGGTCGGTCGTCGACCGTACCGCTGAATCCTGATCTTGATTTTGGGTCTGCTCATGCGGCACGGGCGCGCTGGCGCGAGGCGTGGACGGTGGAGCCGGTGGCGGTGCCACCAGCTTGTTCTGCTGCGAATCCGTCGGCGAGGGATCCTCGTCGTCCGGAGACCAGAACGGCTCGTCGTCGTCCGAGTCCGCCGGGAAACTATTGACCACCGCGCACTGCCTCCCCTAGTTCACGTACGCCGCCCACGCGCCCGCCTCGGTCCACCAGGACCGCTTGCGGTTCAGCGTGCCGGCCACCCCGTCGTCGATGAACTGCACGTCCCCGTCCCGCGGCGTCACGGAAGCCGCGCGGCCCCGCGCCCGCCGCACCTCGATCCGGAGCCGGGGACGGCGGAACCGGACCTTGGTCACCACGGGCACCGCCACGGCCACCTCGACCGCACCGTCGCCCGGGTCGGCGCCGGTGAGCAGCGGAAGACCGTCCAGGGTCGCGTAGCCGGCCGCGTTGCCGACCGCACACGCCAGGATGCCCTCTTCCCCGTCACTCAACACCGTGTCGTCCACCTGCACTCTGCCTCGCCACGGCAAGGGCTTGCCGTCCTCACTCTTACCGCCGAGTAGCGTCCCGTCCAGCGTGACGGATCCCGCATCGGTGCGCAGCAGGTCGACGCGCCGGACGCGGTCGCCGAGCACCGCGGCCGCGACCGCGGCGGGGTCGCGCGGCAGGCCGAGCCGGGCGGCCAGGTCGTCGGGGGTGCCGGCCCGGGCCGGGTCGAGCGGGAGCACGCCGAGCGCGGGCAGGTCCGGCACGGTACGCGAGTCGGGCAGCTCGGCCGGCCGCTTGCTGGGCGGCGGCGCGAACCGGCGGACCAGGCGCCGGACCACGGCGCGGAGCTGCGCGTCGGTGGCGGCCGCGACCACGACCCGGGTCTTGCTCTCCGAGTCGGGCCAGGTCAGGCCGTCCTCGCGGGGTGGCGCGTCCAGCCGGGCGATCACCTCGTCGATCTCGGCGTCCGAGCGGGCGGTGACGTACTCCACCCGGGCGCCGGCCGCGGTCAGCGCGTCGCCGCAGGCGAGCACCGGCACGCGGGTGCCCGGCTCGGCGCAGGAGCGATCGACCTGCTCCTTCTGCTCGGCACCGCCGCAGCAGGATCCGCCGAGCCCGCAGGCGTCGGCGCCGGCGGGCGCGCCGGAAGCGAGGCTGAGCAGCACCACGTCGTACACGGCCGGTGGCCTCCCGTGATCTTTTCGGCCATCTCCAACGTGGCCGTAACTTCTTGTTAGCCTGACACCTCGGGCTTGCCGTGTGGTCGCCACTGTGGCACCCGAGCCCTCGAAGGCGGGTTCTCAGATGCCAGCGATAGTGCTTCTCGGCGCGCAATGGGGCGACGAGGGCAAGGGCAAGGTTACCGACCTGCTGGGCGAGCGGGTCGACTACGTGGTCAGGTATTCCGGGGGCAACAACGCCGGGCACACCGTGATCACTCCCGACGGCCAGAAGTATGCCCTTCACCTCATGCCGTCCGGCGCGCTGTCGCCGAACGCGATCATCGTGATCGGCAACGGCGTCGTGGTCGACCCCAAGATCCTGCTCCAGGAGATCGACGGCCTGACCGAGCGCGGCGTCGACGTCTCCCGGCTGCGGATCTCCGGTGACGCGCACCTGATCATGCCGCATCACCGCGCGCTGGACCGGGTGGTGGAGCGCTACCTCGGCTCGTCGCGGATCGGCACCACCGGGCGTGGCATCGGCCCGGCCTACGGCGACAAGGTCGCGCGGATGGGCATCCGCGTCCAGGACCTGCTCGACCCGGGCATCCTGCGCAAGAAGCTCGAGCTGGCGCTGCGCGAGAAGAACCAGATCCTGTTCAAGGTCTACAACCGCAAGGCGATGGATGTGGAGGCGGTGGTCGAGGAGTACCTCGGCTACGCGGAGCGGCTGAAGCAGTACATCGCGGAGACCCGGACGATCCTCTGGGACGCGCTGGACCGCGGCGAGAACGTGCTGCTCGAGGGCGCCCAGGCGACCATGCTGGACATGGACCACGGCACGTACCCGTTCGTGACCTCGTCGAACCCGACGGCCGGCGGCGCGTGCGTGGGTGCGGGCATCCCGCCGACCGCGATCACCAAGGTCATCGCGGTGAGCAAGGCGTACACCACGCGCGTCGGTTCCGGCCCGTTCCCGACCGAGCTGTTCGACGAGTTCGGCCAGCACCTGCGCAAGATCGGCCACGAGTACGGCACGACCACCGGCCGGGAGCGCCGCTGCGGCTGGTTCGACGCGGTGGTCGCGCGGTACGCCTCCCGGCTGAACGGCGTCACCGACCTGGTCGTGACGAAGCTGGACGTCCTCTCCGGACTGGAGAAGGTGCCGATCTGCGTCGGCTACGAGATCGACGGCGAGCGCGTCGACGACATGCCGATGACGCAGACCGACTTCCACCACGCCAAGCCGGTCTACGAGGAGCTGGACGGCTGGTGGGAGGACATCTCCGCGGCCCGCACCGAGGCCGAGCTGCCGAAGAACGCGCGCCGCTACATCGCGCGGATCGAGGAGCTGTGCAACACGCGCGTCAGCGTGGTCGGCGTCGGCCCCGGCCGCGAGGAGAACGTCGTCCGGCACGAGCTGATCTGAGGATGATCAGCCCACGTCGGTAGCATCACCCAGCGTGCGCGTACTTCTCATCGGTTCCGGAGGGCGTGAACACGCCCTCGCCATCGGCCTCGCGGCCGACCCCGCGGTCGAGCACCTGGTCGCGGCGCCGGGCAACCCCGGCATCGCGCAGCTCGCCGAGCTGCGCGAGGTGACCGCGACCGACCCGGCCGCGGTCGCGGCGCTCGCCGTCGAGACCGGTGCCGACCTGGTCGTGATCGGCCCGGAGGCACCGCTGGTGGCGGGCGTGGCGGACGCGGTCCGGGCCAAGGGTGTCGCGGTCTTCGGCCCGTCCGCCGCCGCCGCGCGGCTGGAGGGCTCGAAGACGTTCGCCAAGGACGTGATGGCCGCGGCCGGCGTGCCGACCGCGCGCTCGTTCACCTGCACCACGCCGGCGGAGGTCGCGGCCGCGCTGGACGAGTTCGGTACGCCGTACGTGGTGAAGGACGACGGCCTGGCCGCCGGCAAGGGCGTCGTGGTCACCGACGACCGGGAGAGGGCGCTGGCCCACGCGGCCGAGTGCGGACGCGTGGTCGTCGAGGAGTACCTGGCCGGCCCCGAGGTCTCGCTGTTCGTGGTCACCGACGGTGAGGCCGCACTGCCGCTGATGCCGGCCCAGGACTTCAAGCGCGTCGGCGACGGCGACGCCGGGCCGAACACCGGCGGCATGGGCGCCTACACGCCGCTGCTCTGGGCGCCGGACGACCTGGTCGAGCAGGTCATGGCCGAGGTGGTGCAGCCGACCCTGGCCGAGATGCGCGGGCGCGGCACGCCGTTCTCCGGCCTGCTCTACGTCGGCCTGGCGATCACCGCGGCCGGCCCGCGGGTGATCGAGTTCAACGCGCGCTTCGGCGACCCGGAGACGCAGGTGGTGCTGGCCATGCTGACCACGCCGCTGGCCGGGCTGCTGCGCGCCGCCGCGGTCGGCGAGCTGGCCGCGCACCCGCCGCTGACCTGGCGGGACGGCGCCGCGGTGACCGTGGTGGTGGCGTCCGAGGGCTACCCGGAGGCGCCGCGGACCGGCGGCGTGCTGACCGGCGCGGAACGGCCCGGCGTGCTGCACGCGGGTACCCGGCGGCGCGAGGACGGCGCGCTCGTCTCGTCCGGCGGCCGGGTGGTCTGTGCGACCGCTACCGGCCCGGACCTGAGCTCCGCCCGCGAGGCCGCGTACGACCTGGTGAGCGGCATCGAGCTGGCCGGTTCGCACCACCGCACGGACATCGCGCTGGCCGCCGCGGAAGGGCGCACAACGGCCTGACCTGCGCAAACGAACCGTCCGATTCGTCGGGTGTGTCACCCTGAGGTTGAGGGTAGGGACCCGTGCGAGCCCGGCGCCCGCCGGGCTCGCACACGACGTAGGGAGGTGCGCGGTGCTCGACAGAACCGGACCCACCGTGGGCGTGCTCGGCTCGTACGGCGGACGCAACCTCGGCGACGAGGCCATTCTCACCAGCCTGCTCGACGATCTGCGCAACCGGCGCCCGGACGCCCGCATCCTGGTCTTCTCCCGTCACCCGGAGCACACCCGGGCGCAGCACCCGGGAGTGGAGGTCGTCGGCTGGGAGGGGGTCAGCCGCCAGGCGACCGCGACGTCGCTCGGCGAGCTGGACCTGCTGATCCTGGGCGGCGGCGGCATCCTCTACAACACCGAGGCGCGCCGGTACCTCCGCGTCGCGCGCGCGGCGCAGGAGCGCGGCGTGCCCGTCTTCACGTACGCGCTGGGCGCCGGCCCGCTCACCGAGGAGACGGACTGCGCGATCGTGCGCGAGGTGCTCTCCGAGGCGGTCGAGGTCACGGTCCGGGACGAGGAGTCCCGCCTGGTCCTCGAGGAGGCCGGCGTCACCCGCACCATCACCGTGACCGCCGATCCCGCGCTGCTGCTCCAGCCGGAGGACTTCGACGCGGAGCTGCTCCGCGCCGAGGGCGTGCCGGCCGGGCGGCGCCTGGTCGGGATGAGCGTGCGCGAGCCGGGCAAGGCCGCGGAGCACCTGGACGAGGAGTCGTACCACCAGTTGCTGGCGCAGATGGGCGACTTCCTGGTGCACCGGCTGGACGCGCAGCTGCTCTTCGTGCCGATGGAGCGTGACGACATCCGGCATTCGCACGCGGTGCTGTCGCACATGACCGCGGTGCAGGACTGCCGGGTGCTCTACGGCGATTACCGGCCCCGCCAGGTGCTCGGCCTGATGCGGCACCTGGACCTCGCGGTCGGCATGCGACTCCATTTCTTGATCTTCAGCGGGCTGAGCGGCGTGCCGTTCCTGCCGCTGCCGTACGCCGGGAAGGTCTTCGACTTCGCCCAGCAGGCGGGTGCGCCCGCGCTTCGCGGCGTCATGCGGGAGTCGGTCGGCCCGCTTCTCGCGCAGGTCGACCGGCTCTGGGACGAACGGCCCGAACGGGTCACCGTCACGCGGGAGCGGATGGGCGTGCTGCGATCCCGGTCGGCGGAGACCGGCGAGCGGCTGGCCGCGGTCCTGGACAACATCCGCCCGCGGACGCTGATCGCCGCGTAGAAAAGGGGTAGCAGACCACCGCCGGGGTAGGGGATACAGCATGACGTTGTCGCCGTACGTGTCGACCGCCTATCTGCCCCCGCCCCGCACCGAGGAGACCGTCGAGCTCCCGGCCCGCCGTGCCCGTCGCGCCGGCCGTACCCACGTGCTGGTCGTCGGCGGCGGGCCGTCCGGGATCGGCGCGGCGCTCGGCGCGGCGGCCACCGGCGTGCGGGTGACGCTGGTCGAGCGGTACGGCTTCCTCGGCGGCAACGCGACCGCCGCGCTGGTGATGCCGCTGACCAGCTTCCACAACGAGATGAAGCAGGCGGTCGGCGGCGACGACACCCGGCTGCTCCCCACCGACCACGGCGAGGGCGAGCCGGTCGTCGGCGGCGTGCTCTGGACCATGCTGGACCGGCTGCACCAGATGGGCGGCGTGATCAAGCCGAGCCCGGAGACCGGCTACACCGTGCCGTTCGACCCGGAGCTGTTCAAACTCACCGCGTACGAACTGCTGGCCGAGGCCGGCGTGCACCTGCTGCTGCACTCGTTCGCGTCCGACGTGATCGACCTGCCGGACGGCGTCCGGGTGGTCTTCGAGGGCAAGTCGGGGCCGATCGTCATCGACGCGGACGTGGTCGTCGACTGCACCGGCGACGGCGACCTCGCGGCCGCGGCCGGCGCCCCCTACGAGATCGGCCGTCCCGAGGACGGGCTGACCCAGCCGATGACGCTCATGTTCCGGATGGGCAGGTTCGACCACCAGGGCTTCAACGGGTACGTACGGGAGCACCCCGACCAGTGGCGCGGCGTCTACGGCCTGTGGGACCTGATCCGCGAGGCCACCGAGGCCGGCGAGCTCGACCTCACCCGGGAGGACCTGCTCTTCTTCGCCACGCCGTACGACGACGAGGTCGCGGTCAACTCCACCCGCGTCACCGGCGTGCTGGGCACCAGCGTGTTCGACCTGACCCGGGCCGAGTTGGTGGCGCACGAGCAGATGGCGCAGATCGTCCGGTTCCTGCGGCGTCGCGTCCCCGGCTTCGAGCAGTCCTACGCGATCCAGAGCGGCGTCCAGGTGGGTGTCCGCGAGACCCGGCGCATCCAGGGCGAGTACACGCTGACCGGCGACGACGTGCTGTCCGCACGCAAGTTCGACGACGTGATCGCGCGCGGTGCGTACCCGGTCGACATCCACAACCCGACCGGCCGCGGCACCGTGCTGAAGCGCCTCCCGCAGGGCACCTCGTACGACATCCCGCTCCGCTGCCTGCTCCCCCGCGACACCGACCGGCTGCTGGTGGCCGGCCGCGCGATCTCCGGCGACCACGTGGCGCACTCCTCCTACCGCGTCATGCCCATCTCGATGGCCACCGGCCAGGCCGCCGGCGTCACCGCGGCCCTGGCGTCGCGCGAGGGCAAGCCCCCGCGCGACCTGTCGGTCCAGACCATCCAGCGCGAACTCCGCACCCAGCGCGCCAGCCTGTCCTGACCGCCGGGCACCACGGGACGTTGCGTCCATACCGAACACTGGGTCCATGGAGATCTTCGTGATCGGTGCGGTGCTGCTGCTGATCATCGTGCTACTCGTCAGCAGGAGCGGTAAGCGCAAGCGGCGGCGGGGCGGCTCCGACTTCGGCCACGGCTACGACGGCGGAGGCGGCGACAGCGGGGACGGTGGTGGCGGCGGAGACGGCGGCGGTGGGGGTGGCGGCGGCGACTGAGCCGGTCAGACGATCGGGACGCGGTGCCAGAAGCCGATCGGCAGGTTGACCTCGTCGGCGGTGGAGATGCCGTTCTCGTCGAGCGCGTTGTGGATCGCGAGGCGCGCGCCGTCGAAGACCAGCTCGACGGCGTGCAGCACGCGCGGGCGCCACTGCGACGGCATGATCCGCTCGATCACGTTGACCTGGCGCAGCGTCCGGCCGCGGAGCGCGGCCAGTTCGGGAAGCGTGCCGGAGCGCCAGTCGAGGCGCAGGCCGGGCCAGTCCAGCGGCGCGCTCATGTCGATCTGGCCCCAGGTGATGGCGCACTCGTCGAACTTGCGGTGGGTTATCTCGACGTTGAGGTCGCCGAAGCCGAGGATGACCGGGCCACCGGAGAACCAGACGTCGGTGTCCAGGTCCCACATCAGCCAGGCGTCGTCGAGCGGGCGGTCCAGGACGCGGGTGAACCGGGCGCGGTGGGCGGCCGCGAGGGCACGAGAGCTGTACTGCCACTCCGGCTCGTACCCGTCGATGCCGAGCATGCCCGCGACCTCCGTTCCGAGTCGTCGGAAATCGTAACCACACGACGAACGGCCGGCCCCCTCGCGGGACCGGCCGTGTCGAAATCGGAACTAAAGGGATTACTTGCTCAGCGTGGTGCCGGTCGAGCGGAGGTGCTCGCAGGCCTCGACAACCCGCTTGGCCAGGCCGTTCTCGGCCAGCTTGCCCCAGGCACGCGGGTCGTACGCCTTCTTGTTGCCGACCTCGCCGTCGATCTTCAGCACGCCGTCGTAGTTCTTCATGACGTGGTCGACGACCGGGCGGGTGAACGCGTACTGCGTGTCGGTGTCGATGTTCATCTTGACCACGCCGTAGTCCAGCGCGCCGTGGATCTCGGAGAGCAGCGAGCCGGAACCACCGTGGAAGACCAGGTCGAACGGCTTCTCCTTGCCGTACTTGGCGCCGACGGCCTCCTGGATCTCCTTGAGGATCTCCGGACGGAGCTTGACGTTGCCCGGCTTGTAGACGCCGTGCACGTTGCCGAAGGTCAGGGCCGTCATGTAGCGGCCCTTCTCGCCCAGGCCGAGCGCGGCGGCGGTGGCCAGGCCGTCCTCGACGGTGGAGTAGAGCTTGTCGTCGATCGCGGCGGAGACGCCGTCCTCCTCGCCACCGACCACGCCAACCTCGATCTCGAGGATGATGTGCGCGGCCGCCGCGTCCCGCAGCAGCTCCTCGGCGATCTGCAGGTTCTCGTCGACCGGCACGGCCGAGCCGTCCCACATGTGCGACTGGAACAGCGGGGCCTTGCCGTTGGCGACGCGCTCCTTGGAGATCGCGAGCAGCGGCCGGACGTACTTGTCCAGCTTGTCCTTCGGGCAGTGGTCGGTGTGCAGCGCGATGTTGATCGGGTAGTTCTTGGCGACCTCGGTGGCGAACTCGGCCAGCGCGACCGCACCGGTGATCATGTTCTTCACGGTCGGGCCGGAGACGTACTCGGCACCGCCGGTCGAGATCTGGATGATGCCGTCGCTGCCCGCCTCCGCGAAGCCCTGGAGGGCCGCGTTCAGGGTCTGCGAGGACGTCACGTTGATCGCGGGGTACGCGAACGCGCCGGACTTGGCGCGGTCGAGCATCTCGGCGTAGACCTCTGGGGAAGCGATTGGCATCGGAGCAACTCCTTGATCAGTGCGCTGGGTCCGGAACCCCCGGCGGGACCGCGTTGTCCTTCGCCGGAAGTATCCCGCACGGGCCGGGTGCCGAGAACATCGCCCTGGAGTTACCGGTACGGGTTTCCGCGGGTCGATCCAGGGAAGGCTTTCGGGTCGTACCGTGAAGGAGTGTGAGGAGGCGATCATGACCTACCCCGACGACCTGGCGCTGCGCGATGGTGAGACGCCGGAGGCCGACGCCGCCGAGCAGGCCCGTCCGGCACGGTACGACGACGACCCCGTCGAGCGGTTCTCGCTCAGCCCGGACGTCAACGAGGCGGACGCCGCCGAGCAGGCGTTCGAGGTGGGCCTGCCCGACGACGACTACCGGTGACTCACCGGGTCACGTAGTCCGGGTGGGCGTCCGCCCAGGCGCTCATCGCACCGGTGCGGAGCGCGCCGAAGAGGGTGCCCGGCACCTCGTCGTCGGCGGCGCCGGACGCACCGCCGGACCGCGCCGTGGTGATGCCGACGACCGGCTTGCCCTCCAGGTCCATCGCCGCGACCGCGGTGACCAGGTCGAGTCCGCCCTGGTCCAGGCTGAGCCCGTCCCCCGCGGCGCGGACCAGGTCGAGCAGGCTCGCGCCGGCCGCCTTGGCCGCGACCGCGCGCAGGTAGCGCTGGCCGTTGCGGTCCCGGTCGTACTCGCCCTGGTCCAGGCCGTACCGCTGGCGCAGCAGGTCGATCGCGGACGCGCCGTCCAACTCGGAGCAGCCCGCGGCGTACCGGTGCCCGGTGTGCCGGGAGACCACCTCCTGGTCCAGGCACAGCTCGACGCCGCCGACCGCGTCCGTGATCGCCTCGACCGCGGAGTAGCGGACCGTGACCGTGCCGTCGAACGCGATGCCGGTCAACTCGTGCACCGTGGCCTCGGTCAACTCCGGCCCGCCGAGCGGGAACGACCTGTTCAGCAGGTCCTCGCCGCGACCGGGGATCGGCACCACGCCGTCCCGCGGCAGCGACACCAGGTAGACCGTGTCCCGGCCGGCCGGCACGTGCGCGATCAGCACGGTGTCCGCGCGCGCGTCCGCACCGTCCCCGTCCGCGCCGATCAGCAGCACGTTCAGCGGGCGGTCCGCGGCGACGATCGGCGCCGGCGACACCGAGGCCGCGATCTCCACCGGCGCGGCGCGACCGCTCTCCCGGTCGATGAACGCCGGCACCGCCAGCACGGCCGTCACCGCGAGCGCCGCACCCAGCGACCGGCTGATCAGGCGACGGCGACGGCGGCGCCCGGTCGTCTCGTCGATGGCCCGGCGGAGCGGCCCGGTGTCCGGCGCGAGGTGCTCGTGGCGGGTGAAGGTCTCCCGCAGCTCGTTCTCGATCATTTCTCCTAGACCTCCACCAACTGCGCCCGGAGCGTGGCGAGGGCACGCGAGATCGACGCCCGGACCGTGCCGACCGCGCAGCCGAGGATCTCGGCGATCTCCGCGTCCGGCAGATCCTCGTAGAAGCGCAGCACCAGCGCCGCGCGCTGCCGTCGCGGCAGCCGGGCCAGCCAGGCCCAGATCTGGTCACGGTCCGCGGTCGCCTCGGCATGATCCCCCGGTACGGCGAGCGCCTCGTCCGGCTCGGCCCGCAGCAGCACGCGCCGCAGCCAGGACCCGCGCCGCCAGTCCAGATACTGGTTGGTGAGCATGCGGCGCACGTACCGGTCGGGCGAGTCGGCACGCGCGACCCGGCGCCAGTTCAGCTGGACCCGGACCATCGTCTCCTGCACCAGATCCTGTGCCAAATGCGGATCCTGAGTCAGCATGACCGCGTACCGCGACAGCGCGGGCAGCCGGGAGTCGGCGAACTCCGCATAGTCCAAGGGGCACCTCCGAGTGCTCTCCCAGAGATGACGTTCCCCGGCCGCCACATCATTGCGAACAATCACAAAAAAGTTATCCACCGGGCTTGACCTGCGCTTTTGCGCTTATCCCCAGGGTTATCCACAGGGCCGCCGGTTTATCCACAACCCGGTTGTCCACAGGCCCGCTCAACCTTTCGGACAGAACTCCCAGCATTCGTCCAGCCGGGGTCGCGCGGCGGATCTCGACGATCATAAGATCCCCTCGCTTTCGTCCACGGGGAGGAAACGTCGAGGCCGGCCCACGCCATCGATGCGTCTCCGCCGGGACCAACTCACTCCTCTCGATTCTGTGCCCCTCGGGCCCACGGCGTTCAGCCGGGCCCTGTCGCGCCCGGTCCCGGCCGGAGACGACATCACCCACGGAGGAATCCGCCTACATGATCCGCAACTCTCGGCGCATGCTCGCCGGACTCGGGGTGGCGTTCACCGCAGCCGCGGTCGCCGTCTCCGGCACACCGGCCCAGGCCGCCGAGTCCGGCCTGACCTCTTTCTTCGAGGACGTGACCATCGCGGCCGGCTCGCCCGGCATCGTGCAGTCCGTCAACGTGTACTCCGTCGACCCGGTCTCCACGACCGACATCTCGATCGTGTTCGACACGAGCGGCCTGGCGAACGTGGCCACGATCGCGCCGGAGGCGGAGGAGTTCTGGGACGACTTCACCTGCGCCACCGCCGGCACGATCATCACCTGCACCTGGAACAAGGAATGGCCGGTCGAGTTCAACGAGGGCGGTCTCAGCGTCCTCGACGTGGTGATCACCCCGGTCGACGGCGCGGCCGTGGACGCCAGCGGCTCGCTCAGCACGACGGTCACCGCGGTCGGTGCCTCGCACACCACCACGAGCAAGATCACCATTGGTGAGGGCGTCAACCTGGCGGCCACCTCCCAGGAGATCACCGGTTCCGCGACGCCGAACAGCACCGTGGCGGCGGCGTCCGGCGTCCGGAACGTGGGCGAGAAGACCGCCGAGGGCGTCGTGCTCTGGGTCAGCGGCACGCCGGGCATGGGCCTCGCCCAGTACGGCAACTGCCAGTACATGACGCAGAACGGCTACCGGCAGACGTACTGCGAGTTCGACGACGAGCTCGCGCCGGGCAGCACGCACCAGGTCGAGTTCGACCTCCAGCTCAGCGGGCAGGTGTTCGCGCCGGGCAGGCAGTACGGCTTCTTCGAGTGGATGACACCGGCCGCGTTCGCCGACCGGGCCGCCTGGCAGAAGTTCGCCGGCGTCACGTTCACCCCGGGCACGGGTGCCCCGCTGGAGCTGACCGAGGCGTCCTCGGCCACTCGCCGGGCGCAGGTGGACATCGATCCGGCCGACAACGGCGGCATGATCGAGATCGCGGTCACCGGCACGAACGCCGCCGATCTGGAGGCGCTCGGGGTCGAGTTCGACGGCGAGGCCGGCACGTCCGCGACCGTCCAGGTGGGCGTGAAGAACCACGGCCCGGCCCTGCTCGACGGCAGCATGGGCGGTTTCTCCGCTACCGCGATCCGGGTCGAGGTGCCGGCCGGAACGACGGTCACCGAGGTGGACGAGGCCTGCAACAACGACACGAACGCCTCCGACGGCTGGGTGGGCCCCACCCCCGGCGGCACGGTCTACCACTGCTACACCGACACCCAGCTGCTCCCGGGCGAGCAGGAGGTCTTCGACTTCACGTTCCGCATCGACCAGAAGAAGACCAACGCGGTCGGCTCGGTCACCGCGAACCCGAAGGCGTGGCTCGACGGCCGCTCGGGCGACACCAACGCCAAGAATGACGTCGCGTACATCCTGGTCAACGGCGACGGCACGCTGCCGCCTCCCGGTGGCGAGGGCGGCCAGGGTGGCGGTGGCGGCACCCTGCCGATCACCGGCGCCAAGGCCGGGCTGATCGGGGCCGCCGGTGCGGTGCTGCTGGCCGCGGGCGTCGCCGGCTTCCTGCTGGCCCGTCGTCGGCGGACCACGTTCGTCGCGTAACACCGTCAGATCCGTGGCGCCCCGCCGGTCCTCGTGACCGGCGGGGCGCTGTCGTACGTACCGGAAAAAAGAAATGGATCTTGTGGGGTCTGCTGGGACGATGTGCGGGTGCTGATGACCGTCTCGACCACCCACGTGCCCGCCACCGATCTCGGCTTCCTGCTCGTCAAGCATCCGGATCGGGTGCATGCGCTCGAGATGCCGGCCGGGCAGGCGTACGTGATGTACCCGGAGGCGACGGCGCAGCGGTGCACGGCGGCGCTGGTGCTGGACATCGATCCGCACGCGCTGCACTCGGGGCGCAAGCGCGGGGCCAAGGCGCCGGACTCGGCCGGGCTCGGGCAGTACGTCAACGACCGGCCGTACGCCGCGTCCAGCATGCTCGCGTCCGCGCTCGGCAAGGTGTTCCGGAGTGCGCTGCGCGGCGCCTCGAAGGACCGGCCGGAGCTGGCCGCGACCGCGATCCCGCTGGAGGTGGCGGTGCCGGTGCTGCGCTGCCGCGGCGGTGCGGAGCTGGCGCCGCGGCTGTTCGACCCGCTCGGCTGGACCACGTCCGCGACGCCGATCCCGCTGGACGACGGCTGGGGCGACAGCCGGTACGTGGAGTTGCGGCTGACCGGCACGCTCCGGCTCGCCGACGCGCTCAACCACCTGTACGTGCTGCTCCCCGTGCTCGACGACGCCAAGCACTACTGGGTGGCACCGGACGAGATCGACAAGCTGGTCCGGGCCGGTGAGGGCTGGCTGGCCGGCCATCCGGAGCGCGCGCTGATCACCCGCCGGTTCCTGGCGCACCGGCGCGCGCTGGCCGGTGCCGCGCTGGCCCGGCTCGCGGAGGAGCGGCGGCGGCTGGCCGAGCTGGACGAGGAGCTGGAGGAGCTGGACCCGGACACCATCGAGGCGCCGGACGCGGAGAAGCCGCAGCCGCTGGCCGTACGCCGGCGGGAGGCGGTGCTGGCCGCGCTGCGCGAGCTGGGCGCGGCCCGCGTGCTGGACCTCGGCTGCGGACCGGGCGCGCTCCTGGCCGACCTGGTCCGGGACCGCCGGTTCACCGAGATCGTCGGCGCGGACGTGTCCACCCGCTCACTGGAGATCGCGGAGCGGCGGCTGCGGCTGGACCGGCTGCCGGACCGCCAGCGCGAGCGGATCAAGCTGCGGCAGACCGCCCTCACCTACCGCGACGACCGGCTGCGCGGCTTCGACGCGGCCGTGCTGATGGAGGTCGTCGAGCACGTCGACCCGCCGCGGCTGGCCGCGCTCGAGGACGCGGTCTTCGGGCACGCGGCGCCGCACGCCGTGCTGGTGACCACGCCGAACGCCGAGTACAACGTGCGATACGAGGGCTTGGCGCACGGCGGCATGCGGCACCACGACCACCGGTTCGAGTGGACCCGCGACGAGTTCGCCGCGTGGTCCGACCGGGTCGCCGGACTCTACGGGTACGCGGTGCGCCGGTACGGCATCGGCGACGACGACCCGGAGACCGGCAGCCCGACCCAGTTCGCCGTCTTCACCCGCGATGAGCCCGCCACCGGCGGGGAGGTGTCCGCATGACCGAGCTGACCGTTCCCGAGCTCTCCCTGGTGGCGCTCGTCGGCGTCTCCGGGTCGGGCAAGTCGACCTTCGCCCGCCGCCACTTCGCGCCCACCCAGGTGCTCTCCTCGGACGCGTTCCGCGCCATGATCGCCGACGACGAGAACGACCAGTCCGCCTCCGGGGACGCGTTCGACGCGCTGCACTACGTGGCCGGCAAGCGCCTGGCCGCCGGCCGGCTGACCGTGGTCGACGCCACCAACCTCCAGGAGCACGCGCGCGCCGCGCTGGTCCGGGTCGCGAAGGCGCACGACGTGCTGCCGGTCGCGATCGTGCTGGACGTGCCGGAGTCGCTGGCGTGGGAGCGCACCGAGGCGCGGGCGGACCGCGTGTTCGGCCGCGAGGTGCTGCTGCGCATGCGCCGTGACCTGCGGCGGTCGCTGCCCCGGCTGCAGCGCGAGGGCTTCCGGAAGGTGCACGTGCTGCGCGGGCCGGAGGAGATCGACGCCGCCACCGTCACGTACCAGAAGCTGTTCAACGACCGCCGTGAGCTGACCGGCCCGTTCGACATCGTCGGCGACGTGCACGGCTGCCGCGCCGAGCTGGAGACGCTGCTCGCCACGCTGGGCTGGGACGTGCACCGGGACGCGGCCGGGCACGCGGTGTCCGCCAGACACCCGCGGGGGCGTACCGCCGTGTTCGTCGGCGACCTGGTGGACCGCGGACCGGACACGCCCGGCGTGCTGCGTCTGGTGATGGGCATGATCGAGGCCGGGACCGCGCTGTGCGTGGCCGGCAACCACGAGGAGAAGCTGCTGCGCAAGCTGCGCGGCCGGGACGTGCGGTTGACGCACGGCCTGGCCGAGTCGGTCGCGCAGCTCGAGGCCGCGCCGCGCGAGCTCACCGACCGCCTGCCCGCCTTCCTGGCGTCGCTGATCAGCCACTACGTGCTGGACGGCGGCCGGCTGGTGGTCGCGCACGCGGGGCTGAAGGAGGCGTACCACGGGCGCGCGTCCGGCCGGGTCCGCTCGTTCGCGCTGTACGGCGAGACGACCGGCGAGTCCGACGAGTACGGCCTGCCGGTCCGCTACCCGTGGGCACAGGACTACCGGGGTAAGGCCATGGTGGTCTACGGCCACACGCCGGTGCTGACCCCGGAGTGGATCAACAACACCATCTGCCTGGACACCGCCGCGGTGTTCGGCGGCTCGCTGACCGCGCTCCGCTACCCGGAGAAGGAGCTGGTCAGCGTGCCCGCGGAGGCGGTGCACTACGCGCCGGTCCGCCCGCTGCACACGCTGCCCGGCGCGCAGCGCCCGGCGGACGCGCTGGAGCTGTCCGACGTGACCGGCCGCCGGCACCTGGAGACGCGGTACGGCACGGTGACGGTCGCCGCGGAGAACTCGGCCGCCGCGCTGGAGGTGATGAGCCGGTTCGCGATCGACCCGCGCGCGCTGCTCTGGCTGCCGCCGACGATGGCGCCCTGCTCGACCGCGCCGTCCGGCGACTTCCTGGAGCACCCGGCGCAGGCGTTCGAGGACTACCGGTCCGCGGGCGTGACCACGGTGGTGTGCGAGGAGAAGCACATGGGCTCCCGCGCGGTGGTGCTGCTGTGCCGGGACGCGGAGGCGGGCAAGCGGTTCGGTGTGGCCCGGGGCGCGGTGTGGACGCGTACCGGCCGGCCGTTCTTCGACGACCCCGCGGTCACGGACGAGCTGCTGCGCCGGGCCGGTACGGCCGCGGCGGCGGCCGGGCTGTGGGACGAGCTGTCCACCGGCTGGGTGCTGCTCGACTGTGAGCTGCTGCCCTGGTCCGCCAAGGCCGGCGCGCTGATCCGGGAGCAGTACGCGAGCGTCGGCGCGGCCGCGAACGCCGCGCTGCCGGCCGTACGGTCGATGCTGGCGGACGCCGCCGGGCGTGGCCTGGACGTGACCACGCTGCGCGACCGGATGACCCGCCGGGCCGGCGACGTGGACCGCTACCGCGACGCCTACCGGCGCTACGTGCGGCCGACCGACGGGCTGACCGGCGTGACGCTCGCGCCGTTCGCGGTGCTGGCGGCGGACGGCGTGTCGTTCGCCGCGCGGGATCACGGCTGGCACCTGGCGCTGGCGGACCGGCTCTGCGCGGCCGCCCCGGACCTGTTCACGCCGACCCGGCGCCGGGTCGTGGATCTCGGCGACCGGGCCGCGGTCGCGGAGGCGACGGACTGGTGGCTGGCGCTGACCGAGGCGGGCGGCGAGGGCATGGTGGTGAAGCCGTTCGACGGCCTGGCGGTGCGTTCGGCGAAGGGACGCCCGCAGCAGCCCGGCATCAAGTGCCGGGGCCGGGAGTACCTGCGGATCATCTACGGCCCGGAGTACACCGAGCCGGGGACGCTGGACCGGCTGCGGAACCGGTCGCTGGGCCGCAAGCGAGGGCTGGCGCTGCGCGAGCACGGCCTGGGCCTGGAGGCGCTGGACCGGCTCGCCGAGGGCGCGCCGCTGTGGCGCATCCATGAATTGGTGTTCGCGGTTCTGGCGTGCGAATCGGAGCCGGTCGACCCCCGTCTGTGACGGTAAAGACACACAACGGTGAGAATGGCGCGGCCGGGAAATGCCCGGCCGCGCTTCTCCGGCGAATTCTCGGTGCCCCCTCAGCTCCGTAACAGATTCGCGTCTGGACTGCATACCGGTAAGCGGTAACCTGTCTCCCCGTGGACAACGCCGACAACGCACGCCTCATCGTCGACAATCTGGCGGTCAACCCTCTCGATCCGAAGGATCTGATCACCACCGTCGGACTGCTGGGCATCTGGGGCATTCTCTTCGCCGAAACCGGACTTCTGGTCGGCTTCTTCTTCCCCGGTGACTCACTGCTCTTCCTCGCGGGCGTGGCAGCGTCCACGGTGGCGGAGGAGATCTTCGGTCCCGGCGTCTCGCTCTCGCTGCCCGGCCTGCTGATCGGCGCGCCGATCGCCGCCATCGTCGGTGCCCAGCTGGGCCACTGGCTGGGTGCCAGGTACGGCCGGCGGATGTTCGAGCGCCCCGAGTCGCGCCTGTTCAAGAAGGACTACGTCGACAAGGCGGAGTTCTACTTCAACAAGTACGGCCCGGCCAAGGCCGTGGTGCTGGCCCGCTTCATCCCGATCGTCCGCACGTTCCTGAACCCGGTCGCCGGCATGCTCGGCATGCCCGCCAAGACGTTCTTCCTGTGGAACGTGGTCGGCGCGATCATCTGGACCGACGGCATCATCCTCGCCGGTTACCTGCTGGCCGCGCAGATCATCAAGGTGATCGACCCGGAGGACATCGACCACTACCTGCTGCCGGTGATCGTGCTGATCGTCCTGGTCTCGGTGCTGCCGGTCTTCTTCGAGTTCTTCCGCGAGCGCCGCGCCAAGGCCAAGGAGGCGGAGGCGCACGCCCGCACGGCCGAGGCCGAGGCGCGCATCGTGGAGGCCGAGGCGAACATCGTCGAGGCCGTCGAGCACGTGGTCGAGGCGGCGACGCAGCAGATCCCGGCCGTGTCGGACCAGCACCGGCCCGGTCAGGTCTACGGCGGTGGCGGCTACGACCCCCAGCAGGGCCAGGGGTACGACGGGGGCCCGCGCCGGTAGGCGGTTTCCCGGTCGGCACACACGAGAATGGCGCGGTCCCGGACGGGGCCGCGCCATTGTGCTTCTCCCGATCGCCGTGCCCGGAGCGCCGTCCCCACGGCGCGCACCCGAGCGTCGACGATCATGGTGCCGGGCACGGCGGGCCGGTGAGCCGGCCCGCCGCACCCGGCGGTAAGACCATCAGACTCAGCGAGTCTTCTTCGTAGCCCGCTTCCGCGGCGGGGTGAGCAGGTCGGCGATCGTGGCGATCGCCGACGGCACCAGCCGGTAGTAGGCCCACACACCGCGCTTCTCCCGCTCCAGCAAGCCGGCCTCGGTGAGGATGCGCAGGTGGTGACTCACCGTCGGCTGCGAGAGGCCCAGTGGCGCGGTCAGGTCGCACACGCAGGCCTCGCCCTCCGGGGCGGACTGGATGAGGCTGAGAAGCCGCAGCCGGGCCGGGTCGGCGAGCGCCTTGAGGACACCCGCCAGACGCTCGGCGTCGGCACGTTCAATCGGCTCGCCGGCGAGCGGCGAGATCTGAGGCATGGTCAGTTCGGCCAACGCAGTTCCCACGAAATCCATCCTTCCACCTACAGCATCGATTCGCCTGCATATCAGCAGGTCCGAATCGGTAAACTTTTAGGCCGTTAGGCCGAGGTCGGCCAATGTATAGGCCGCTCGATAGGGCAGTCCCGCGGCCCGCACCGCATCGCCTGCACCTCGATCAACAATAACCGCTACACCCACTACCTCGGCTCCGGCCTGCTGCAACGCCTCGACCGCCTGCAGCACGCTGCCGCCGGTCGTGGAGGTGTCCTCGACCGCCAGGACGCGCCGTCCGGCGACGTCCGGGCCCTCGATGCGCCGTTGCAGTCCGTGAGCCTTACCGGCCTTCCGCACCACGCACGCATCCAGCGGTCGATCCGAATCCGCCGCGGCATGCAGCATGGCCACGGCCACCGGATCGGCGCCGAGAGTCAAGCCACCCACCACGTCGAAATCCCAGTCCGCCGTGAGGTCTCGCATCACCCGCCCAACGAGGGGAGCCGCCGCGTGGTGCAGTGTTACGCGACGAAGGTCGACATACCAATCCGCTTCCTGACCAGACGACAGCACGACCCGGCCGTGCACCACGGCTAAGTCAGTGATGAATTTACGCAGGTCGTCACGGTCGCCCATGGCGTTGAGGGTACTGCTCAATGCTGAGAAGCGAACGGTCGACCCGGCTCGACGCGCAAAAATCGGTTGGATGGGGGAGTGAATGACGTGACGGAGAGGTCTGAGGTGAACGCTCCGACCAGCCCATCGAGGCCGATCGTCGCCTGAGGGTGACCCACCAGCCACCGAAAGAAACCATGACGGTAGATATTTGCTTCAACCGTCGAACGGGACAGACCGTGTCGGCGCTACCGCGCTAGGCGCAAATTTGATAGAGCGCGATCCGTCGATCCACCCGTCCGGGTGGACGCCGCGGGCTCACCGCGCGCCGCGCCCGACCGCCCGGTTCCCCGCCTCGCTGAAGCGGCGCACGAGCGCGTGCGGCGCGTGCCGAAGCGCGGTCGCGGCGATCTTGTAGCGCATGCTCGGAACGCTAACGTAGCGGCCTTTGCGCAGGTCAGACAAGGCCCCGTCGACCACGGAGTCGGCGTCCAGCCAGATCCAGCCGGGCGAGCCCGCGGTCGGGATGCCGGCCCGCTGGTGGAACTCCGTGCGCACGAAACCCGGACAGAGCGCGAGCACGCGGACGCCGTGGCGGCGCACCGACTGGCCGACGGACTCGCTGAAATTGATGACGTAGGCCTTCGTCGCGGTGTACGTAGAACCCGGTGCGGTGACGCCGTAGCCGGACACCGAGGAGACGTTGATCACATCACCCGAACGTCTTTCCGTCATTTGCGGCAAAACCGCGAAAGTCAGGCGCATGACCGCCTCGACGTTCAGCCGCAGAATGCGCAACTCGTCATCGAGCGTGGACCTCAGGAATCCCTTGTTCAGACCGATTCCGGCGTTGTTCACCAAGAGTTCGACCGGTGCCGAGGCGTTTCGCAGCCGTTCCTCGACCGTGCCGACGCCGGACTCGGTCGCCAGGTCCGCCGGGATCACGCTCACGGCGACGCCGTGCCGCGCGCGCAGCTCCTCCGCGCTCGTCGCCAGCCGCTCCGCGTCGCGGGCGACCACCACCAGGTCCCACCCCTCCGCGGCCAGCCGGCGCGCGAAGGCCGCACCGAGACCGGCGGTCGCGCCGGTGATCAGCGCGGTGCGGCGCGGGGCCTGGTCTGGCACGGTCACCTCGACGGGGGTGGCGGCGCCCACGGTGACCGCGTCGGGTCCGGGTGGGGCGGCACGATGGGCACGGGCGGGGGTGGAAACGGCATGACCGGCGGGGCGACGGGGGCCGGCCTCGTGCGCACCCCGGCCGCCAGGAGCGCGGCTACCAGAAAGTAACCAACGACTTGCGCTACGGCAAGCCCGATTCCGGCCGCGACCCACCAGGCCGGGTAGACGTCCGCGGACGCGGCCAGCACCGCGGCCACCCGCCGGTCGCTGGAGCCCAGGTCACGCTGCAGGAGCCCGACGGCCAGGCTGAGCGCGCCGCCGCACAGGCCGAGCGCGCACAACACCCAGGTGACCACGCGCGCCGCCGGAACGCCGCTGCGCACGCCCACGGCCAGCGACACCAGCAGCACGCCGGCGATCCCGGAGAGCACCACGCCCGCGATCGCGGAGCCGCGGATGCCGCCCTCGACCCGGTCGGCCAGCACCGAGTCGGCGCCGAGGCGCCGGGCGTCGACGGCGAAGTCGCTCAGCCCGTCCACGGTCAGCAGCAGGTGCAGCGCGGCGGCCAGTATCCCGGCGACGCCCATCCCGATCATCAACGCCGCGGCGAGCGCCACCGCCCTCGGCGGACCCGTGGCGGGTGCAGGCACCGCCGGTCCCGAAGCAACCACGCGTTCCCCTCGAAATGGACGTCGTCCCGATGAACCTACTAGAGCCTGTATCGAACTGGGGGTCGGAGCGAGGCGTGGCCCGGCATCCCACTTCGACACGGGCTCTAGCCGACGGGGCGAAAAGAGAGCCCCGCCGGGCGGGTGGCACGGCGGGGCTCTCGGCGAACGCTCAGGAGTGCGGTGGTGAATCGCTACCCGAGGACGGCGGCGACGGCGGCGACGGGGGCGACGGCGGGTCGGCCGGCGGCGGGGGCACCGGGTTGTCGTACGGCGACGGGGGCGGCGGGCTCTGCGGCGCGGGACCGGCCGGCGGGTAGTCCGGCGGCGCGGAACCGGCCGGCGGGTAGTCCGGCGGGTACGTCCCCGGCTGGGCCGGCTGCGGGGGGTAGGGAGCCTGGCTGGGCGGCGGGTACGCCGAGCCCGCCGGGTAGCCGGGGTAGCCCGGGTAGCCGGCGCCCGGCGGCTGCCAGGCCACGGCCGGCTTGCGGAAGAACTCGTTCGCCGGGGGCATCGCCAGCAGCACGATGACGACCAGCAGGAACAGCAGCGTGAGCACGCTGGAGACGATCGTGACCGGGGTGGCCCAGGCCGGGATCTCGTTCTCCAGCCGCTCGGTGATCTCCTGCGGGTCGGGCATGCCCGGCTGGTCCGGCACCTCGGCCAGGCTGGTCATCGCGCTGCTGAGCGCGCTGCCGGCCAGGCCGAAGCCGGTGCAGCAGATGCTGAGGCCGCCGATGACCCAGGTCGTCACGCGCGACGCGTTCTTCCCCCGGTTGTTGAAGACCGCCAGCAGCACGAAGCCGACGGCGAGCAGCAGGTTGATAACCAGGCCGAACACCACGCCGCCGACCAGGACGGCCTCGGTGCCGGCCGCCGGGGTCCCGGCGTAGGCGTCCGCGTACACCTCCCGGGTCGGGCCGATGGAGGCGATGTTCGCCACGACGCCGACCACGGTCAGCGCGGCCGTGGCGAACAACAGATATCCGGCCACCGTCACGACGCCCGGCCGCTGTGGCACCGGCTGGACGCCTTGACTGTAGGGATTCGACACGACGCTCCCCTCTACACGTTCAGATTAGTAACTGCGCCATTCACTGCGTACATACTCCAGCACGTGCGGCGAGAGGAGCGTGGAGATCTCCACGTCCACCGGGCCGCGGTCGGGCGGGAAGACCGCGGCGGCGGCCAGCACGGACGGCGAGAGGAAGCGCGGCGTGGCGGGCGGCTCGGTGCGCAGGGACGGGCCGGGTCCGCCCGGCGCGGCCAGCACGAAGCCCCAGTCCCCGAAGGACGGCACGTCCACGTGGTACGGCGTGGTGCCGAACCCGGCCGCGCGGATCGTGGCCTCGATGCACCAGTACGACTTCGGCGCGAAGTACGGCGAGCCGGCCTGCACCACCATCCGCGCGCCCTCGGCCAGCACGTTGCGGACCAGCGTGTAGAACTCGACGGAGTAGAGCTTCGCGGTCGCGGTCTCGTCCGGGTCGGGCATGTCCACGATCACCGCGTCGTACCGGGTGGCGGCGGAGCGCAGCCAGGCGAACGCGTCCGCCTCGACCAGCCGTACCCGCGGGTCCTCGAAGGCGTCGCCGTTGAGCGCGCGGATCTCCGGCCGGGTCCGCGCCAGGTCCACCACGGCCGGGTCCAGTTCGACCAGCGTGGCGGAGCTGACGGCCGGGTACCGCAGCACCTCGCGCAGCGCCAGCCCGTCACCGCCGCCGAGCACCAGCACGTCGCCGCGCACGCCGGCCAGCACCGGATGGACCAGCGCCTCGTGGTAGCGGTACTCGTCGACCGAGCTGAACTGGAGGTCGCCGTTGAGGTAGAGGCGCATGTCGGAGACGCCGCCGGAGACGATCGGCGCGGACTCGGTCAGCACGATCTCCTGGTAGCGGCTGCGTTCCGCGTGCACGATCGGGTCGCGGTAGAGCTCCTGCCGCGCGGTCACCTCGAAGTCGTGCGCGACCGCGTACGCGTACCCCAGGGTGAGCGCGACCACCGCGGAGCCGGCGCCGAGCCCGATCCTGGCCCGCCGGCTCATCGCCTTGCGGAAGACCGTGAAGACGAGCAGCACGCCGGCCACCGCGTTGACCGCGCCGACCACCAGCGCGCCGCGCAGCTGGCCGAAGACCGGCAGCAGCAGGAACGGGAACGCCAGCCCGCCGAGCAGCGCGCCCACGTAGTCGGCCGCGAACAGGTCCGCCACCGCGCTGCCCGCCGCCTGCTCCCGGATGCGTTGCAGCAGCACCATGAGCAGCGGGATCTCCGCGCCGATCAGCACGCCGAGCACGAACGCGGTGCCGATCAGCGCGGGCGCGTAGAGGTCGAGCCAGGCGAACGCGGCGTAGAGCCCGAGCACGGACAGGCCGCCGAGCAGCGCCAGCAGCAGCTCGATCGCTGCGAACGCGGACGCGGCCCGGTGCTGGAACGGCTTGGCCGCGAGCGCGCCGACGCCCATCGCGAAGACCATCACGCCGAGCACGATCGACGCCTGGCCGACCGTGTCGCCGATCAGGTAGCTGCCGAGCGCGACCAGGGCCAGTTCGTAGACCAGGCCGCAGGCCGCGCAGACGAAGACCGCCGCGAGCACCGCGGCCCGGGCGATCCTCGGTCGTCCGGCGAACTCCATCAGCTCGCGGCCGGCGGCGTCGGCTTCGGCGCCCGTCCGCGTTCCCACGCGCCGAGCGCGATCGCACCCGCGCCGACCAGCAGCAGCACACCGGCCGCGACCAGGAAGCCCCACCGGTCCCGCAGGAAGTCGTTACCGGCCGGCGGCAGCGCCGCGGACGGCGCGTTCGTCGCGGCGGACGGGGCCGTGGCCGGCACCGGCGTGGCCGCGCCGGACTCCGCGGTGATCAGTGGCAGCGCCAGCGCGGCGTGCATGATGACGAAGCCCGGGTCGTTGATGAACGCGTCGTCCGTGAAGCCCATCTCCCGCAGCCGCTGGGTCAGCTGCCACTTGTCCACGCGCGGGCTGTTCGACTCCACGCTCAGCGACGCGGAGTCGTCGGACTCGCTGCTGGACGAGGTGTAGGTGATCCGCGCGACGACCTCGACGTACTCGCGGCACTTCGCCGGGTCCGAGTCGACCGCCACGGCCGGGCCCAGGCTGGAGCCACGGCTCACGGCCTGGTCCTGGTACGACGACGAGTCCTGCAGGTTCCAGCCGTAGCACATGCCCTGGACGCCGGTGGCCGTGGCGAGCACCCGGGCCGTCTCCGTCGTCTCCTCGGTGGTGGGCGCCGGCACGGTGGTGCCGTTGTCCGACGACGAGCACCCGGCCAGGCCTATGGCCAGCACCGCGAGCGCGCCCGCGAGGCGGGCAACCGTTCTCGGCGTGGCGGCCATCAGCTGATCGCCGCCGCGATGATCGCCCCGGTGGCGAGGTGGATCGTGGCGCTCACCCAGACGGCCGGGTGCGGCTCCGGGTGGACCAGGATCTCGCCGAGCCGGCCCGGTGTGACCGCGTCCAGCAGCAGGAACGCGCCGGCCATCAGCAGCAGGCCGACGAAGCCGTACGCCAGCGTGCCGATGATGCCCTGCACGAAGTCGTCGTGGCTGGCGACGATCGCGGAGACCACGATGATGCCGACGCCGAGCAGGTTCGACGCGAGCAGGACCGCGGCGTTGCTGTTCCGGTTCTCCCAGATCAGCACGTGCAGCTTGCCCGGCGTAGCGATGTCCACCAGCAGGTAGCCGACGGACATCAGGGCCACACCGATGACGCCGTACGTGAGCGTCACCAGCAGGTCGGTAAGCAGATCCATCGGCCTAGCGCCTTCCAGTCGTTTCCGTCATTTGCCCGAACCGGGTCCGCCGCCGCGCAGGCTGGTGCCCCGGCCCCAGCCCCAGTAGTTGCCGACGTGGCTGTGGTGCCGGCGATACGCCGAGTCCACCTTCTCCACCAGGATCAGCGAGCCGACCGCGGCGGGCAGGATGACGATCGCGTCGTCCGCGTACCGCAGGTAGACGCCGCTCGCGTCGACCACCTGGTCCGCGGGCTCCCAGGCGCCGGTGATCTGGGACGCCACCTCGGTCGGCACCCGGTTCGAGGTGTACGCCATCGCCTCGTCGCCGATGTCGTCGCCGGTCGAACGCTGGAACTTGTCGGCGACGTATCCACGCGCCGAGAAGTTGCCGTAGACCGCCGCCGCGCCGGCCACCAGCACGCCGACCAGCGCCAGCGCGATTCCCAGGATGAACCACCTGCGGTGCTTGGTCATACCGCCCCCAGTCGTACGGATGTGGTGGTCTCGACGAGCTCACCGGTCTGCGGATAGGCGTGCCAGGTGCGCCAGCCGACCGCGGCAACGCCGTCCCGGTAGGCCAGCAGCGCGGTGATCGCGTCCGGGCTGCCCGGGAACTGGCCGACCAGCCCGTGCGGGTGCCCGGACAGCTCCGCGCGCAGCCGGCCCACCTCGGCGGTCATCTCCTCCGCCGACAGCCGGCGCACCTCGGCCGCGAACCGGTACCGCTCGTCCGCGACCGCGCCGGGCAGGTCGGGACGGCGGCCCGGCAGGCACGCCACGGTCTCGCTCAGGTCTCCCATCATCACCTGGTGGGAGGCGCCGAGCAGGCGAAGTTGCAGACCGAGCTCGGGCAGGTCGAGCACGTGCAGCGCGGGCGCGGCCGGCAGCCCGAGCGCGAAGCTGAGGTCCGCCGCCGTGGTGTCCGCGTACGGCAGGGTCAGGTCGACGAGCATCTCACCGCGCCTGTGGGTAGATCCGGAACTCGGCACGGACCAGCTGCTCGCCGCGGGCGGCCTCCCACGTGCCGGAGTCGCCGTAGGACTCGAACGACAGCAGCGCGCCGTCCTTGGCCTCGTAGTCGTGGTATCTGACCGTGCCGGTCGCGTCCAGGCCGGTGGTGCCGGTGGAGGTGAAGCGCGCCAGGCCGGACTCGTCGCTGGTGTAGCGCCGCCCGTCCAGCTCGACGGTGGCCGGGCCGGGTGTCACGGTCACGGCCGGCACCTCGCGCCAGAGCACGACCGCAAGGTCCGGGTCCTCCTCCACGGAGAGCCAGGCCTGGCCGCCGGCCGCGTCGTCGATCAGGTGCTCGGTCCAGCTCCAGGAGCCCTCGGTGAGCCGCAGGCTGCCGCGCACGGCCCAACTGGTGCCGCGGATCTCCACGATGTCGCCGGGGGCGAGTGTGCGCGGGTCGCCGCGCAGCGCGTCCTCGTCCCGGGTGTGGAACGGGTCGGTGCCCTTCGGCGCGGGCGCGGGCGCCGGCCTCCGCGACTTGTTCCACGCGATGGCGAGCACCACGACGCCGACGACCACGAGCACGCAGCCGACGCCGACCACGAAGTACGCACTCCCACCGTTCACGCCGGCGCTTCCCCCTCAGCCAGATCACGTGCCGCTGGCCGCCGACGGTAGCAAGCCGTGTCACCCACCGCGACCTGGGCGGAAGCGCCTTGTCGAGATTGCAACGCGAAGGGCCGGGGAAATCCCGGCCCTTCAGACATCGTTTTCCGATCTTTCCGTTATGCGACGCCGACGATCAAACCGTCACCGGCCGGGCTGCGGTCCACCTTCACCGTGTCGCCGTCCAGCACCTCGCCCGCGAGCAGTGCCTTCGCCAGGCGGTCGCCGATCGCGGACTGGACCAGCCGGCGCAGCGGCCGGGCGCCGTAGAGCGGGTCGTACCCGCGCTCGGCCAGCCAGTTCCGCGCCGCGTCCGTGACCTCCAGCCCGAGCCGGCGGTCCGCCAGGCGGCGGCGCAGCGCGTCGAGCTGGATGTCGACGATCGAGGCCAGCTCCACGCCGGTGAGCGCGTGGAACACCACGATGTCGTCCAGCCGGTTGAGGAACTCGGGCTTGAAGTGCCCGCGCACCACGGAGAGCACGGCCTCGCGACGCGCCTCCTCGGGCAGCGTGATGTCCGCGATGATGCTGGAGCCCAGGTTGGACGTGAGGATCAGGATCGCGTTCCGGAAATCGACGGTACGGCCCTGGCCGTCGGTGAGGCGGCCGTCGTCCAGCACCTGGAGCAGCACGTCGAAGACGTCCGGGTGGGCCTTCTCCACCTCGTCGAGCAGGATCACCGAGTACGGCCGGCGGCGCACCGCCTCGGTCAGCTGCCCGCCCTCCTCGTAGCCGACGTACCCGGGCGGCGCGCCGACCAGGCGGGCGACGGAGTGCTTCTCCCCGTACTCGCTCATGTCGATGCGGACCATCGCGCGGTCGTCGTCGAACAGGAAGCCGGCCAGCGCCTTCGCCAGCTCGGTCTTGCCGACGCCGGTCGGGCCGAGGAACAGGAACGATCCGGTCGGCCGGTCCGGGTCGGCGATGCCGGCGCGGGCGCGGCGCACCGCGTCGGCGACCGCGGCCACGGCCTCGGCCTGACCCACCACGCGGGACTGCAGCGACTCCTCCATGCGCAGCAGCTTCGCGGTCTCGCCCTCCATCAGGCGGCCGGACGGGATGCCGGTCCACGCGGCGATCACCTCGGCGATCTCGTCCGCGCCGACCTGCTCCTTGACCATCGGCGGCTCGTCGTTCTGCGGCTCGGAGGCGAGCGCGTCCATCTCCCGCTCCAGCGCGGGGATCTCCTCGTACTGCAGGCGGGACGCGCGCTCCCAATCGGTCTCCCGCTGGGCACGCTCCAGCTCGACGCGCATCTCGTCGATCTTCTTCTTCAGCTCGCCGACCCGGTTGAGGCCGCCGCGCTCGCGCTCCCAGCGCGTGGTGAGCACGGTCAGCTCCTCCTGCCGGTCCGCCAGGTCGCGGCGCAGCCGCTCCAGCCGGTCGCGGGAGGCCGGGTCGGTCTCCTTGGCCAGCGCCAGCTCGTCCATCTTCATCCGGTCGACCGTGCGCTGAAGCTGGTCGATCGCGACCGGGCGTGAGTCGATCTCCATACGCAGCCGGGAGGCGGCCTCGTCGATCAGGTCGATCGCCTTGTCCGGCAGGAACCGGTCGGTGATGTACCGATCGGAGAGGCTCGCGGCCGCGACCAGCGCGCCATCGGTGATCTGCACGCCGTGGTGGGCCTCGTAGCGGCCCTTCAGCCCACGCAGGATGCCGATCGTGTCCTCCACGGTCGGCTCGCCGACGACGACGGGCTGGAAGCGCCGCTCCAGCGCCGGGTCCTTCTCGATGTGCTCGCGGTACTCGTCCAGCGTGGTCGCGCCGACCATGCGCAGCTCGCCGCGGGCCAGCATCGGCTTGAGCATGTTGCCGGCGTCCATCGAGCCCTCGCCCTTGCCGGCGCCGACCACGGTGTGCAGCTCGTCCAGGAACGTGATCACCTGGCCGTTGGAGTTCTTGATCTCCTCCAGTACGGACTTGAGCCGCTCCTCGAACTGACCGCGGTACTGCGCACCGGCGACCATGGCGCCCAGGTCGAGCGAGACCAGCTTCTTGTCGCGCAGCGACTCCGGCACGTCGCCCGCGACGATGCGCTGAGCCAGGCCCTCCACGATCGCGGTCTTGCCCACGCCGGGCTCGCCGATCAGGACCGGGTTGTTCTTGGTACGCCGGGAGAGCACCTGAATCACCCGGCGGATCTCCGAGTCGCGGCCGATGACCGGGTCGATCTTGCCGTCCCGCGCGGACTGGGTCAGGTCGATGCCGTACTTCTCCAGCGCCTGGTAGGTCTGCTCCGGGTCGGCGGTGGTGATCCGCCGGTCACCGCCGCGCACCGCGGGGAACGCCGCGACCAGCGCCTCCTCCGTCGCACCGGACTTGCGCAGCAGCTCGGAGACGGCGCCACCGACCCGGGCCAGGCCGGCCAGCAGGTGCTCGGTGGACGTGTACTCGTCGCCCAGCGGCCGGGCGATCTGCTCGGCGGCGCCGACCGCGTTGGCGAACTCGCGGGCCAGGCTGGGCTCGGCGACGCTGGAGCCGCGCGCGGAGGGCAGGTTCTCCAGGGCGCGGGCGGCGGCGCGGCGCACGTCCGCGGGGTTGGCGCCGACGGCGCGCAGCAGCCCGGTGGCGGTGGACCCGCCGGTGTCGAGCAGCGACAGCAGCAGGTGCCAGGACTCGACCGTCGCATGGCCCCGCTGGCCGGCGTCGGCCACCGCGGCGGTGATGACTTCGCGGCTCTTGGTGGTAAGGCGTTCGGCGTTCATCGGCTCCCCATGATGGCTACCTTCAAGCGTGGTGTACCCGCGTTCTATGACACCACCGGAGTTGAGTCTATTCCACTCAACTCTGGGTTGCCCACGTCACGCCGGACGGAGTTCGATCCGGGTCCACCGCCGGTCCACTCCGAAGCCGACGCCCAGCCAGCCCACGGCGCCCGCCTGGGTGAAGACCGTGCCGTCCTCCAGCAGGTACAGCCCGGAGTCGCTCGGCGGCCACCCGCGCAGCGGCAGGTATCGGCCACCCGCGATCAGCCCGGACCCGGCCGCGCCGCTCACCACCAGCCCACCGGCCACCGGCACCGCGGAGTCGAAGACGTGCGGGTGACCGGCCGCCGCCACCGGCAGCCACCGGCCCGCCACCATCGTCCACAGCAGCGGAAACGCGGCCGGGTCCGACGGGTGGCCGAGCAACCACACGTTCCGCCCGTCCGCGGAGACCCGCAGGCTCAGCGACACCGGCCAGCCGCCCTGCGGCACCACCGGCGTGACCGCCCACGTCTCGCCCCCGTCCACGGAGACGGCCGCCCGCACGCCGCCGGACAGCAGGCACGCCACCCAGACGCGGCCGTCCGCGCCGGTGGCGACCGCGCTCACGAACGGCAGCGGCGGCCGTTCCGGCACCCGTACCGGCAGGCCGTCCCGCCACGACACCAGCCCGCCGCTGTCCTCGGCCTGAAAGAACCCCCTGATCCCTCGGTACGGTGCCAGCGAGCGCTCGACCTCGGTCCAGGTCACGCCGCGATCCGTCGACATCAGCGAGACATCGCGGGCGGACCACCACAGCACCAGCGCGCGCGGCGAGGCGTAGAGCGAGACCCGCCCGGTGGCCGGGTGCGCGAGCCGTCGCCAGGTCGCGCCGCCGTCCACGGTGCCGAACAGCGGGGCCGGGCACTGCTCGCCGCCGCAGCCGTAGAGCGCGTAGCCGACGTCCTGACTGACGAACGCCAACCGCGGCACGGCGCCGGGCGGGACCCCGACGGCCGCACGGCGTACCCGTGACGGGTGATGCTCGTCGTCCGTCACGGATCGGGCGGTCAGGGCCGCGGACAGCACCAGCGCGGCGGCCACCAGCAGTGCGCACAGCCGGCGACTTTTGGACACGATTCACCCTCCCCGCGGTGATCGGCGTGAAACGCTCGGTCACGGGGACGAGTGCCGAGGTGGCGCCGAGGTTCCCGGGCAGGTGATCGGTCCACGGACAGCAGGAAACGGTTGGGTAGCGTGTAAGTCGTGCGAGTAAGGGTCGAACAGACAGCTCTCCCCGGCATAGGTGTGCGCCATGACCTCGTCACGGCGTCCGGCCGCCGGATCGGCGTGGTCTCCCATCGCAGCGGACGGCGCGACCTGGTCCTCTACGACCAGGACGATCCGGACGCCTGCATCGCGTCGCTCCCACTCACCGACGACGAGGCCGAGGCACTGGCCGACCTGCTGGGCGCCTCGCTCATGCTGGGTCAGCTCGCCGGCCTCCGTTCGCAGGCGGCCGGGCTGCTCACCGAGCAGATCTCCATCCCGGCCGGCTCCCCCTGGGCGCACCGCCGGCTCGGGGAGACCCGGGCTCGCACCCGCACCGGCGCGTCGATCGTCGCCGTCCTCCGCAACCGAGAGGTGATCGCCTCCCCCGGGCCCTCGTTCGCCTTCCAGACCGGCGACGTCGTGGTCGTCGTCGGCACCAGGGAAGGGCTCGACGGTGTCGCGGCCATCCTGGCCGAGTCGGACCCGGACGGCTGAGGCGCGTATGCACGACACCTCCATCCTCCTCATAGAACTCGGCACCGTCCTCCTCGCCCTCGGCCTGCTCGGCCGGCTCGGGCGCCGGATCGGCCTGTCACCGATCCCGCTCTACCTGATCGCCGGGCTCGCCTTCGGGCACGGCGGGCTGCTGCCGCTCTCCGCCAGCGAGGAGTTCATCGAGGTCGGCGCCGAGATGGGCGTCATCCTGCTGCTGGTCATGCTCGGCCTGGAGTACTCCGCGGGCGAGTTGGTCGGCAACCTGCGTGCGTCCGCGCCGGCCGGCCTGCTGGACGCGGTGCTCAACGCGGTGCCGGGCGCCGCGTTCGCGCTGTTGATGGGCTGGGACTGGGTGGCCGCGCTGGTGCTCGCCGGCATCACCTGGGTCTCCTCGTCCGGCGTGATCGCCAAGGTGCTCAACGACCTCGGCCGGCTCGGTAACCGCGAGACGCCGGTGGTCCTCTCGGTCCTGGTGATCGAGGACCTGGCGATGGCGCTCTACCTGCCGTTCCTGACCGCGGTGCTGGCCGGCGTGTCACTGGCGGCCGGCGCGAGCTCGCTGGTCATCGCGGTCGCCACCGTGGTGGTGGTGCTGCTGGTGGCGATCCGGTTCGGTCACGCGATCTCCGCGTTCATCTCCGCGGACGACGCGGAGGCGCTGCTGCTCGGCGTCCTCGGCCTGACGCTGCTGGTCTCCGGGCTCGCGGACTGGCTCCAGGTCTCGGCCGCGGTCGGTGCGTTCCTGGTCGGCATCGCGCTCTCCGGCCCGGTCGCTCACCACGCGGTGCAGCTGCTCACGCCGCTGCGCGACCTGTTCGCCGCGGTGTTCTTCGTGTTCTTCGGGCTGTCCACGCACCCGGGCGAGATCCCGCACGTGCTGCTGCCCGCGCTGGCGCTGGCCGTGCTGACCATGAGCACGAAGGTGCTGACCGGCTATCTCGCCGCGAAGCGGGCCGGGATCGCGCTGCCCGGCCGGTTCCGGGCGGGGCTGGCGCTGATGCCGCGCGGCGAGTTCTCCATCGTCATCGCCGGGCTGGCGGTGGCGGCCGGGGTGGAGCCGCAGCTGGCGTCGCTGGCCACCGCGTACGTACTGATCACGGTCGTCACCGGCCCGATGCTGGCCCGGCTGCCGGACACCGAGTGGTTCAAGGCGATGCTGCGCAGGCGGACCGCCGCGGTGGCGGCCCGTGCCGCGCTACAGACCCCGGATCCCCACCTTTAACGCAATTCCCGGAAATGGCACGTCCACCGGGTTCCGATGAACGGTAGCGGCGCGTTACCGTGTCGCCGCAATGAGCAGTGGGGTGTAAGCAGGACTGGAGTCGCAGGGTGAGCGTGCAACAGTCAATGTTCCAGGGTTTCGCGAATCCGGTCGATCCCAGCGCCGCCGAGCTGCGCGCCTGGGCGTACCAGCCGGACTCGGTGCCGCTGGAGTCGATGCCCGCGGACTGGGATCTCCTCGTGTCCGGCGATCGGCTGGTCGGCACGCTCTTCGAGCTGGCCATGGACCGGACCTGCCCGGCCCGCCGGTTCGCGCTGCACTGCCTCTACATCTACGCGGCCGACGGCATCCGGACGAAGTTCCGGGCGCACCCGAAGCGGCGGCTGCGCAAGATGGTGGAGCAGGCGGAGAGCGAGGGTGACGAGCTGATGGCGATCTGGGCGCACAACACCCGGGTGCTGCTGGCCCGGCCGGAGCTGTTCGACTACCACGAGTGGTGCGAGGGCGGCCTCGTCCGGCAGTCACGCCGACTCGGCTGACGCATATGCGGGCCCGGGCGGGGACCCCCCGTGGATCCCCGCCCGGACCGGCGCCGCGAGCCGTCTGTCACAGGCCGTCCGGCCTCGCGACTCGTCGTCGCGCGCCCTCGGTGACCATAACCGCTCGCCGCCCCGCCCGGGCAGGAATCCGACATTTCGTATTTTGTTGCTAGGACTTGGGCTTCTCTCGCGGGCGCCAGACCACCAGCGCGGTCGAGGTCTGGCTGGTCGGCACGAGATCACGGCGCGGGTACGCCGACATGGACTCCAGCTCCGCGATCCGGCGGTACGCCGCGGCCAGTTGCTCCCGCAGCTCCAGCACCTCCTGCTGGAGGTCACCGGCGACCTGCTCGAGCCCGATGATCCGCTTGATGCCCGCCAGGTTGACGCCCTCCTCCTGGCTGAGGCGCTGCACCTCGCGGAGCAGCGCCACGTCGCGGGCGCTGTACCGCCGCCCACCGCCGGCGGCCCGGCCGGCCTGCACCAGACCCAGCCGGTCGTACTGCCGGAGCGTCTGCGGGTGCATGCCGGCCATCTGGGCCGCCACCGAGATGATCAAGACCTTGGCGTCCGAGACTCCCTCGATCGCGATGCGAATGCGCGCGTCCACGGCTCCACCTCCTGCCCCGACACCTACATCATCGCTTCGTCGTTCAGCCGGCCCTGCGTACCCGTGCGTCGAGATGCTCGCGGGACGCGGCCGGCGTGCGGTCGGCGAACGTCCGCAGCGCCTCCCGGGCCTCCTCGGAGACCTCCTTCGGCACCTGCACCTCCAGCGTGACCAGCAGGTCACCGACCTCGCCGTCCCGCTTCGGCACGCCCTTGCCCCGGGCCCGCAGCACCCGGCCGCTCGGCGTGCCCGGCGGCACCCGCAGCGTCACCGCGCCGTCCATCGTGGGTACGCGCAGGTCGGTGCCGAGCACCGCCTCCGCGAACGTGATCGGCACGGTCAGCGTCAGGTTGTCCCCGCTGCGCGCGAACAGCTCGTCCCGCCGCACCTTGACCAGCACGTAGAGGTCGCCGGGCTGCCCGCCGCGCTCGCCGGGCTCACCACGGCCGGACAGACGTATCCGCTGGCCGTCCGCGACGCCGGCGGGGAGCCGGACGTTCAGCGTGCGGGTCTTGGTGACGCCGCCGGTGCCGTGGCACTCCGGGCACTTCTCGTCCACGATGGTGCCGACGCCCTGGCAGTCCTTGCACGGCTCGGAGAAGCTGAACGAGCCCTGGTTGCGCTGCACCAGGCCGGAGCCCCGGCAGGTCGGGCAGGTGCGCGGCTGGGTGCCGGGCTTCGCGCCGTTGCCGTGGCAGACGTCACAGACGCCCGGCGCGCGCAGCGTGAGCGGGAGCGTGGTGCCCCGCACCGCGGCGCCGAAGTCGATGGTCACCTCGGTCTCGACGTCCCGGCCGCGGGCCGGGCCCTGCCGGCCGCCCGCCCCGCCGGAGAATATCGATCCGAAGAGGTCGGAGAAGCCGGCGCCGCCGAATCGGCGGTCACCGGCGCCGGGAGCACCGGTGTTCACGCCGCCGAACAGGTCGGAGACGTCGAACGGAAACGCGCCACCGCCCGGTCCGCCGCCCGCGCGGGCGTTGCGCCGGAACGCGCCGGAGCCGAAGAGCGCGCGCATCTCGTCGTACTCCTTGCGCTTGCGCTCGTCCGACAGGACGTCGTACGCCTCGGAGACCGACTTGAAGCGCTCCTCCGCCTCGCTGTTCCCGGGGTTGTGGTCCGGGTGCAGCTCGCGGGCGAGTTTGCGGTACGCCTTCTTGACGTCGTCCTGGGAGGCGGACTTCGGCACGCCGAGAACGGAGTAGAAGTCCTTTTCCAGCCAGTCCTTGGAACTCACGAATCCACCTCCTTACTGGCCCTGCGACCATTGAAGCCGACCGGTGGCCGGCCTCGACCTTCCGTGCGGGCTCGTCGTCGCCCAGAACCCGGCGAGGTGACCCGCCATCGCGGGTCACCTCGCCGGCTCGAGCTCACTCCGGGTCCGCGACCGCCACGAGCGCGGGCCGCAGCAGCCGGTTGCCGAGCGAGTAGCCACGCCGCATCACGTCGATGCAGGTCGGCTCGGTCACATCGGCGGAGGTGAGGTGCGCCACCGCCTCGTGCCGGTTGGGGTCGAACACGTCGCCCTTCTCGCCGAACGCGGTCAGCCCGAACTTCCCGAGTGCGGCCGTGAGCTGCTCCGCGACGCTGGCGAACGGGCCGACCAGGTCGCCGTGCTCGCGCGCCCGGTCCAGATCGTCCAGCACCGGCAGCAGCGCGGACAACACCGAACCGGTGGCCTGCTCGCTCTGTGCGGCACGGTCGCGCTCGACCCGCTTGCGGTAGTTCGCGTACTCCGCCGTCACGCGCTGGAGGTCGCGGGTGCGGTCCTCCACCTCGGTGCGCAGCGCTTCCAGCTCGGCGGAGAGGGGAGGCGTCGGTGCGGCGTGCTTACCCACCCTCTCCTCCTTCTCCTTCTGCTCGGGTTTCCGCTCGGTCTTCGTCTCCTGGGCGGCCGGCGCCTCCGCGGTGTCCTCGGCGTGCTCCGCGTCCGTCGCGTCCGTGGTGGACGGCTCCGGGTCGAGCACCTCGTCGGGCTCCACGACCTCGCTCTCCTCGGGCTTGCCGGACTTCTTCGCGTCGGGCTTGGCGACGGAAGGATCGATCTTCCGCCGGTCCCTTATGACGACCCGCTCCTTGCCCTCCTCGGAACGCTCGCGATCCGGGGATCCGGCGTCCTCCGCCGGCTTCCGCTCGTCGGTCATGCCTTCACCTCGTCTCGCGTGCGTCCCACGGCGTTCCGTCGGGTCACTTCTTGTTGTCCTCGTCCACGATCTCGGCGTCCACGACGTCGTCCGACGCGTCGCGCGCACCGCCCGGCGCGCCACCGGCCGCACCGGCACCCGCGCCCGGGCCGGCCGCGTCCTCCGCACCGGCCTGCTCGGACTGCTGCTGGTAGAGCAGCGAGCCGGCCTGCTGCGAGACGTTCGCCAGCTTCTCGTGCGCCCGCTTGATCGCCTCGATGTCGGTGCCGCCCAGCGCGCCACGCAGCTCGCTCAGCGCCTCGCCGATCTGGTCCCGGGACTCGCCCGGCAGCTTGTCGCCGCTCTCCGCCAGGAACTTCTCGGTCTGCCACTGGAGCTGCTCGGCCAGGTTGCGGGCCTCGGCGTCCTCGCGGCGGCGCTTGTCCTCGTCCGCGTGGTCCTGCGCCTCGCGCATCATCCGCTCGATGTCGTCCTTCGGCAGCGCGGAGCCGCCGGTGATCGTCATCGACTGCTCCTTGCCGGTGCCCAGGTCCTTCGCGTTGACGTGGACGATGCCGTTCGCGTCGATGTCGAAGGTGACCTCGATCTGCGGCACGTTGCGCGGCGCCGGCGGCAGGCCGGTCAGCTCGAACGTGCCGAGCTTCTTGTTGTACGCCGCGATGTCCCGCTCGCCCTGGAAGACCTGGATCAGCACGGACGGCTGGTTGTCGTCGGCCGTGGTGAAGACCTCGGAGCGCTTGGTCGGGATCGTGGTGTTGCGCTCGATCAGCTTGGTGAAGATGCCGCCCTTGGTCTCGATGCCCAGCGACAGCGGGGTCACGTCGAGCAGCAGGACGTCCTTGACCTCGCCCTTGAGCACGCCGGCCTGGAGCGCGGCACCGACGGCCACGACCTCGTCCGGGTTGACGCCCTTGTTCGGGTCCTTGCCGGTGAGCTGCTTGACCAGGTCGGTCACGGCCGGCATACGCGTCGAGCCGCCGACCAGGATGACGTGGTCCACGTCGGAGATCCGGATGCCGGCGTCCTTGATGGCCTGCTCGAACGGGCCCTTGCAGCGGTCCAGCAGGTCCTGCGTCATCCGCTGGAACTCGGCGCGGCTGAGCGTCATGTCCATGTGCAGCGGGCCCGACGGGCCGGCCGTGATGTACGGCAGGTTGATGCTGGTGGTGGTGGCGGCGGACAGCTCGATCTTCGCCTTCTCCGCGGCCTCCTTGAGGCGCTGGAGGGCCATCTTGTCCTGGCCGAGGTCGATGCCGTGCTCACCGCGGAACGTCTTGACCAGGTGGTCGATGATCCGCTGGTCCCAGTCGTCGCCGCCCAGGTGGTTGTCGCCGGAGGTCGACTTGACCTCGATGACGCCCTCGCCCAGCTCCAGCAGCGAGACGTCGAACGTGCCGCCACCGAGGTCGAAGACCAGGACGGTCTGCTCCTTGGTGCCCTTGTCCAGGCCGTAGGCGAGCGCGGCCGCGGTCGGCTCGTTCACGATCCGCAGGACGTTGAAGCCCGCGATCTCGCCGGCCTCCTTGGTGGCCGTCCGCTGGGCGTCGTTGAAGTACGCCGGGACGGTGATCACCGCGTCCGTGACCTGCTCGCCGAGGTACGCCTCGGCGTCCCGCTTGATCTTCATGAGCACCCGCGCGGAGATCTCCTGCGGGCTGTACTTCTTCCCGTCGATGTCGATCGACCAGGTCGAACCGATCTCGCGCTTGACCGAACGGATCGTCCGGTCCGGGTTGGTCACGGCCTGCCGCTTGGCGACCTCGCCGACCAGCACCTCGCCGTTACGGGCGAAGGCCACGATCGAGGGAGTGGTGCGCGACCCCTCCGCGTTGGCGATCACGGTCGGCTCGCCGCCTTCGAGAACGCTGACGCAGGAGTTCGTCGTGCCCAGGTCGATGCCGACCGCACGTGCCATGTTGCATCCTCACTTCACTTCTCGAACCACGGCGCCGACGGCACCGCGGGCTTCTTCCCACCGCGCCCGCCCCGAGCGCGTCAGCCTAAGTTGAGTGGACCGGACTCAATACTGCCACGATCAGGAAAACCGTCAAGTGCAGAGTTGAGCGCGTCACGCGCAAGTTTATCCGCCGTAACTGAGGGGTACCTCCGAACCCACCGATCGGGCACCCTTATTACTCTGGCCGGGCGCTCGCGGGGAGCGTGACCGTGTCTCCGGGGAGAACTGTGCAGACTCGCGGTGAGCTCACCCCCGCCTCGCTGGCCGAGGCGCTCGACCACCTGCGCTCGGTGGTCGCCGGCACGTCGTACCCGCTGGTCATGCCGTCCGCGGCGGATGCCAGGCAGGCCGGTACGGCGCTCGTCACCCAACTCGACGACTACCTCATCCCCCGGCTCGCCCGGCTGGACGCGCCGCTGCTGGCCGTGGTCGGCGGCTCCACCGGCGCCGGCAAGTCCACGCTGGTCAACAGCCTGGTCGCGGCGAAGGTGAGCGCGGCCGGGGTGCTCCGGCCCACCACCCGCGCGCCGCTGCTGGCCGCGAACCCGGCCGACCTCGAGTGGTTCCGCCGCGGCGAGCTGCTGCCCGGGCTCACCCGCACCGACGAGCCGAGCACCGACCCGAAGAGCCTGCAACTGGTCGGCGTGCCGACGCTCGCCCCCGGGCTCGCGCTGCTGGACGCACCGGACATCGACTCCGTGGTGGACGCGAACCGCGCGCTCGCCGGACAGCTGCTCGCGGCCGCGGACCTCTGGGTCTTCGTCACCACCGCCGCGCGGTACGCGGACGCGGTCCCCTGGGGCCTGCTGCGCACCGCCCGGCAGCGCGGCACCGTGATCGCGATGGTGCTGGACCGGGTCCCACCGGAGGCGGCCGAGGAGGTCGCCGCCCACCTCGCCGAGATGCTCCGGGAGAACGGGCTGGGCGCCGCGCCGCTGTTCATCGTGCCGGAGACCCGGCTGACCGCGGACGGGCTGCTGCCACCGACCGCGCTCGGCGACCTCAGCGCCTGGATCGGCTACCTGGCCGCGGACGCGGAAACCCGGGCCGACGTGGTCCGCCGCACGCTGGACGGCGCGCTGGCCGCGCTCGCGCCCACCACCGCGTCGCTGGCCGAGGCCGCCGAGGAGCAGGTGTCGGCCGCGGAGACGCTGGCCGAGCGGGTGGACAACGCGTACCGCAACGCCAACCGGGCGGTCGCACACGGCGTCGCGGACGGCCGGCTGCTGCGGGGCGAGGTGCTGGCCCGCTGGCAGGAGTTCGTCGGTACGGGAGAGCTGATGCGAACGCTGGAGGCGCAGATCGGCCGGCTCCGGGACCGGGTGGTCGCCACGCTGACCGGCCGGCCCGCGCCCGGGCACGCGCTGCGGTCGGCGATCGAGGGCAACCTGGTCACGCTGATCCGGGGCGCGGCCGACGAGGCCGCCGAGTCCGCGTACACCGGCTGGCAGGCACATCCGGCCGGCGCCGCGCTGCTCTCCCCACCACTCGGCCGGGCCGGGCCCGACCTGCCGGACCGCGCGGAACGGCTGATCCGCGACTGGCAGCGGCACGTGCTGGAGATGGTCCGCGCGGAGGCCGGCGACAAGCGGGCGCTCGCGCGCGGCACCGCGTACGCGGTCAACGCCACCGGCCTGCTGGTGATGGTGGTGGTCTTCGCGTCCACCGCGTTCATCCCCACCGGCGCCGAGGTCGCGGTCGCGGGCGGCACCACGGTCGCGGCCCAGAAGGTGCTGGAGGCGATCTTCGGCGACCAGGCGATCCGCACTCTCGCCGCCAAGGCCCGCGCCGACCTGCTGGACCGCGTCGCCGCGCTGCTGGCCGAGGAGTCCGCGCGGTTCACCACGCTGGTGGAGGCGGTCCCCGACTCCGCCGCCCGGCTGCGCGACGCGGCGCTGCACGTGGAGTCCGCCCGGGCGCGCGCCGCGCTGGTGACGCCGTGAGCGGCGGCCTGGTCGCGCGGATGCGCGACGCGCTGGCGCCGTCCCGCACGCTGGACGCGGACAGCCTGCTGCGCCGGGTGGAGTCGCTGCGCCGGTTTTTGCGCGCGGTCGACGGCCTGCTCCCGCAGGAACGTCTGGCCGGCGCGCACACCGTGGTCGAGCGCGCGGACGCGCGGCTGGCGCTGTCCCGCGAGCACACCGTGGTGGCGCTGGCCGGCAGCACCGGCAGCGGCAAGTCCAGCCTGTTCAACGCGCTGGCCGGCTTCGTGCTGTCGCCGGTGGGCATGCGCCGGCCGACCACCGGCGCCGCGCACGCCTGCGTCTGGGGCTCGCTGGAGGGGGCGAACGCGCTGCTCGACTGGGTCGGCGTGCTGCCGCGGCACCGGTTCGTCCGGGAGAGCCCGCTGGACGGCGACGACCAGAGCTCACTGCGCGGCCTGGTCCTGCTCGACCTGCCGGACTTCGACTCGGTACGCCGCGCGCACGCCACCGAGGTGGACCGGCTGCTCGGGCTGGTCGACCTGATCGTCTGGGTGGTCGACCCACAGAAGTACGCGGACCGGACCGTGCACGAGACGTACCTGCGGAAGCTGCGCACGCACGCCGGCGTGACCGTGGTCGTGCTCAACCAGGCCGACCGGCTGACCGCGGACGAGCAGGGCGCCGTCGTCACCGACCTGCGCCGGTTGCTGGTCGAGGACGGACTGCCGGACGTGCCGGTGGTGGCCACGTCCGCGCTGCACGCGCCCGCGCTGACGCCGCTGCGCGGGCTGCTGGAGCGCACGGTGGCGGAGCGCCAGGCCGCGCTGCTGCGGCTCTCCGCGGACGTGGACGCTACCGCGGACCGGCTCGGCGAACTCGTCGGGCCGGCCGTGGCGGAGGACGTGGTGGACCGTGCCGCGGTGGCCTCGCTGGTCGACGCGTTCGCGGTGATGGCCGGCGTACCCGCGGTGGTGGAGGCGACCGAGCGGGCGTACCGGCACCGCGCGATCGGGATGACCGGCTGGCCGCTGCTGCGCGGCCTGCGCCGGCTGCGCCCGGACCCGCTGCGCCGTCTGCACCTGGACCTGCCCTCCGCCGGCCCGTCCGACGGGCTGCTGGACGGGCTCACCGACCCCGGCCCGGACGACACGGCGATCACCCGGCCGCTGCCGGCCACCTCGGTGCCGGACCCGGACGCCGCGCAGCGCGCCGCGGTCAAGCTCGCGGTCCGGCAGGTCGCGGACCGGGCCGCCGCCGCGCTGCCGGAACCGTGGCGGCCGGGCGTGGTGGACGCGGCCCGCTCCCGCCTGGACGACGTGCCCGACGCGCTGGACACCGCCGTGGCCGGCACCGACCTCGGCATGCGCACGCCGTTCTGGTGGCGGCTCACCGCCTTCACGCAGTGGCTGGTCACGCTGGCCGCCGGCATCGGCCTGGGCTGGCTGATCACCGGGTACGCGATCCGCGCGCTCGGCCTGCCCGCGCTCGACTACCCGGACGTCGGCGTCACGCCGCTGCCCACCGTGCTGTTCCTCGGCGGGCTGCTGGCCGGTGCACTGCTGGCGCTGCTCGCCCGCCCGGTGATCGCGATCGCGGCCCGGCGCGCCCGCAACCGCGCCGACCGGAGGCTCCGCGCCGAGGTCACCACCGTGGCGCGACGGCAGGTGGTGTCGCCGGTGCGGGAGGTCCTGCAGTCGTACGCACGGGCTCGCGAGGCCATGGCTCTCGCCCGCTCCGATCACGCGTAGGCTCGGACCCATGCCCGCACCCCGGACGCCGCACGACGCCGTGCTCGAGGCCGCCCGCGACGTCGTCAAGCTCGACTGCGCCTACGACGCCGAGCTGCTCGGCACCGCGCTGCTGGGCAGCTTCTACGAGCTGGCGGAGGAGGCCCGGGCGGACGCGGTGCGCGCGTTCACCGGCGACTTCCTGGCCGCCACCGCGGACCGGACGGCCCCGGCCGACACGGTGATCCGCCAGGTCTTCGCGGCGCTGGTCCCGGACGCGATCGGCGCGTCCGCGGTGCGGCCCGGCGCGGGCGCGCCCGCCTGGGCGTCGCTGCTCGGCCGCGTCCGGTGCACCGGCACCTGGGCGTACGGGGACGTCTACGGCGACCAGACCACGTACATCGCGGCGTTCGCCTACGACGACGAGGCGCTGGGCGGGCCGGAGCACGCGGTGGTCGCGCTGGTCGACCACAACATCGGCATCGCGAAGGACGTCTTCGTCAGCGGCTCGGCGGAGAAGATCGTCGCGCAGGTCCGGGCGCTGTGCGCCACGGACGAGCTGACCTGGTTCCGCGACGAGGCGCCGGAGCGGCTGCGCGAGCAGGTGGTCCGGCACCTGGCGATCACGGACGAGCTGTCCAGCCTGCCGGCCGCGTCGTCGCTGGCCACGGACCGCGCGCTGGCCGGCGCCCGGCTGGCGCTGCTGCCCGGCGACTCGGTCGCGATGCCCATTCCCGCGCCGATGGCGGACGGCGCCCGCTCCGCGCTGATCGCCGACTTCCTGCGCTCCCCCGAGGCGGAGTCGCAGCAGCTCGACCTGGTCGAGACGGAGGCGGAGCGCTCCTCGCTGCACTTCGGCGTGGGCCTGGTGCTGGACCACGCGGCCACGCTGCCGGACGCCGACCCGCTGCGCTGGAGCCCCGCCGTCGCCGGCTTCTTCCTGCTCGACTGGGTGCACCGCCGCGCGGTCCTCGACGTCGACGACGCCGCGATGCTGCCCCGCGTGGTGCGCGCCTGGGCGGCCTACGCCCACCGCCGCCGCGACCTCCCGGACCCCGCGGTCTCCGCGTCGATCGCCCAGCTGGAGGACCTGATCCCGGAGTTCGTCCGCCTCTACACCACCGGCGAACAACGCAGTCCCGCGACGGCCGCGGTGGCTCAGCTGCTGGCGGAGGGCGTCGACCCTCAGGACCCGGACGCCCTGGAAGCCTGGCTGGAGGCCCGCCGCCAGCCCCCCGCCGAGGACTAGACCCCCGGGGGAAGCCTGCGGCATGCGGGTCTCGGTCCTCTGCTTCCGCCCGGTCCCGCGGGCACTCCGTGCCCGGAATCTCACGATGAGAGCGCCTCGGTGTTGCGCCGACCGGGCGGACTCCGCCGCCGTGCCCCGAAGTTCCTGATCGACCACTCAGGCGAGTGCGGCGGGATACCGGACCGCAGCCCCATCCGCCCTCGAAGCCACCGACACCCGTGCGAGCCGCCGGTTCGGGAGTTGGCCACCGCGGGACCGGCAGGGAGGAGCGCCGGCGACGACCGGTGCCCGCGGGAGCATGCGGACCGCGACCACGCCGGAAGCGGGAAGATCAAAAAGCCCTGCTAGCCACCGTCGCGCAGCCGGTACGGCACCAGGACGACCACCGGCGGGCCGAGCACCACCGGCGCCGGTGACGGCGGCGGCAGGAACGGCACGGCCGGGCCCGGGGGTACGGCGGAGGTGCGGGCGAGCGAGGTCGCGCCCGCGTTGAGGACGGCCAGCACCGGCAAGGAGGCGAGCGTGACCAGCAGCGCGACGATGGCGGCGAAGCGCCGTGGCGAGCCGGTGAGGCCGGGCGCGCGGTGGCGTCCGGGCCGGGTCGGCCGTAAGGGCACCGGCAGCATCCCGTCACTCCCTGCATCACGCTCGGTTCCGCAGTAGTAACGCCGAGTTCGTCAGATGGGCACGATTAGTGCCAAAGATCCGTGTTCGGGATGGCCGTCCGAAACACCGGCGACATTTTGCCCGTGCTGGAGATCTGTAATCCAGCTCACCTTCTTGCGAGGATGGAGCCAGCCGGCCAGCACCTCACCGGCGCCCCCTCGGACCACGCGGCAAGCCCCACCCGGGCTAGGCGTGACCAGGGAAACCGCTCCAGCGGCGGCCCGCCGGGGAGTGGATCGAGCGGCGCGCCGCAGGGTCACCCCCGCCGCGCCCCGACGACAGGGAGGCGTTATGGAACGGGAAGACGCACTCGTCCAGCTCCTGACCCCCGACGGCGAGCGCATCGACCGGGCCGTCGGGCCGGACGGCGTGGAGTACTCCGTCGAGCTCACGGACGAGGAGTACCGCGGGCTCTACCGCGACCTGGTGACGGTCCGGCGGCTGGACGCGGAGGCGACGGCGCTGCAACGCCAGGGCGAGCTGGGCATCTGGGCGAGCCTGCTCGGGCAGGAGGCGGCGCAGGTCGGGTCCGGCCGCGCGCTGCGCCCGCAGGACATGGTCTTCCCGACGTACCGCGAGCACGGCGTGCTCTACTGCCGCGGGATCGACCCGATCATGCCGCTCAGCCTGTTCCGCGGCGTCGACCAGGGCGCCTGGGATCCGAACGAGTTCCGCTTCGGGATGTACACGATCGTCATCGGTGCCCAGACGCTGCACGCGACCGGATACGCGATGGGCATCGCCAAGGACGGCAAGGTCGGCGGCGACGACGGCGAGGCGGTGATCGCCTACTTCGGCGACGGCGCCACCTCACAGGGCGACGTGAACGAGGCGTTCATCTGGTCCGCGGTCTACACCGCCCCGGTGGTCTTCTTCTGCCAGAACAACCAGTACGCGATCTCCGAGCCGATCGAGCGGCAGACCCGGGTGCCGCTCTACCGGCGCGCGGCCGGCTTCGGCTTCCCCGGTGTGCGCGTCGACGGCAACGACGTGCTGGCCACGTACGCGGTCACCCGGCACGCTCTGGACCACGCGCGCGGCGGCCAGGGGCCCACGCTGATCGAGGCGTACACGTACCGGATGGGCGCGCACACCACGTCGGACGACCCGAGCCGGTACCGCCCGGCCGCGGAGGCGGAGGCGTGGCGCGCCCGCGACCCGATCGCACGCCTGGCCGCGTTCCTCGGCAAGCAGCGGATCGCGGACGAGAGCTTCTTCGCCGACGTCGATGAGCAGGCGAAAGACCAGGCGGTACGGCTCCGTGAGCGGGTGCTCACGATGCCCGATCCCGCACCCGAGTCGATCTTCCAAAACGTCTACCCTCATGGCTCACCACTCCTCGACGACGAGCGTGAACGGTTCGAGGCGTACCGGAAGTCCTTCGAGGGGAGCGCACACTGATGGCCGCAGAGGTTCTGACCCTCGGCAAGGCGCTGAACGCCGGCCTCCGGCGCTCGCTGGAGCGGGATGCCAAGGTCGTCATCATGGGCGAGGACGTCGGCAAGCTCGGCGGCGTCTTCCGGATCACGGACGGGCTGCAGAAGGACTTCGGCGAGGACCGTGTGATCGACACGCCGCTGGCCGAGTCCGGGATCATCGGCACCGCGATCGGCCTGGCGCTGCGCGGCTACCGCCCGGTTTGCGAGATCCAGTTCGACGGCTTCGTCTACCCGGCGTACGACCAGATAGTCAGCCAGGTGGCGAAGATGCACTACCGCTCGCGCGGCATGGTGCGGCTGCCGATCGTGATCCGCATCCCGTTCGGCGGCGGCATCGGCGCGGTCGAGCACCACTCCGAGTCGCCCGAGGCGTACTTCGCGCACACCCCCGGCCTCAAGGTCGTCACCTGCTCCAACCCGTCCGACGGCTACACGATGATCCAGCAGGCGATCGCGTCCGACGACCCGATCGTGTTCCTGGAGCCGAAGCGCCGCTACTGGGAGAAGGGCGAGGTGGACACGGAGGCGGAGGCCTATCCGCTGCACGCCGCCCGGGTCGCCCGGCCCGGCACGGACGCGACCGTGGTGGCGTACGGCCCGATGGTCCGCACCGCGCTCGACGCCGCCACCGCGGCCGCGGAGGACGGGCGGCAGCTCGAGGTGATCGACCTGCGCAGCCTGTCGCCGCTGGACCTCGGCCCGGTCTACGAGTCGGTCCGCCGCACCGGCCGGTGCGTGGTGGTGCACGAGGCGCCGTCCAACGTGGGTCTCGGCGCGGAGGTCGCGGCCCGGGTCACCGAGGAGTGCTTCTACTCGCTGGAGTCGCCGGTGCTGCGGGTCACGGGCTTCGACACCCCGTACCCAGCGGCCCGCGTCGAGGAGGAGTATCTGCCCGACCTGGACCGGGTGCTCGACGCCGTCGACCGCACCTACGGCTGGTGAGGGGCCCGATGACTCGGATCAAGCAGTTCGACCTGCCGGACCTCGGCGAGGGGCTCACCGAGGGTGAGATCCTCAAGTGGCTGGTCGCGGTCGGTGACGACGTCGAGCTGAATCAGCCGATCGTCGAGGTGGAGACCGCGAAGGCGGCCGTGGAGATCCCGGCGAAGTGGGCGGGGCGGGTCACCGCGCTGTTCTGCGAGGAGGGCGCGGTCGTCGAGGTCGGCACCGCGATCATCGCGATCGACACCGACCCGGCCGCCGGTGACCTGCCGGAGCCGGCCGCCGCGGCGGAGCAGCCCGCCGAGCGGGGTGCGGCCGCCGGTCGTACCCCCGTGCTGGTGGGTTATGGCCCGCGCACCACCGCGGCCACCCGCCGTCCCCGCCGCTCTCCGCCGCCGGCCACCGTCCCGGCGCCCACGGCCACTCCCGCGGCGGTACGGCCGGAGCCCGCTCCGGCTCCGGCTCCGGCTCCGGCTCCGGCTCCGGCGAACGGTGTCGTGCACGCGGGTCCGGTGCTGGCCAAGCCGCCGGTGCGCAAGCTCGCCCGCGATCTGGGCGTGGACCTGCGCGCACTGACCGGCACCGGCCCGCTCGGCTCGATCACCCGCGCGGACGTGCAGGGCGCGCTCGAGGCGGCCGTGGCACCCACTCGGCCGGATGTCCGATTTGACGCATCACGCGAACAGCGGATTCCGGTGAAGGGTGTCCGAAAGCTGACCGCGGCCAACATGGTGGCGTCCGCGTTCACCGCGCCGCACGTGACGGAGTTCCTGACCGTCGACGTGACCCGCGGCATGCGCGCGCTGGACCGGCTGCGCGAGCAGCGTGAGTGGCGGGACGTGCGCGTCTCCCCGCTGCTGCTGGTGGCGAAGGCGGTGCTGCTGGCGATCGGCCGGCACCCGATGGTCAACTCCACGTGGGCCGGCGACGAGATCGTGGTGAAGGACTACGTGAACCTCGGCATCGCGGCCGCCACCGACCGCGGCCTGCTCGTGCCGAACATCAAGGACGCGGGCCGGCTGCCGATGCGCCGGCTGGCCTACGAGCTGAACGAGCTGGTCAGGACCGCTCGCGCGGGCAAGACCACGCCCTCGGACATGTCCGGCGGCACGTTCACGATCACGAACGTCGGGGTGTTCGGCGTGGACGCGGGCACGCCGATCCTGCCGCCCGGGGAGTCCGCGATCCTGGCGTTCGGCGCGGTGCGCGAGACGCCCTGGGTGCACAAGGGCAAGGTCAAGCCGCGGCAGGTCACCACGCTCAGCCTCTCGTTCGACCATCGGATCATCGACGGCGAGCTCGGCTCGCGGTTCCTGGCCGACGTCGGCCGCTTCCTCGCCGACCCGGAGGCCGCGCTGCTGGCCTGGAGCTGATCTCCGCCGCGCGACGTTCATCGACCGTGCCCCCACCGGCCATCCGGTGGGGGCACGGTTTTTCTTCTGGCCATCTCATCTCTTCCCGACGATCCTTAGGCAAGTGGCTGCGATCACCTCATAATCGTTGGCATCAGAAGCCGATCTTATGTTTCACTGGGGTTACCAGATCGGATGCGACCGGTCGGACCACCAGGAGTGATGAAAGTCATGAGCATGATCAGCCGGATCCGGGCCGCGCGCGAGACCGCCCGTCGGAACCGCGCGATCGAGCGCGCGCTGCGCTCCGCCAACACCCCAGCGCTGCGCGAGGAGATCCTCGCCATCGCTCAGCGTCACTACGGGTAACCCACCAACCTCACTGAGTTGACCCGCGTGGCCGTACCCACGGCCCGGGTAACACGGAACCCCTCGGCCCGCCGGGTGAACGCGCCTGAAATGTCGGCGCGAACCGCCCCGGCGGGCCGTCGCGTATCCGGGTCCGTATTTCCGACCTGCTATGGCGCCCGGTACGGTTGGGCTCGGTCGCCACACCACGGCCACCCACGTGTCCGCCCCTCCGGCACCCACCGGCGGGAGGCACCGGGACCGGGGGCGCGACCCGACCGGTAAGACCACGGGCCACGTGGTCGCCGACCGGGCCGGGCGGCCCGGCGGGCGACCACCGGCTGCCGGCGACAAGGTCTCTGATCTGCTGCTCGGCACAGCCGAGGCCCTGGCCAGGCGGACCCGGCCGACACGCGATGGAGGAGGCGCAGATGACGTCCGAGGGCCTGCACAAGGCCGGCGACGAGCCGGTCGAGGCGGCGCCGGGCACCGGTGGCACACCGCCGCCGGAGGGCGCCGAGAGCTTCAACCCGTACCGTTCCGGGGGCAACGTGCCGCCGCAGCAGCCCGCGGCCGGTGCCGCGCAGGCGCCCGGCATGCCCCAGCGCGGCATCGCGTCCGCCGGCGTTCCCCGGTGGCCGGCCGCACCCGCCGCGCGTCCGGAGGCCGCCCCCGACAGCGGTGCGAACGAGTGGCCGAGCCAGACCTCATGGTCACCCAGCGTGACGCCGGAGCCGCCCGCGGCGCCGTCCCCGCCGAACTGGGGGCCCTCGGCCGAGTCGTCCGCGCCCGCGCAGTCCCGATGGGCGCCGGCCGCGCCGGACCCGTCGGCCGAGCAGCCACGCACGTTCGGCGGCGGCTCCACTCCCGGCTTCGGCGGCCGGGCCACCGTCTCCGGCGCGGCCTCGGTGCCGCCGCCCCCGCCCGCCACCTTCGGCGCGGAGCCGGCGCCGTACAACCCGTACAGCCGGTCCGAGGGGAACGACGAGGGCGAGTCGTACGCGGAGGCCACCCAGCACTGGAAGGGCTCCGCCTACCCGGGCGCCGACCAGTCCGCCCGCCAGCAGCAGCCCGGCACCTCGCCGTGGGACGCCACACCCGAGCAGCCGCCGGCCCCGGCCCAGCCGCCCGCGCCGGCCCAGCCTTCGTGGGGCGCCGCCGCCGCGCAGCCCTCCTACGACTACGACGCGCCCGCGCAGCAGCCGGCCTACGAGCGCAGCGGGCTGCCGCCGGAGGCCTGGGCCCCGGCCACGCCCGCCACGCCGTCCTCGGACGCGCCGGTCTCCGGCAGCGGCTCCTTCCCGGCCGATCCGAATGCGTCCGGCCGCCACGGGCTGCCGCAGCGTGCGCCGGGCCAGTTCGAGCCGCCGTCCGAGAGCACGTACAGCGGGTTCGACCTCTCCAACCGGCGCGGGGGCGCCGGTGGTGCCGGTGGCGCCGCCGGTGATGGCGGGCGCGCGCAGGTGCCGCCGGCCGCCGAGCAGCCCGAGGACGCCTCCGGCGGCTTCTCCGGCTTCGGCGCGGGCGCGTTCACGCGCGGTGCCGCGGCCGGTCACCAGGGCGTCGACACCGCGCCCGAGGAGCCGCAGCCCGAGCCGTGGAATCCGCCGGTCCGGGTGCCGGGCGCGAGCTTCGCGTCCACCCCGCCGCCGGACGACCCGGAGAGTTCGCGCACCTCCATGCCGACCTCGTTCGGCGGCTCGTTCAACGGCTTCGGCGCCAACAACCCGAACTCGTCCGGCACCTTCGGCCAGGCGCCGTCCTCGTCGAGCGGGTTCGGGCAGGCCCCGGCCGAGGGCTTCGGCACGGCGCCGGCCGGCCGCGGCTCGTTCGGGGAGGCCGAAGGTGGCTTCCGGGAGAGCACGCCCCCGGCCCAGCCCGCGCCCGCCGAGCAGGGTGGCTTCGGCGGCTCCGGTGGCTTCGGGCAGGTCCCGTCCGCCGGGTCCGGTGGCTTCGGGCAGGCGCAGCCGGGCACGTACGGTACCCCCGCGGCGGAGGAGGGCCCGGCGAGCGAGTCCGGCCGCTTCGCGGTGCAGTCCGGCGGGTTCGGGTCCGAGCCCGACTTCGGCCCGTCGTACGCCGCGGAGCAGTCGCACGACCCGGCGCAGGTGCCGCAGCCGCGCACGCCGTCCGACTTCCCGGCCGCCTCGCCGTACGGGCCGCCCGCCAGCGGCTCCGCCGGGGTGGCGCGCGCGTCGGTCGCGCCGCCCTCCGCTCCGGTCTCGTCGCCGCCGCCCGCCACGGAGCCGCCCGCCGACGCGCCGGCCACCGGTCGCGCGGTCGCGGGCAGCGCATCCGTGCCGACCGCCAGCAAGATCACGCCGCCGCCGGACCAGCCGCTGCCGCCCCCGGCGAGCAAGGGCCAGGCCCGGGTGTACGGCAAGGCCGCCACGCCGGAGCCGGACGAGGCGTCTCCCATCTCCCGCGCGCCGGTCAGTGGCACGCCGATCTCCGGTTCCCCGGTCTCCGGTTCCCCGATCTCCGGATCGCCGGTTTCCGGTGGCTCGCCCGCGTGGGGTGGATTCGACGCGCCGAACGCGCCCGGCGCCCCCGGCGCGTTCGCTCAGCCGCACCAGGAGCACGGGCCGGTCAACGGCTTCGCGCACGGTCAGCAGCGGGAGGAGCCGCCGGCCGAGGCCCAGCCGCCGCACTTCGCGGTCGGCGGCGGTCTGCCGTACCCGGGACAGGTCGTCGACGGCCGGTCGGTCGACCCGCGCGGCTCGATGGGCGGCGGACGCGGCTTCGACGACGACGGCTACCCGGGCGCGCCCGGCGCGAGCGCCGGTTTCGCCGCCGCTCCCCCGCGCAACGACGGCTTCGGCGCGCCGCCGCAGCAGCACGAGGGCTTCGGACCGCCGCCCCAGCAGCACGAGGCCTTCGGCACGCCCCCGCAGCAGCACGAGGGCTTCGGACCGCCGCCCCAGCAGCACGAGGGCTTCGGCGGGCCGCAGCAGCACGACGGTTTCGCGCCGTCGCAGCACGACGGGTTCGGCATGCCGCCGCAGCAGGACGACTCGGCGTTCGGGTCCGGCCCGGGTGCCGGCGGTCCGCCGTCGTTCGGCAGCAACACGGCCGTGTTCGGCAGCGCCCCCGGTGGCTTCGGTGGCAGCCAGGGCGGGTTCGACCAGCCGCGCGGCTTCGACGACGCCGACCAGGACGCGTTCGACAAGTTCAAGGCCGCGGAGCCGGAGCCGGTGAAGGACCCGCTGCCCCCGCCGAAGAAGGGCGGTAACGGCGGCGTGCTCATCGCGGTGGTCGTCGTGGCCGCGCTGCTCGTCGTGGTCCCGCTGCTGCTGGTGTGGCTGATGTCGTCGTCCAAGGACTCCGCGGCGTCGTTCGACGTGCCGGTCGGCGAGTGCGTGCGGCAGAACGGCAGCCAGCCCGTCGCGGCCGGGTGCTCGGAGCCGGGCGCGTTCACGGTCGTGTCCCGGGCGCAGACCAAGGACCAGTGCACGGATCCGGCTCAGCCGTTCATCGAGATCCACACCGCCGGCGAGGTGCTCTGCCTGTCGCCCGCCGTCCCGGCCGGCGGCGCGCCCGCCGGGGGGCAGACCACCACCACCGGCTGAACCACCGCACGACAAGAGGAACGATGAGCAACACACCGCAGGGCCGGGTCCGCGCACCCGAGCTCCGGGGCCGAGGCTGGCTGAACACCGGCGGCACCGACCTGACGCTGGCCCGGCTCCGCGGGAAGATCGTCGTCCTGGACTTCTGGACGTTCTGCTGCATCAACTGCCTGCACGTGCTGGACGAACTCCGGCCGCTGGAGGAGAAGTACGGCGACGTCCTGGTCATCGTCGGCGTGCACTCGCCCAAGTTCGAGCACGAGCGCGACCCGGACGCGCTGGCCGCAGCCGTGGAGCGCTACGGCGTACCGCATCCGGTCCTCGACGATCCGGACCTGCTGATGTGGCAGCAGTACGCGGCGAAGGCCTGGCCGACGCTCGCGGTCGTCGACCCGGAGGGTTACCTGGTCGCGTCGATGGCCGGCGAGGGCCACGCGGAGGGCCTGGCCCGGCTGGTCGACGAGCTGATCGCCACGCACGACGCGAAGGGCACGCTGCGCCGCGGCGACAGCCCATACGTGCCGCCCGCCGAGGCCGAGACCCCGCTGCGCTTCCCGGGCAAGGCCGTGTCGCTGCCGAACGGCAACCTGCTGGTCTCCGACTCGGCCCGGCACTCGCTCGCCGAGGTCACGCCGGACGGCGACGTGGTCCGCCGGATCGGCACCGGCGCGCGCGGCCGGTCCGACGCGGCGCCGTCGTTCTCCGAGCCGCAGGGCCTCTGCCTGCTTCCGGCGCACGCCGCGGAGGTCGCCGGCTACGACGTGGTGGTCGCCGACACGGTCAACCACCTGCTCCGGGGCGTACGGCTCGCGGACGGCACGGTCACCACGATCGCCGGCAGCGGACGTCAGTGGCGGTCCGCGCCGGACGACCACGCCCACGACGCGCTCGCGGTCGACCTCTCCTCGCCGTGGGACGTGGCCTGGTTCGAGGACCGGGTGATCATCGCGATGGCCGGCATCCACCAGCTGTGGTGGTTCGACCCGATCACGCGTACCGCCGGGGTCTACGCCGGCACCACGGTCGAGGCGCTGCGCGACGGCCCGATCCCGGACGTGTGGATGGCCCAGCCGTCCGGCCTCTCCGTCTCCGCCGACGGCACCCGCCTGTGGATCGCCGACAGCGAGACCTCCGCGCTGCGCTGGATCGCCGGCGGCGAGCTGCACACCGCGGTCGGCCAGGGCCTCTTCGACTTCGGCCACATGGACGGCCCGGCCGCGCAGGCGCTGCTCCAGCACCCGCTCGGCGTCTGCGCGCTCCCCGACGGCTCCGTGCTGATCGCCGACACCTACAACGGCGCGGTCCGCCGCTACGCCCCGGACACCGACGAGGTCACCACGGTCGACCGCGGCCTCGCCGAGCCCAGCGACCTGGTCCTCACCCCGGACGGCGCGGTCCTGGTGGTCGAGTCCGCCGCGCACCGGCTCACCCGGCTCGCACCCGGCGCGCTGGAGGCGGCCGGCGTGTCCGCCGAGGGCACCCGCCACCGCACCGAACGTCCCGCGACGCCGCTCGCCCCCGGCGACGCCACACTGGACATCATCTTCACGCCCGCGCCCGGCCAGAAGCTCGACGAGACGTTCGGCCCCTCCACCCGCCTGGTGGTCAGCGCCTCCCCACCCGAGCTGCTGCTCGACGGCGCCGGCACCACCACGGAACTGTCCCGCACGCTGCGCCTCAACCCCGACGTCCCCGGCGGCGTCCTCCAGGTCGTGGCGCAGGCCGCCACCTGCGACATCGACGCCGAACACGCCGCCTGCCACCTCACCCGCCAGGACTGGGGCGTCCCGATCACCATCACCCCCGGCGCCCCCTCCCGCCTTCCGCTGATCCTCCGCGGCATGGACTCCTAAAGTCCAAAATCCCCCGCTTCCGGCGTGGGCTCGGCGTTTACTCCGGCTTAGGGGCGCAGCAGGTACATGCTCCCGCGGGCCGCAACCGGGCCGGAAGCGGGCAAGGCAAAGGTTTTGATCTAGAGAACGAGCCTTGCGTCAGGCGAAGGACGTGAGGGTCAGGCCGGCGTCGAGGAGGGAGGCGCGGACGCGGCGGGCGAGGTCGACGGCGCCGGCGGTGTCGCCGTGGAGGCAGATGGAGTCGACGGGGCAGGGGACGGTGGTGCCGTCGATCGCGGTGACGGTGTGGTCGACGGCCATCTGGACGACGCGGTCGGCGACGGCGGCGGAGTTGTGGATGACGGCGTCGGGGTTGGTGCGGGGGACGAGACGGCCGTCGGGGAGGTAGGCGCGGTCGGCGAAGCCCTCGCCGACCACGCGCAGGCCGGCGTCGGCGGCGAGGCGGGCGAGGACGGAGCCGGGCTGGCAGAGCACGGGGAGGCCGGCGTCGTAGTCGGTGATCGCGTCGACCACGGCGGTGGCCTGGAGCTCGTCGACGGCGGCGGTGTTGTAGAGCGCGCCGTGCGGCTTGACGTACCGGACGCGGTCGCCGGCCACGCGGGCGAAGCCGTCGAGCGCGGCGATCTGGTAGATGATCTCGTCGCGCAGGTCCTCGCGCCGGTACTCGATGCGGCGGCGGCCGAAGCCGGCCAGGTCGCGGTAGCCGACCTGGGCACCGATCGTCACGCCACGGTCGGCCGCGGCGGCGCAGACCGAGCGCATGATCGAGGGGTCGCCGCCGTGGAAGCCGCAGGCGACGTTCGCGGAGGTCACCAGGTCCAGCAGCGCCTCGTCGTCGCCGAGCTGCCAGACGCCGAAGCCCTCACCCAGGTCAGCGTTGAGATCCATGGCTTCGCACGGTAGTCGTCCCCGCCGCGACACTCCAAGCGCGTGAGCCGCTTCACTACTTCGAGGTAACCTACGGTGCCGTAACCTTAGGGGCGTGACCACCGAAGCCCCCGCTCGCCTCAAGCCGCTGGACCTCGGCAAACCCCGCCTGCGCGGTTGGTTGCACTTCTACGCGTTCTTCGTCGCGTTGGTCTGCGGCATCGTCCTCTGCTCACTCGCACTGGCCCGTCCGGGCTGGACGCCGGTGCTCAGTTGTGCCGTCTACAGCCTCACCGTGTGCGGCCTGTTCGGCACCAGCGCGCTCTACCATCGGCGTGTCTGGAGCCCGCGTGGCTACCAGATCATGCGCCGGATGGACCACTCGATGATCTTCGTGTTCATCGCCGGTACGTACACCCCGTTCTGCCTGCTGCTCCTGCCCTCGCCGAAGTCCGAGATCCTGCTCGGCGTCGTCTGGGCCGGCGCGATACTCGGCGTGGCGCTCAAGCTGATCTGGCCGCACCTGCCGCGCTGGGTCGGCGCGCCGCTCTACATCGCGCTCGGCTGGGTCGCGGTCGCGGTCCTGCCGGACATCCTGCACAACGGCGGCGTCGCCGCGCTGGTGCTGCTGGTCGTGGGCGGCGCGATGTACAGCATCGGCGCGGTCTTCTACGCGCTGCGCAAGCCGAACCCGTGGCCGACCGTCTTCGGTCACCACGAGTTCTTCCACGCCTGCACGCTGGTCGCCGCGATCTGCCACCACATCGCGATCTACTTCGCGCTGTTCGCCTGAGTCCCGGCACGAGAAGGGCCCGCGGCGGAATGCCGCGGGCCCTTTCGGTGAACGTCGGTTACATGGGCTGCTGACGACGGACGCGGTACTGCTCCTCGACGACCCGGTCCTCGACCGGCGCGGCGACGGGCGGGGCCACGTGCGTCTGCGGCGGTGCGGACGCCGGGTGCGGCGGCGCCGGGATGTGACCATCGGCGGTGGTCGCGACCGGGCGACGGCGGCTCTGCCAGAACCACACGGTCGTGATCAGACCCACGAGGCCGGCGAGGATCAGAACCCAGCCGACCACAGCGATGTCGATCCACCCCAGGTCGAACTCGATCGCGAACGCGAAGATCGCTCCGAGCGCGATGAGGAAGATGCTTGCTCCGAATCCCACTTTCCTCGCCCTCCTTGGCTGACGGCCGGACCGGGGTGGCCGGCGCATTGCCGCGTCGTGGACCGAGGCCTGGATGCCGACCCACGCTTGAGTGGTGGCTTACCCACCCGTCGCTCGTGTCAATCAGGCAAGCTGTACCGCGTGACGTCTCGAACCCTCGTCCTGCTCCGCCACGCCAAGGCCGACCGCCCGGACGGCGTCGGCGATCTCGAACGCCCGCTGACGGAGCGCGGGCACGCGGACGCGGCCGCCGCCGGTGCCTGGCTCGCGCATCACGGGTACGCACCGGAGCTGGTGATCTGCTCGCCCGCGCGGCGCACCCGGCAGACCTGGCACGGCGTGGCGGTGGCGATGGCCGAGGCCGCCGCCGACGCGAGCGCGCCCACGGTCCGGTACGAGCCGGGTCTCTACGCCGAGGGCCACCCCGCGCTGCTCGCGCTGGCCAAGGCGGTGCCGGCGGAGATCGCGACGGTGCTGCTGGTCGGCCACAACCCGGACATCTCGCTGCTGTCCGCGATGCTCGACCCGGACAGCGCCGACGACTCGGACGGCATGCGCACCTGCGGCCTGGCCGTGCACCGCTTCGACGGCGACTGGGCGTCGCTCGGCACCGGTGGCGCGCCGCTGGCCGACTCGCACACCGCCCGCGGCTGAGCGGCTGAGCGCGGTCCTCAGCCGGGCGGCGCCGGTGGGTGCCGGATCTCGATCTCGGATTCCGCGCCGAGCGGTGCGGCCGGGTGGGCCAGCCGGGTCTCCTCGACCACGTCCATCCCGACGGCCAGCGCGCGGTTGCGGCGGTCGTTCCAGTACCAGATCGTGATCACCAGCGCGGCCGTGCCGGCCAGCATCAGGACCCAGCCGACCACGGTGAGGTCCAGCCAACCCGGCTCCGCGTGGACCGCGAAGGCCAGGATGGCGCCGATTGCGATGAGGAAGATTCCTCCGCCGATGCCCATGTGCACTCCCCCGTGCCGGGAGATTTCAGGCTATATCGGCTCGTGGGCCGCCGCGGCGGCTAGGAGAAAAAAGAGCGGCGACGGTACGTACCGTCGCCGCTGGCGGAGGGGTGTTCCTAGAACTGGTCCTCGTCGACCTGCATGAGGTCGAGCGTGGCGCCCTGCACGACGCGGCGGTCCGCGCCGACCCGGGGCAGCACCTCGTGTGCGAAGAACCGCGCGGCCGCGACCTTGCCCTCGTAGAAGGCCTTGTCCGCGGCGGAAACCTCGCCGGCCAGTGCGCCGAGCGCGACCTCGGCCTGCCGCTGGAGCAGCCAGCCGACCACCACGTCGCCGAGCGCGAGCAGCACGCGCCGGGAGTGCAGGCCGACCTTGTACAGCTCCTCGGGCTTGCCGCCCTGGGCCGCGGCCAGCCAGCCGGTGATCGCGCCGAGCATCGCCTGCAGCTCGCCGAGCGACTTGCCGAGCTGCGCGCGCTCCTCCTTGAGCCGGCCGTTGCCGCCCTCGGACTCGATGAACGCCTGGATCTCGCCGGCCACGCGCATCAGCGCCTGCCCGTTGTCCCGGACTATCTTGCGGAAGATCAGGTCCAAACTCTGGATCGCGGTGGTGCCCTCGTACAGCGTGTCGATCTTCGAGTCGCGGACGTACTGCTCCAGCGGGTAGTCCTGGAGGAAGCCGGAGCCGCCGAACGTCTGCAGCGACTCCGCGCCGAGCAGCTCGTACGCGCGCTCCGAGCCGACGCCCTTGACCAGCGGGAGCAGCAGGTCGTTGACCTTCTTGCCGATCGCGGCCGCCTCCACGTCGCCGGACGCCTCCGCCTTCGCCACCGTGTCCTGCCAGGTCGCGGTGTAGAGGACGAGCGCGCGCAGGCCCTCCGCGTACGCCTTCTGGAGCATCAGCGAGCGGCGTACGTCCGGGTGCTTGATGATCTCGACGCGCGGCGCGGTCTTGTCCGCCTGGCGCAGCAGGTCGGCGCCCTGGACGCGGCCCTTCGCGTACTCCAGCGCGTTCAGGTAGCCGCTGGAGAGGGTGGCGATCGCCTTCGTGCCGACCATCATCCGGGCGTACTCGATGATCAGGAACATCTGCCGGATGCCCTGGTGCACGTCGCCGAGCAGCCAGCCCTTCGCCGGCGTGCCGTGCTCGCCGAAGGTGAGCTCGCAGGTGTTGGAGACCTTGATGCCCATCTTGTGCTCGACGTTCGTGGCGTAGACGCCGTTGCGCTCGCCCAGCTCACCGGTCTCCGGGTCGAAGTGGAACTTCGGCACGATGAACAGTGACAGGCCCTTGGTGCCCGGGCCGCCCACGCCCTCCACGCCGACCGGCCGCGCCAGCACGTAGTGGATGATGTTGTCGCTGAGGTCGTGCTCGCCGGACGTGATGAAGCGCTTGACGCCCTCGATGTGCCACGAGCCGTCCGGCTGCGGGATCGCCCGGGCACGGCCGGCGCCGACGTCGGAGCCGGCGTCCGGCTCGGTCAGCACCATGGTCGAGCCCCACTGCTTCTCGATGAACAGCTCGGCCCACCGCTTCTGCTCCTCGGTGCCCTCGACGTGCGCGATGTGCGCGAAGGAGGCACCGGACGAGTACATCCAGAGCGGGGCGTTCGACCCGAGCACCATCTCGGCGATCGCCCACCAGACCGCGCGCGGCGCCGGGGTGCCGCCGAGCGCCTCGGGCAGGTCCAGCCGCCAGAACTCGGCGGCCATCCACGCCCGGTAGGACTTCTTGAACGACTCGGGCAGCGGCGCGGTGTGCGTCGCCGGGTCGAACACCGGCGGGTTGCGGTCGGCGTCGGTGTAGCTGGCGCCGAGGTCCTCCTCGGCCAGCCGCCGCATCTCCGACAGGATGTCACGGACGGTGTCGACGTCGAACTCCGCGTACGGAGCGACCCCGAACGAGCGGTCGGCTCCGAACACCTCGAACAGGTTGAACTCGAGGTCCCGCAGGTTGCTCTTGTAGTGACTCATGGGCGGCAGCCCCCGCTTCACGCTCGTTACCGGTCAGTAATAGAAGAGTATTACCGACGGGTAAGTACGGACAAGGCCGCCGGTGAAGTGACCGCGACCACACGCGCGACAGCATCGGCAGCGATTCACCCTTTTTGCGCGATTAGCGGAGTGAGTTCACCCGCCGGGTCAAGGTGCCGCGCCGAACGGGCCACAACCTGGGCCGAGTCCATCTCGTTGGCTCGGTTGAAGCGCAGCTCGGCGTGCGGGCCGAGCCAACGTTCGGGGAGGACGTCCATGCTGCTCAGCAACCTCAGGGGCGCGCTGCGCCAGATACGCCAGGAGCCGGACCGGGGCTACGAGTACGGCTACATCGGGCGCCACCGCGCGCCGGAGGAGGCGGACGAGGCGCCGACCACCCTGCTGCCGCCGATCGTCCCCGGGCCGTTGCAGGTGCCGGCACCGCGCCCGGCGCCCGCGACGTAGGGCGCGGCGTCATGCGCCGGCGGCGCCGACCTCCCAGCTCGGCATGGCCGCGCTCGCGACGGTCTTGGGCCCGGTGTATTCCATCAGCACCAGCGCGATGTCATCGTCCAACCGTCCGTGCACCCACTCGTGCAGCGCCGCCTCCAGCGACGCCAGGCCGTCACCGACCGTGCCGTGCCCGACCAGCTGCCAGGCGCGGTCGGCCGTCGGGAAGAACTCCCCCTCCCGGCGAGCCTCGCCGAGACCGTCGGTGAACAGCAGCAACCGGTCGCCGGGCTCCAGCCGCTCCACGCGCGGCTGGGCCTCCGGCCGGAACCCCAGCGGCGGTACGGGTGCCGGCGGGTCCAACGGGATGACCTTGCCGCGCCGGAGCAGCAGCGGCGACGGATGTCCACAGTTGACGATGGTCAGCGTGCCGCCGCGCTCCTCGACCAGCACCGCGGTCACGAAGTCCTCGTCGCCGACGCTGCGCGCCACCGCGCGATCCAGATCCGCCACCACGGTACGCAGGTCGCCGCGCTCGAACGCGACGTGCCGGTACGACCCGAGCACGATGCTGGCGAGGCGGACCGCGTCCAGCCCTTTTCCGCGCACGTCACCGATGATCATCCGTACCCCGTACGGCGTGTCCAGCGCCTCGTAGAGGTCGCCGCCGATGTCCGCGGCCGCGGTGGCGGAGATGTAGCGGCCGGCCACCGCGAGGGTGCCGACGTGTGGGCCGATCGGGCGCAGCACCGCCTGCTGCGCGACCTGGGCCAGCTTGAACAGCTCGTCGATCCGCCGCGCCTGCCGCTCCCGGATGGTCGCGACCGCGGCCGCGATGCCGGTGGACAGGCCCACACCGACCACATTGACCGAAGCCGGGAACGACGGGTCCGAGACCACGAACGCGGCACCGACCACCGTGGCCACCGCGCCGACCGCCAGTACCACCCGCCACGACGCGAACACCGCGGCCAGGAACGGCGCGGCCGCGACCAGTCCGACGTAGCTCGCCTTATGCCCGTCCGCCATCTCGATCACGGAGACGAGCGCGAGCAGCGCGACGGCCGCGCCGATGCCGGCGCGGGATCCAGGGCTGATCGGGCGGCGGCCCGCGAGGATGCTGTGCATTGGTCCGGAACCAGCATGCCTGATCGACCGACGGGACTGCACCGACTTGCCCCCTAGTCTGATGCCGATTTGGCCGTTCCGGCGGGGTGCAGGGGTCTCCTGGTCATCGCCCGATCGGGTCGCCCTTGTGGGGGTCTCCTCGTGTCTCAACGCTCTCGGCGGACCGGTGGGTTGCCCCATTGCGGCGCGGGAGCAAGATGATCTGGTGTCGTCGTCGGACCTTACCACCGAACTGATCGGCGCCTTTCGCTGGAACGATCCGGGCCAGGACTTTCCGCACCTGGTCAGTGACCTCTCCGGCTGGTGGCGCTCCCCCACCGTGCTGCGCGCGCTGGGCCCCGCGCTGGCCGCGCTCTTTCCCGAGGAGGCGCCCACCGTGGTGGTGTCGCCGGAGGTGACCGGGTTCATCGTCGGCCCGCTGGTCGCGATGGCGCTGGAGGTCGGCTTCGTCGAGGCGTACAAGGGCGGTCACTCTCCGGTGGCCGAGCCGATGACCTGGGCGCAGGCCGCTCCGGACCACAAGGGTCGGCGGCTGTCGCTCGGCGTGCGCACCCGCCAGCTCCGCCCCGGCGACCGCGCGCTGATCGTCGACGACTGGATCACCACGGGTGCGCAGTCGCGTGCGCTCGGCGAGGTCGTGACCGCGTGCGGCGCCGTCCCGATCGGCACCGCGGCCATCGTCGGCGAGTGCTCGGCGGAGGTCGCGGCCGAGTTGCGGGTGCGCAGCCTGATCCGGGCGGAACAGCTGTAGCGTCGCTCATCCCGTTCGTGGGGTCATCCGCGGAAGACGCCACGTGACGGCCCACTGTGGACGATCATGTCGGTGTGTCCCGCGAGCCCGTCCCGTACCCCGGTCGTTTCGCCGCGGTCCTGGTCGGCACCGACCATCCGCTGGCCGAGGCGGGCCGTGTCGTGGAACGCGCCGTGTTCGAGACGTCGTTCGGCCTGGACGCGGACGCGATGAAGGCGGAGTACGGGGAGTACGACCCGGCCAGCCGCTTCATCGTCGTGCTCGACCAGGCCCGCCGCCGCGCCGCCGGCGTGATCCGCCTGATCGACGAGTCCCCGGCCGGGCTGAAGTCGCTCAACGACGCGCCCGCGTACATCGGCGGCACGGTCGACAGCATCCGGGCGCACCACGGGATGACCGACGGGCGGCCGGCCGTCGACGTCGCCACGCTGGCCGTGCTCCCGGAGTACCGCGGCGCGCGCTCGGTCCTGGTCAGCACGCTGCTTTACCGCACGCTGTACCGCGCGTTCCACCGCGACGGGATCGTGCACGTGGTCGCCATGATCGACGACCGGGCGTACCGGAATCTGCGGCGGATCGGCACCCCGTTCGTACCGATGCTGGGCTCCTCGCCGTTCCCCTATCTCGGCGCGGCCGAGAACCGGGCGCTCTACGGCGACTTCCGCCGGTTCGGCCCGGCCATCGCCCGCAACGCGGCCGAACTCCGCCGGCGGTCGCGGCTCTCCCCGTCCGGCCTGCGCCACCCGCGGCGGCTGCTGGCGCGCCGCGTGGCCGCGCGCGTCGCGGACGGCATCATCACCGGCGCGAACCTGGACGCCCACATCCATCTGGAGTGAGGCGCGCTATCGCGCCTTCAGCAGCGCGGGCGGCAGGACCTCGACGAGCCAGGCCTCGGACTCGTCGAGGGACCAACCGAGATCATCGGTACGGATGAAGTACGCGGCGTTGCACAGGTGCAGCCAGAGCAGGTCGGTGGCGCGCGCCTCGTCGACGCCGTCGCGGAGCGCGCCGAGCCGGGCCAGCCGTCGCGCGGTCAGCGCGAGCCCGTTCCGCATGCTCGCGTGGGCGATCCGCTGGACCTCCCGTACCGTCGGCTCCTGCGGCGCCGCCACGACGACCTGGCGCATCAGGCCGTTCCACTCCTCGAACCGCTCGCGGGTCGCGCGCACGATGAAGCGCACCAGGTCCAGCGGGTCGGTGCTCTCCTCGATCCGGGTGAGCACCGCGGCGATCTCCTCCGCCGTCGTCCCGGACTCGATCAGCGTGCGCAGCAGGCCGTGCTTGCCGCCGCCGACCGCGTACACGGTGGCCGGCGCGACGCGCGCCCGCCGCGCGATGTCCTCGACCTTCGTGCCGAAATAGCCCTTCTCGATATACAGCTCGCGCGCCGCGTCGAGGATCGCCTGCCTGGTGCGCTGGGCGTACTCCGCTCTCCGGCTGGGCGCGTCGGTCGGGTTCGGCACGTCGAGGATCGTACTTGCTACGCTCTCGTCAGAGTCGACTCTATTCAGTATGTGCCACTCCAGAAAGGCCGCTCGCCATCATGAAAGCGCTCTTCACGACGTTCCCCGCCTATGGTCATCTGCTGCCGATGCTGCCCCTCGCCGAGGCGGCCGCCGCCGACGGCGCCTCCGTGGTCATCGCCACCCACGAGTCCCTGCACGGCACCGCACCGCACCTGACCACGCGCGCGTTCGGCCCGGCCCTGCCCGCGCTGCTGGCCGAGAACGAGACCCGCTCCGGCGAGGACGTGCTCGGCTACCGCAGCGACAGTGACCGCATGCTCGACTCCACGGTCGCGCTGTTCACCACCACCTACGCCGACCTCGCCTTCGACGAGCTGCTCCGCATCGCCGAGACGGAGCGCCCCGACGTCATCATCGGCGAGCAGTGGGACTACCTCGGCCCGCTCGCCGCCCAGCGCCTCGGCATCCCGTGGGCCGTCTTCCACCACAGCCCCGCCACTGACATCGACGCGATCCTCACCGCCGGCGCCGCCAAGGCCGGCGCCCAGCGCGGCCTGCCCCTCCCCAGCCCAATCGCCCGGATCCAGCTCTGGCCCGAGTGGCTGGAGACGACGCCGCCGTCCGACCCCGGACTTCCCATCACCAGCACCGCCTACAACACCCCCGTGCAGGCCGACATCCCCGCCTTCACCGGCGACCGCCCCGTCGTCCTGATCACCCTCGGCACCGTCGTCGACGACCTCCCCCTGCTCCGCACCGCCGTCCACGCCGTCCTCGACGCCGGCGCCGACGCCCTCGTCACCACCGGCCTCACCGCCACCCCCGCCGACCTCGGCATCACGGACCCCACCCGGGTACGCGCCGTCTCCTTCGCCCCCATCGCCCAACTCCTCGACCACGCCCACGCCGTCCTGGCCGCCGGCGGCTCCGGCACCACCCTGGCCACCCTCTCCCGCGGCCTCCCCCTCCTCTTCATCCCCGCAATCGCCAACCAGCCCCTGGTCGCCTCGCTCGTCACCACCTTCGGCGCCGGCCTGGTCGCAGCCGCCCCCGACGACCTGGCGACGGCCATCCCCACCCTGCTCGCCGACCCCGACCTCCGCACCCAGGCCCAGACCGCCCAGTTCCGCCTCGCCTCCCGTCTCTCCCCGGCGGTCACCTGGTCCACCCTCCTCACCAAGCTCCCGTAGCCCCCACCCGCCGTCATCCCCCTGCCCGCGCCACCAGCGCAGGCAGGGCCACTGCACGCGGGCTCCACCTACCTGGATCTTCGGCGACCGCGAGCCACCGCCACCCGCGGCGGCTCACAGGGGACACGACCCGATTTCGCAGGCAACAACGGCGAAGGCATCCGCCCCGCACTGAGCGACGGCCCACAGCCACCAACCCGGCCGCACCCAACGAAACGCCACCACCGGCACACCCCGGAGAGGTCGCCCGGTCCGCGCCGGCGCCGCCTGCAGGGTGGTCGTTCGTGCGCTGCACCGCGATCGGCCGGGAGGACCTGCCCGGGAACTGGGGTTCGAGTGCGCGATGACGTGTCGGCGGCGGTCGCGACGATGGCATCTCCGACCAACTGCGCCGAATCCTGCTTGCGACTGAATGCGGCGGGCCGGATTGACTGGTCGCGGGCGGTCATGGAAGGCCGGCACCCCGACGCGAAGAACGGGGTCCCGGCGCAGGTGCGTCACCGGTCAACCGCGGCAGGCCCGGTAGCAACACCACCTGATCACCAATGATGAGGGCACGTCGCAGAAGGTGATGACAACCGGCGCGAACGTGCCGGACATCAGCATGGCCCTGCTGGACTCCGTGCCGCCGACCGCCGGTCGGCTGGGCCTGGCCACGATTCCGGTTTCCGGTCCTGCTGGCCGGCAAAGGTCACGACAGCAACGGATTCAGGACCGAGTTCCGCCGGCGCGGCACCGAGCCGACCATCCCGCAACGTGGCCGCAAGCGCATCAAAGACCCCGGCCAGCTGCGCTACGTCGTACGCCCTACTCCACCAGCGCCGCCACCTGGCCGTCCACCGGGAACGCCACGTCCGCCTACACGAGCCCCTCGTCGGCCCTGACCTGTTGGCGACGCTCGATCAAATAGCCGAAACAGAGATCGTGTTAGCAAATCCAACGAATGCTCACTGTTGGTAGTCGTCTGACTGCCCGCAGATTTGAGCGGAAACCGAAACAACCCGCTGCCAGGGCGCGGCCCCATAACGGCTGCCGGTGATTCAAATTTTTCTTTTGTCGCGCTGGGTGACCTATTTCGATAATGAGGTCGCTAGCAGCATTTTGATTGACAACCGCAGCGATCTGCGTACCATCGAGGATGGTATATGTCTCTCGGCTGAGAATGGAGGAAAGCAGGTGCAGAAAGTTCTAAGTGGGCTAGGACGTTCCGCGTTAGCAGCAGTTACGATGGCTGCAATCACCCTGACTCTAGGAGACCCACGAGCAGCGCATGCGAAGCCGGTGCAGCAGATGTCATCCGCCATCACCACCGTAGATGCCGACGCGTCAAAACAGAGTACATCGTTCGAAGTATCCGGGAAGATCGTCGGCGACAATGGGGAGAGCGTGGCCAACGTCCCTATCCAGGTTGGACTGATGGAGCTACAGCCGCAAGTAGCCGGCTGGCGCGACAATATTCCGTTTCTGCAACTCGGCGTAACCCCCCTTTCTAGGACGCTGACGAATGCGGAGGGCGAATTCGTACTGTCGTTGCCTGCATTGAAGGGAATATCCAGGTATCTAGACGAGCGCGGGAATGCTCGGCTGCACTTCACAAGCCTTAGCCGGAAATACCAGCTGTTCTATTCGCTGCCCGTCAAGTTGCCGGACACGCCGGGCACTCTGGCGATGGCGTCCGTCGAAGATCCACGAATCCAGTCCGAACGCGCCATCTCCGAAGGACGCAAAAAACGGGGAGCGCTTCAGCTGGCCGGTAATCCCGTATCGGATTCCCGCGTTGCGGCGACCGACCTTACTCTTCCTGCCGTTGCATTCAACCTGGACGACGCCAAAAGATTCGCACCCTCAGGACCTATAGAGATCGAGGCCTGCACGTCTCAATTTGGCGACGCCTTCCTATTCTGGATGTATCAAGCGTACCCCGACCCCGCAGCGCAACCCCAGATGTACGTTCCCCTTCAGATGCTGCACACGAAGAACAACACGACCTCAAGGTTTGAGTGGACCAATACTAATGCAACCTGGACCACTCAGGCACTCTCCCTCGACTATGCGGGAGTGCGAGCGAAAGGTGGATGGCACGGCAACTTTTACTCCGCCAATGGAACGAACCTGAACGTAGGGAAGAACTCCATCTTTGAGTTGCAGGCCAACTTTTCGTTTCAATGGTGGGATCTCTACTGCCGAGATATTGCGGGCCCGCCTCCACCGCTCAATCCGGGAGTTTTCGCAAACGTGAAGGCGCTCTGGGAGTATAAATGGACGGGTGGAACCCGGGTCGTTTTCAAAGATGGCTATCAGTGCCCCAACCCCACGTGGCGCCAGTCGTTGGCACCAAACAGCGAACTATGGGTCTCGCGCAGCACCACGTATAGCCTCACCAATTCAGTAACGTATGCCCTGTTCGAGATGGATAGTAAGCAGGAGAATACGCAAACACACAAGAAGGTCTACACCAATACATCCACGGCCGTGTCCGCAACCTTGTGCGGCCAGGACGGGCAGCCGGTTGATACAAACTCGGTCAGTGAAGTCTAGATGGCGCATCAATGGCGTTGGACTTCGACCGCCATCCTAGCCCTGCTCGCTACCGTCCTCGCGTCAGGCTGCAACAGCGAAGCTGATTCAGCATTCGACAGGGAGGGTGGATCGTACGGAGCAACGACGTCATACGACGTCGGCACCACATTCACGGACGGAGTAACGATCGCCCTTATTAAAAAAGGGCCAGTTAAGCTCGTTTCGGTGAGGCCAATCATTGGGGACGGCGAAATAGCAACATATTTAGGCTCTCGCGTGCGCATTCGCGGGGCACGGACAGACCTTGTTCCCTTGAACTTCTCGGACGGCTTTCCTCCGACGCCGGACCAGATGCAAGGCTCGGTGCCGTTGGATGGCTTCGAGGTAAAGGACATCGGCCCACAAGGGGAGTCACTGGAGGTCCTCTTCGGCTTTACATTGAATTCTCCAGGCCGTTTTACGCGGCGCGGGGCGGAACTAACCTACGTTTTGGACGGTAAGGAGTTGGTGGAATTCCTGCCTAGCTATGTTGCGGTTTGTGCTCCCAGGGTCCCCGTCGGATCCTGTCAGGCTGAAGACGAGAGCGGTCCGGTGGGATGACGGCCTGAAGAACACGTGACGGCACTCATCCACCATAAGTGGCCAACGGACTGATCTCTATTAGAATATGGCTAGGAAACCCGCACTAGTAGGAACTAGATATCCCGCACCGCGTCACTCGTCTCGATAGGTTTGAGGCGTGTCTATAACATGCCTCAAACCCGTCGATCCTTGTGGACGATCTTGCGTCCGAGTTCCGGGCGGTTCTGTTCTAACTGGAATCCAATTCAACGTAACATTCTAGCGATAAGACGTCATCCTTAGCGCGATAAATTGCCCGACGAATCGGCGGCATCTAAAGCGCGCCGGAAATCCGGCTTCGTCGCGCTGCTGCTGGTCGGATTCGCGCTACTGCCCCTCGCCGCTCAGCTCACGGAGGCGGAGCGCTCAGTCTGGGGCTGGATCGCCCCGGCCGTACCCCTCGGCGACGTTCCTCGCCCTGGTCAAGGTCGTTCTCTCCGCCGCCCCGCCGCCCCGCCGCCCCGCCGAGAGCGGGCGAGCCGATGGTCTGCCTCCACGACCTCCGGCACACCGGGAACACCTCGGCAGCCGAGTCCGGCGCGACGCCGCGGGACCTCATGGACCGGATAGGCCACTCCACCACGCGCGCCGCACCGACCTACATGCACAAGACCGCGGGCCGCAATCGAAAGATCGCCGACGCTCTTAGCGGGCTCAACACGGAAGCCCGAACGGGCACGCGAACCCGAAGGGGCAGCGACCTCCATGCGCCTGACCTAATGGCCCGCTACTGGCCCGGAATCGCCGTCCTCAAGTTCCCGCGCAAGGCGGCCACACGGCCGAGCAACGCCGTCGCTTCGCGCGCGCCGACGCCGTACTCGGCGAAATCCGCTGAATCGAAGCGTTCGACGTAGCCCAGCATCCCAGCGAACATGGCACGGTCGAACCCTGCGTCGACGGCCTCTGCGAGTTGGCACAGCCGCTCAAGGGTGTAGTGCCCGCCGGCGATCGCCGCGTCAATATCGAGGAAGTCTCGCGCAGCGGCCCTGTTGTACAGGGCATCCATCTTTCCGGCCATGACATCGTCCGGATGCAGCACCGGGCCGATCTCCATCCGGACCGGCAGTCGCCAGTTCGCCACCAGCTCAACCCGATACTGCTCGCCCGGGTCTCTCGAATCCGTCAGATACAGACGAGCGAACGTCTCGGTGCGATGCTCGATCTCCACGGCATACCCAGCAGCCATATACCCCGGACAACCTCGTCGACCGCCGCCGGAAAATCAGCTCGCCGCTGCCAGTCGGCGAACAGGTCGACATCTTCACTCGGCCGCTGCAAGATGCCGTGCTCGGCTATGGCATGACCGCCCGCAAGCACGAAGCCGTAAGCATCACCCGCCCGCAGCCCGATCTCGGCAGGACGGCGGTGGACAGCCTGGTCGTGTCGCACTACGCCGCAGAGCGCCGGCGGGCCACGAGCTGCGGAAAACGCTCTTCCCACGCCTGTCGCACCTGCGGAGGCACCACAAGGTCAGGCCAGAGCCGAACCAGAGTCTCACCCTCCAGCCATGTCGCCAACTGATCCGCGCTGCTGGCCTCCCGAAGGACCGTCTCGTACATGCTCGCCAGGCGACGCGGGTTATCCAGGTCGTACACCGCCTTACCCGACCAGTTCAACCGCCGGTCGAGCCGCACCATCCGTCGGCCCGTGCAGATCCGCCAAATCCGCCACCACCACATACGGTCGCTGATCCCCATATCGAGACCCAGCAGGCGCCCGCACACCCTCAGCGCTCATGGCAACGCCCCCTCCCACCAGCCACCCCACACAACGATAGTCCTCTCACCCACCCGCCGAGGGCAGCGCAGAACGCCACGAAGCAGCACAACCTGGACCGAAGACGCTCAACAATCGCTCGACCAGGTCGTCTATCACCACATGGAGGCTGCGGGCGCTACCCACGCGCCCGCTGATCTACCAGTCTGATGGCACGTTGGTGGCACGCAGCCGGCTCTTCGGCGCGGAGCGCGAGAGTCGCGTCGCCGCCGAGCGGGTAACGTGTGCCGATCTCATCGGCGACGGTCGATACCGCTGCCCCCAGGTCACCGATGAACGCAACCACCGGGACGTGGGGTTTCCGGGGCTCGGCCCCGGAGCAGAATGCGAGAAGGCCCCGGCTCGCGCACTCCGCGAGCAGGGCTCCGACGACGAGCGGGTGACGGGAATCGAACCCGCACTGTCAGCTTGGGAAGCTGATGTTCTGCCATTGAACTACACCCGCGTGGTGCGGACCCACTCTACCTGGTTGCCCGATCCGTACGCGAGCGCCTATGCCTGTGAGTCGCCGGAGGCGGCGATGACGATTTCGACGGAGGGGGCGTGGTCGCGCCAGACCTGGACGGCGGGGCGGGCGGTGGTGTCGGTGGCGAGGGGGGTGGCGCCGCCGCGGCCGTGGCGGGCGAGCATGGCGACGTCGATGGTGAATTCGTAGAGGCGCCAGTCGACGTGGGGTTCGGCGCGGAGGTCGCCGGCGAGGCGGGTGATGCGGGCGAGGTCGGTGACGGCGTGGGCGTGGCCGGCGAGGTAGGCCTCGTCGTCGCTGTCCTCGGGCGGGAAGCTGTGCAGCGCGTAGCGGCCGTCGCGGTCGAGGTCGCGGCGCTTGGGGGAGTCGACGATGAAGCAGAAGAGGCCCTCGTCGGTGATGACGGGGCTGACGGGGTGGACGCGGGGGCCGCCGTCGGAGCGGACGGTGGCGAGGTAGCCGAGGCCCGGACCGTACTGCTGCATGAGGGAGCGGATGGCGGCGGCCAAACCGGGCTGTGACGAGGCGAAAGCGGTCCAGGTAGCCATGCCGCAATCCTATCGAACATGCGTTCTAACGGCCAGCTTGGTTAAGGTGTCCGGATGCTGCTTTCCGACCGGGATCTGGTCGCCGAGATCAAGGCTGGCACGCTGGCGCTCGATCCGTTCGAGGCCGCGCTGGTCCAGCCGTCCAGCATCGACGTGCGGCTCGACCGGCTGTTCCGGGTCTTCAACAATCACCTGTACACGCATATCGACCCGTCCGTGCAGCAGGACGATCTCACGTCCGAGGTCGAGGTGCCGGTGGGTCAGCCGTTCGTGCTGCACCCGGGGGAGTTCGTGCTGGCCTCCACGCTGGAGGTGATCTCGCTGGGTGACCAGTTGGCCGGGCGGCTGGAGGGCAAGAGCAGCCTGGGCCGGCTGGGTCTGCTGACGCACTCGACGGCCGGCTTCATCGACCCGGGCTTCAGCGGCCACGTCACGCTGGAGTTGTCGAACGTGGCGAATCTGCCGATCACGCTGTGGCCGGGCATGAAGATCGGGCAGCTGTGCATCTTCCGGCTGTCGTCGCCGGCCGAGCATCCGTACGGCTCGGAGGTCTACGGCTCCCGCTACCAGGGCCAGCGCGGCCCCACGCCGAGCCGCTCCTGGCGCAACTGGCGCACCTGGCCGACGGCATGAGCGCCGCCGGCATGAGAGTCGCCGGCATGAGAAAGGCCGGCATGAGAAAGGCCGGCATGAGAAAGGCCGCCCTGCAGGGCGGCCTTCCACGTCGTACGGGTTAGAGCGGGCTGCCGAAGCTGTGCACCGGCATCGCGTCCATCTTCATCATCCGTACCGGTTCCGCCGGGTTGGGTGCGTGCACCACCCAGCCGTTGCCCGCGTACATGCCGACGTGACTGAGGTCGGCGCGGTAGAAGACGAAGTCGGCCACCTGTAGTTCGTCGCGGCTGACCGACTTCATCAGCCCGCGCTGCGCGGCCGCGTTGTGCGGGAAGGACATGCCGATCTGCGCGTACGCCGCGAGCATCAGGCCGGAGCAGTCGAAGGCGTCCGGGCCGGCCGCACCCCAGACGTACGGCTTGCCGATCTGCGCGCACGCGAACTTGATCACGACGCTGCGCTTGCCGCCGGGGTACTCGTACGGGCAGGGCGCCGGGGCCAGCTCGCCGCCGCCGCCGTTGCCGTAGACCTGGAGCCGGAGCTTCTGCAGCTCGTCGACCTTGGCGTTGATCTCCTTGGTCTTCTGGCTGAGCTCCGCCTCCTGCGTGGTGAGGTCGGCGATGAGCGCGTCCAGCGGCGCCTTCTCCGCCTCCAGCTGCTCCTTCAGCTCGACGACCTCGGCGATGTCGCGGCCCTGGGTCCGGGCGAAGTGGTCGAGCAGCTCCAGCTGGTTGGTCAGCGTGGTGGGCGAGCCGGTCAGCAGGATGGATCCGAGCGTGCTCGCCGGGCCGGTCTTGTACTCCTCCGCCGCGATCACGCCGACCCGGCCCATGACCAGGTCGACCTCCGCCTGCAGCGGCTGAATCCTGGTGCCCAGCACCTCCGCCTGCTTTTTCTTCTTCTGCAGCTCCTGGCGGGTGGAGTTGTGCTTCTCGATCGTAGGCTCGAGCTCGGTCCACGCCTCGTCGATCTGCTTCTCCACCTCCGCCACGGTCGGTTCCGCGTGGGCGGCGGTGCCGCCGAGCGTGACCACCAGGGCGGTGGTCAGCGCGCACATCGCACCGACTATGACGGACCGATTTCGGAGTGCGGCAATGCCTGCCACCGAAGTCTTGCTCCCTCGTGTCCCTGACCGCCTACCGGGTTAGCTGACGGGTTCGGGCGGGTGAGGCCGGTGCAGAAGCGCTCACCACAGGGTCATCGCCCTACCGTCGGTGGGTGGCCGACGGATTCACCCCAAGTGCGCCTTGGGTCCCCGGTTCATCCGAGTGAATGATTCGGCGGTGTCAGGCTCGCGGCGACCGGGGGTGATCGCGCGTCGTCGAGCCTGGCGATCCCCAAGATTAGAGAGGCAAAACGGACGCCGCAAGCCGATCTACCTCAAAAATCGGTACGTACAAACGCCGTCGCGGTACGTTATGCAACTGTCCGTTAATTGATCGTCACGTATACATCGTCGATCTGGCCGGCATATTGATCGTTGTTGGCCGTCACACTCTTCCCGCCGATTCGCAGCGGCTCGGTATTCGCGATGGACAGCCGGACCGGGAGCTTGACGGTGCCGCGCGCCGCCCCGTCGACCCTGATCGACAGCGTGCCGCGGTTCCGCACGCATCCGACCGTGTGCCACCGCCCGTCGGCCACCCGCACCGGCGCGATCACCCGGTAGATGCGGGTCGGGCTGGCCACCACGCAGCTCGGCCGGCCGGCGATCCCGTCCACCTGCAGCTTGTACTGGGTGCCGCCGCCGACCGAGAAGCCCTTCTGCAGCACGTTCGCGCCGGCCGAGGTGTCGGTGGGCCGCATCAGCACGGACGCGCCGTACTGGAACCGCCGGGTGCCGGGGTTGAGCGCGGCGGGGTGGCCGCCCTCCAGGATCGCGCGCGGGCAGTTCTGCGGCAGCGCGGTGCAGCGCGCCGGGAAGGCCGCGGCCCAGCCGGCACCGTGCCGGGCGAGGCCGAGCACGCCGCCGACCGCGGTCCGCGCGCGCATGCCGTACCGGCCGGTGAGGTCCAGGAACTGCCGGCCCGCACCGCCGTCGAACGTGTACCGGACCGCGATCGGCCCGGCCGCGGCCCGCGCCACCTCGGACGGAGCCGAGGTGGTCTCCTCGTCCACGAAGGCCTCCGGCGAGAACACGGCGGCCGAGCGCGAGGGTGAGGGGGAGGCCGGCGGCGCGGACGCCGTGGAGGACGGCGACGGCGCTGGCGACCCGCCGGACACCACCACCGCGCCCGTGAGCAGTGCGAGCACCGCACCTCCCACGGCGACCGCAGCCACCCGGCCGGTCAGCATTACTGGCATACGGCGTGAATCCGACATTCCCCCATTGTGGGTATTGCCGGTCCCGCCGCCCGGCCCACCCACCGCAGCCGGCCGCAAAAATCATGCAAAAGCAGGAGCCCTCGCCGGTACGTCCGGCGAGGGCTCCACTGCGAAACGGCGCGGCGTCAGCCGTACCGGCGGAAGCCGACCACCGGCATCACGTCGATGCGCAGCACCTCGACCGACATGCCCGGCTGCGGCGCGTGCACCATCATGCCGTTACCGAGGTAGATGCCGTCGTGGCTGAGGCTGCTGTTGAAGAACACCACGTCGCCCTTCTGGGCCTGGTCCGCGGGTATCGACGTCCCCATGTTCCACTGCGAGACGGTGCTGTGCGGCAGGCTGATGCCGGCCGCCGCGTAGGAGAACGCGACCAGACCGGAGCAGTCGAACGAGCCCGGGCCGGCCGCGCCGAACACGTACGGCTTGCCGAGCTGCGCACACGCGGTCGCCACGACGGTCGCGGCCACGCCGCTGGCGCCGGAGGACGAGCAGTTGCCGTCGGAGGGCGAGGTGCTGCCGCTGCTCGGGACGTTGGCCACCGAGCCGTACGCCTCCTCCTGCAGCTTCTCCAGCTCGTCGAGTTCCTTCTCGACCTGCGTTTTCTTGTCCGCGAGCTCCTTGTCCCGCTTCTCCTGCTCGGAGACGACCTTGTCCAGCGCGGCCTTCTGCTTGTCCATCTCGCTGCGGGCGGCGGTGACGGCCTCGATGTCCTGCCGCTCGCCCTCGGCCAGCCGGTCCAGGTAGATCAGCTGGTCCGTCAGCGCGGTGGGTGAGCTGGTCTGCAGGATCGAGTTCAGCCCGGACGCGGGACCCGCACGGTACGACCGGTTGGCCATCACGCCGACCTTGTCGACCGCGGCCTTCATCTGGTCGTTGAGCGGCTTCATCTTCGCTTCGAGCTCGGACCGCTTCTTCTGGTTCGCCTTCAGGTCGTTGTGGACCTTGTTGTACTCCTCGATCGTCGGCTCGAGCTCCGCCCACTTCTCATCCATCTGAGCCTCGATCTCCGCGAGGGTGGGCTCAGCATGAGCGGGGGTGGAGAGCAGCGTCAGGCTGAAGAGAACAGCCGCGCCGGCCGAGATTAAAGCGCGCGTCAACACACGATGGGGACGCAACGAGAGCCTGGGCGTCACCGTGGCTCGCCTCCGTGGGGGGTGAGAGGTCTGCCGGACCGGAATCGGAAGTGCCGGCGGAGTAACGGAGACTCACCTTAGGACGTTTACGCGTCCGTTATCAACCCAATGGCGAATACCAATTCGTACCGCATTCGGGTCACCACTAATCGTTACGTTAAATCGCCACCAACCACCGCGGTGAGGACATCATCGAGCGTCAGAATCCCGAGTGGAGCGCGGCCGTCACTCACCAGCACCATGTGCCGGCGCTCGCGCCGCATGCCGAGCAGGAGGTCGGCGAGCGTCCGGTCCGGCGGCACCACCGCGAGCGGACGGATGACCTCCGCGGGGACGGCACGGCGGCGCGCCGGTCCCTCGTACCCCAGGATGTCCTTGACGTGGATGAATCCCAGCACCCGCCGGGTGGAGCGCTGCACCACCGGAAACCGCGACCGGCCGGTCCGGGTGGAGAGCACCTCCAGCGACGCCGGCGACACGTCCTCCGACACCGTCACCACGCTCAGCCAGTCGCGCAGCGCGTCCGCCGCGGTCTGCCGGCTCAGCGCGAGCGCGCCGGTGATCCGCGCGTGCTCCTCCTCGCCGAGCAGCCCCTCCGCCTGCGCCTGGCTGGCGAGTCCGGCCAGCTCCTCCGCGGTGAACACGGTCTTCGCGGTGTCCGACGTCTCGATCCCCCACAGCCGCAGGAACTGCCGGGACGCCCACTTCATGGTGAGTAGCAGCGGTTTCGTGGCGGTGCAGAACGCCAGCATGGCGGGCCCGAGCCAGAGCGCGGCCGGTTCCGGGCCGGCCAGCGTGATGTTCTTCGGGACCATCTCGCCGAGCACCGTGTGCAGGCCGACGACCAGGCCGAGCGCGAGCGTGAACGCGATCGGGTGCACGGCCGGCTCCGGCACGTGCAGCGCGTGGAACGGCACCTCCAGATAGTGCGCGATGGCCGGCTCCGCGATCGCGCCCAGACCGAGCGAGCAGATCGTGACGCCGAGCTGGGCACCCGCGATCATCAGCGGGATCTGGTTCATCGCGGCGAGCGCGAGCCGGGCCTGCGCGGACGTCTCGGCCAGTGGTTCCAGCACGGTGGCCCGGGACGCGATCAGCGCGAACTCGCCGCCCACGAAGAACGCGTTGCCGAGCAGCAGCAGCACGGTGATACCGATCTCAAGCATCGGGCGCCACGATCCTGACCTGTTCGACCCGGTGCCGCTCCACCTCGACGACGGTGAACTCCCAGCCGTCCGCCTCGACGGTCTCGCCCGGCACCGGGATGTGGCCGAGCCGGGCCATCAGGAAGCCGCCGAGCGTCTCGTACGGCCCGTCCGGTAATCGGAATCCGGTCTGCTCCAGCAGTTCGTCCTCGCGCAGCACGCCGTCGACCAGGCTGGTCCGCTCGTCGCCGGGCGCGGTCAGCTCGTCCGGGTGCAGCTCGGCGACGTCGTGCTCGTCCGCGATCTCGCCGACCAGTTCCTCGACCAGGTCCTCCACGGTCACCACGCCGTCCGTGCCGCCGTATTCGTCGACCACGATGGCCAGGTCCGCGTTGCCGGCCCGCAGCGCGGCCAGCACGCCGTCCAGGTCCAGGCTCTCCGGGACCAGCACCGGCTCGCGTGCCACGGTGGCGACCGTGGTGCTGGCGCGGCGGTGCGGGGGCACGCCGAGCGCGTCCGGCACGCCGGCCACGCCGGTGATCTGATCCAGCGTCCGCTCGTAGACCGGGAAGCGGGTACGGCCGGTCTCCCGGGCCAGCGTGATCAGCTCCGCGACCGTGTCCGTGGCCCGCAGCGCCACCACGTCCACCCGCGGCGTCATCGCCTCGGCCGCGCGCTTGTCCGCGAACCGGATCGTGCGCCGCAGCAGCGCCGCGGTCTCGGCGGACACCTCGCCCGCGTTCGCGGAGATCGTCGCCAGCAGGCCGAGTTCGTCCGGGGAGCGCGCGCTGGCCAGCTCCTCCTGCGGCTCGACGCCGAAGCCGCGTACCACTCGGTTGGCGGTGTCGTTGAGCGCGCGGATCAGCCAGCCGAAGACCGCGGTGAACGCGCGCATCGGACCGGCCGTGACCAGCGCGGCGCGCATCGGGCGGGCCAGCGCCGCGTTCTTCGGCACCAACTCGCCGAAGAGCATCGAGAACAGGGTGGCCACCACCAGCGCGAGCAGCGGCGCGACGGCCTCCACCCGGTGGCCGAGCAGCGGGCGCAGCGCCGGATCGATCAATGTCGCCAGCGCGGGCTCGGCGAGGTAGCCGGTGAGCAGCGCCGTGATGGTGATGCCCAGTTGCGCGCCGGAGAGCTGGAAGGAGAGTTCGTGGAGGGCGGCGCGCACGCCCCGGGCGCCGCGGTCGCCGGTGCCGGCGCGGCGCTCGATCTCCACGCGGTCCACCGTGACCAGGCCGAACTCCGCGGCCACGAAGAACGCGTTGCCGGCGGTCAGCAGGGCGAAGACGACCAGTGGCAACACCGTGCTGAGTAGGAGCCCGTCGATGATCGATTCACCTCGGCCTTAGTCTGCCGGACTTGCCGCGGCGCCGCAGACGAGTGCGGCACCTGGGGTAGATCCTTGTCCGCCCCGGGTGCCGCGGTAAAGCATCAAAAGCTCGAAATCTTACGCAGACGGTACGTCGTCCCTCTTGATCGACCGCAACAGCACCGTCGCCACGTCGACCACCTCGACCTCCTCGTGCCGCCCCTTGGCGTTCACGCCGTCGCCGAGCATCGTGTAGCAGAACGGGCAGCCGACCGCGATGGTCTGCGCGTTCGTGGCCAGCGCCTCCTCGGTGCGCTCGATGTTGATGCGCTTGCCGATCTTCTCCTCCATCCACATGCGCGCGCCGCCGGCGCCGCAGCAGAAGGACCGCTCCTGGTTGCGCGGCATCTCGGTGAGTCCGCCCTGCACGGCGGCGCCGAGCACCTCGCGCGGCGGCGTGAACACCCGGTTGTGCCGGCCGAGGTAGCAGGGGTCGTGGTAGGTGACGCCGCCGTCGAGCTGGTTGACCGGCGTGAGCCTCCCGGTGGCGACCAGGTGGCTGAGCAGCTCGGTGTGGTGCACCACCTCGACCTCCAGCCCGAGGTCCCGGTACTCGTTGCCGAGCGTGTTGAAGCAGTGCGGGCAGGTGGCGACGATCTTCTTGACGTTCGCCTCCTTCAGCGTCTCCACGTTCTGCTGGGCGAGCATCTGGTAGATGAACTCGTTGCCGATCCGGCGGGCCGGGTCACCGGAGCAGGTCTCCCCCTCGCCCAGGATCGCGAAGTCGACGCCGGCCTCGTGCAGCAGCGTGGCGACCGCGCGCGTGGTCTTCTTCGCCTTGTCCTCGAACGCGCCGGCGCAGCCGACCCAGAACAGGTACTCGAAGTCCTCGTCGCCACCGGCCCGCTTGATCTCGAAGTCCAGGCCCTTGGTCCAGTCCTCACGCGTGTTCTGCGGCGAGCCCCAGGGGTTGCCCTTGTTCTCCAGGTTGCGCAGCATGACGCCGGCCTCGGACGGGAAGTTCGACTCGATCAGCACCTGGTAGCGGCGCATGTCGACGATGTGGTCCACGTGCTCGATGTCGACCGGGCACTGCTCCACGCAGGCGCCGCAGGTGGTGCAGGACCAGAGCACGTCCGGGTCGATCACGCCCAGCTCGGCCTCGGTGCCGATCAACGGCCGGTTGCCCTCCGCGACCGCGAGCACGTCCATGTGCGCGAGCTGGGCCTCGGTGGCCTTCTCCTCGCCCATCAGGTCCTTGCCGCCACCGGCCAGCAGATAGGGCGCCTTCGCGTACGCGTGGTCGCGCAGGCTCAGGACGAGCAGCTTGGGCGAGAGCGGCTTGCCGGTGTTCCACGCCGGGCACTGCGACTGGCAGCGGCCGCACTCGGTGCAGGTGGAGAAGTCGAGCAGGCCCTTCCAGGTGAACTGCTCGACCTGGTTGACGCCGAACTGGTCCTTCTCCGGGTCGGCCTCCTCGAAGTCGAGCGGCTTACCCTCGCTCGTCATCGGCTTGAGCGGGCCCAGACCGGACCCGGCCGGCTTCGCCGGCTCACGCTTGAACCAGATGTTCGGGAACGCCAGGAACCGGTGCCAGGCGACGCCCATGGTGACGTTCAGCGAGATCACGATGAGCCAGGTCATCGAAATCATGATCTTGAACATGGCGGCGACGCTGGCGCCGGACTCCCACGCCGGCAACACCGAGCCGACCGCGTGGCTGAGCGGCGCGGCCCAGACCGGGTAGGCGAAGTGATCGGTCGCCACCTTGAAGCCGCGGATCAGGAACCCGAAGATCAGGACCAGCAGCACGACCCACTCCACGAAGTAGCCCTGCCACATCGTGGAGCCGGTGAAGCGGGAGCGGGAGCCGGGCCGGTTCGGCCGGTTCGCCAGGCGCACGGCCATCAGGTAGACGATGCCGGCGATGCCGAGGATGCCGATCCACTCGGTCGCGAAGCCGAAGACCAGCCAGTGCCCGATGATCGGCAGCTCACCGGTCGGCGTGACGACCTCGAAGTACGCCTCGACCACCAGCAGGAAGAGGACCAGGAAGCCGACCATCACGAACCAGTGCGCGGCGCCGATCAGACTCCACTTGAGCATCCGGGTGTGGCCCGCGGTCTCCTTCAGCATCACCACGGTCCGGGACAGCGGATCGGAGAACCGGTCCGGTGCCGGCTGACCGAGCCGGATCACCTGGACGATCCGCCGGACCGCGCGCACCGCCAGCACGACGGCGACGGCCGTGATGGCGAAGGCGACGATCGACGTCACGATCTGGACGCTGCCCATGCGAAGGCCTCCCGGGGCTGCTGCTGCGAACGGCCGCAGCGAGACAACTCTCCCCGCAGCCTACGCGCCCATTACCCACCAGTAACTACAGGCGCGCCGTAACGTGAAGCATCTCGCAGCCCCCCAACCCCACCACCATCGGGATCACCCGAAGTGCCCAACACCCCACCAGGCAGAGCGTTAACCCACGCCAACCGCACCACACCACACCAGGCCGGGCGTCAACGCACGCCGACCACACACCACACCAGGCCGGGGGTCAACGTGCGTGGTCCACGCACCGCACCAGGCCGGGCGGCAACGTGCGTTGTCCGCGCACCGCACCAGGCGGGGTGTCAACGTGAGCTGACCACCAACCGCACCAGGCAGGGTGTCAACGTGAGCTGACCACCAACCGCACCAGGCAGGGTGTCAACGTGAGCTGACCACCGACCGCACCACAGGAACGTGGGGGTCCGGGGGGTCGCCCCCCGGGGTCAGCATCTGACGTCCGCGCCCCCGGTCCGCGCTCTCCGCGGACAGACTCCACCCAAGCGGACGTCACCGCCAGCGGGTGAAAACAATCAGCGAGGCGACCATGGAGCCGAAGCCGACGGCGAGGTTCCAGTACCCCCAGGAACCCACCGGGTACTGCTGGCTGGACAGGTAGTAGAGGACCAGCCAGGCGATGCCGGCGACGAGCAGCACGCAGGCGAGCGCCGGCACCCACACCGGGCTGGGCTTGCCAGCCGCCGCACCGGTCTTCGCCGGGCCGAGGTCGGCGGGCGGGGTGTAGACCTTCTTCTTGCGGACCTGGGACTTAGGCACTGCGTTCTCCTGTGGTTGCCGTCATCGAACCGGGTCGCCCGTTGACCAGGCGACCGGTAGCAGCGGCGGTGGTCCGTGGCGAAATACTGTTCGTTGGTTAGCGTAGTCAAGGCGGCGCGCTAAAGCATCGACGGGCCGCAAAGAAACTGCGACGGGTCGGCGGTCCCGGGCACGGGGAGGACGGAACACTCGTGGAGTACACCGACGACGTCCGGTCGTGGCGGCAGGTGCTGGGGCGTGCGACCGGGGCCCTGCGCCCCGGCCGGCGCGGCCGCAAGCCCACCGTCTGGTCGATCGGCACCCCGGTGATCGCGCTGGCCGCGGGCCTGCTGTTCACCACCAGCGCCACCACCGCGGCCGGCACCTCGCTGCGGGAGGATCGGCGGCCGCAGCTGGCCCAGCTGATCGAGGACCAGCGTGACCGGGTGGCGGCCGCGGAGGACCGGGCGGCAGCGCTGCGCGACGACGTGCGGGCCCAGACCGACGCGCAGGGCTCCTCGGACAGCTCGGTGCGGGCGCAGAACGACCGGGCGAACGGATATCAGCAGCAGGCCGGGTTCACCGAGCTGGGCGGTCCGGGCGTGAAGGTGGTGCTGGACGACGCGGTGCGGAGCGACACCACGGGCGGCGCCACGAACGATGATCTCGTCGTGCACCAGGGTGACGTACAGGCCGTGGTCAACGCGCTGTGGGCCGGCGGGGCCGAGGCGATGTCGATTATGGGAGTTCGGGTCATCTCGACCAGCGCGGTACGCTGTGTCGGCAACACGCTGCTTCTCCACGGGCGGAACTACTCCCCGCCCTTCGAGATCGTCGCGATCGGCGATCCGGAGCCGATGCGGCAGTCCCTCGCCGCGTCGTCCGGGGTCCAGGCCTTCCGCCAGGCGGTGGCCGATTACGGGCTGGGTTATCGAGAGACCGTGGAAGGGAACACCACCGTGCCGGCGTATGACGGATCCACCGCACTGCGCTCGGCGGCTGTCCCGGAGTGACCGCGATGAACAGCGACAAGCCGCCGACCGGGCGCCGTGGTCAGCCGGCCACGTACGCCGCCAGCACCTACTCGCCGTCGCGCCCGCCCGAGACGCCGGAGCCGCCCGCGGCGCCGATCGTGGACGCGGAGGGCACCGCGATAATCCCGCGCGTGTACGGTGGCACCGCGCCGAACCCGCCGTCCCGCCCCTCGCCGTACCCCAAAACCCCACAGACCACGCCGTACGGTACGGCCGGCGACACGCAGACCACGGCGCCGCTGCCGTCCCGCCCGGCCGGTCCACGCCCGCCCGTGATGTCCCCGCGGCAGGCCGCGCCGGACGCCACCACGACCTGGCCCTCCGCGCCCACGGCACCCAGTCACGCGGCACCGAGCCACGCGGCACCGAGCCACGCGGCACCGGCCACCCCGCGGCCGCACCGGCCCTCCCCCACGCCGGCCCCGCCCTTTCCGCCGGCGCCCACCCCGACCGCCGCCGCGCCGGCGTCACCGGCCGCGGCGCCCGCGTCGCCGATAGCGGGCCCCACGATGATGATGGGCGCGATACTCAGCGCGGACCCGGACCGGACGCGCCGGGCCGAGGCGGAGCGCAGCAGCGGTGCGGGCGAGAAGGCCCCCGAGGGCGGTGAGCCCGCGGAGAAGCCCAAGGTCCCGCGCGGCGCCAAGGTCGTGCAGCTGCGCGCGGAGCGGGTGGAGGACGGCTACAAGAGCGTCTACTCCGAGCTGACCCGCCCGACCTGGCTGACCCGGACCATGGCGGTGGTCCGCGGCGCCGGCGAACTCATGATCACGTTCGGTCTCGTGGTGCTGCTCTTCGCGGCGTACGAGGTCTGGGGCTCCGGCGCGGTCGTCGACGCGCACCAGAGCGACCTGGACGAGCAGCTCAATCAGGCCTGGGACAACCCGCCCACGGTCGGCCCGACGCCGACCGTCTCCGCCGAGGCCGCGCCGGACGGCCCGGTCGGCCGGCTCTACATCCCCAAGCTCGACAAGCGGTGGGTGGTCAACCAGGGCGTCACGCCCGAGGACATCCGGTACGCGCCCGGCCACTACCCGAACACCGCGATGCCCGGTGAGGTCGGCAACTTCTCCGTGGCCGGGCACCGCAACCGGGCCACGTTCTGGGCGCTGGACGAGCTGGTCGAGGGCGATCCGATCGTGGTCGAGACCAAGGACACCTGGTACATCTACCAGGTCACCCAGGAGCACATCGTCAAGCCGAACCAGGTCGAGGTGGTCGCGCCGGTGCCGAACTACCCGGGCGCGGAGCCGACCAAGCGCATGCTCACGCTGACCACCTGCAACCCGAAGCTCGACAACTACGAGCGCCTGATCATCCACGCGGAGTTGTCCAGCCAGGAGCCGCGCGTGGCCGGCGAGAAGCCCTCGGTCCTGGAGTAGCCGCATGTACGCGTGGATCTGGAGCAAACTGCCGTTCGGCACGCCGGGCAAGATCACCGGCTCGCTGCTGATCACCGGCGTCCTGGTGGCGCTGCTCTGGTTCGTGGTCTTCCCCTGGGCCGAGCCGATCCTGCCGTTCGACGACGTGCAGGTCGGTGACGACTTCGGCACGTCGACGCAGCAGGGGCCGGCCGGCGGCGCCAGCGGGGAGGCCACGCCCGGCCCGGGTGACGGCCACGACCTGCCCTACGACATCACGACCAACAACCCCGAGCCGACGGCGAGCTGACGATGCGCATCCTGGTGATCGACAACTACGACTCGTTCGTCTTCAACCTCGTGCAGTACCTGGGCCAGCTCGGCGCGGAGTGCGAGGTGCGGCGCAACGACGAGATCGGCACGGCCGACGTCGGCCGCTCCGGCGCCGCCGGGGTCCTGCTCTCCCCCGGGCCGGGTACGCCCGAGCGCGCCGGGATCATGATGGACGTGATCCGGGAGTACGCCGGGAAGATCCCGCTGTTCGGCGTCTGCCTCGGCCACCAGGCGATCGGTGCCGCGTTCGGCGCCACCGTGACGCACGCGCCCGAGCTGCTGCACGGCAAGACGTCGCTGGTCTCACACAAGGGCGAGGGCGTGCTGGCCGGCCTGCCGGACCCGTTCACCGCCACCCGCTACCACTCGCTGGCGGTGCTGCCGGAGACGCTGCCGGACGAGATCGAGGTGACCGGCAGGACCGAGTCCGGCGTGGTGATGGCGATGCGCCACCGGACGCTGCCGGTCGAGGGCGTGCAGTTCCACCCGGAGTCCGTGCTGACCGAGGGCGGCCACACCATGCTGGCGAACTGGCTGGCCTCGTGCGGCCTGCCGGCGGCCCTGGAGCGCGCGCCGGAGCTGGCCGCGGAGGCGGAGACCCGGCGCCTCGGCGCGTTCGTCTGATCCACTCGCCGGGCGCGCCCGGCGTACCCGCTGATGATGGTGGTGTTCGTCCTGCTGAACGGCCGAGGGCCGTGACCTTCGCGGTCACGGCCCTTGATCGTCGGTGGGTCACTCCGGGTCGGAGGTGGGCGACCCGGTCGGCGGCGTCGCCGTCGGGTTGCCGCCGCCCGGCGGCTCGGAGTTGCCCGGGTCCGGCTCGGGCGTCTGCGGCTCCGGGTCCTGCGGCACGGTGACCGTGATCTGGACCGTGCTGCCGGTCTCCGCCTGACTGTTGGCGTTCGGGCTCTGGTCGGTCACCTTCGGCTGCTGGTCGGCCGGGACCGACTGGCCCGGCACCTGCTGCACCTGGAAGCCGGCGTTCTGCAGCAGCGCCGTCGCGGCGGCCACGCTCTGGTTCACCACGTTCGGCACGTCCGCCATGTTGCCGCGGGAGACCTCGACGACGATCGTCGTGCCCTTCGGGACCGACTCGCCCACCTTGTCGACCTTGACGACCTGGCCCTCCTCGGCCGTGCCGTTAACGTCCCGGCGCTCCGGCTTGAGGCCCGCGTCGGTCAGCTCCTTCTCGGCCGCGTCCCAGGTGGTGCCCACGAGGTTCGGAACCTGGATGGTGTCCTTCTCCGCGCACATGGTCAGCGTCACCGTGGCGCCCTTGTCCACCGAGGCGTCCGCCTCCGGGTCCTGGTCCACGACCTGGCCGACGGTGCAGTTGTCCGTCTGCGCCTGCTTGCTGAGCGCGGGCACCAGGCCGTCGTCCCGGAGTTTCCTCTCCGCGTCGTCGCGTGACATGCCGACGACGTTGGCCACCTGCACGCTCGTGGGCTCGTCGGTCTGGTTGCCGTTCAGCGCGACCCAGGCGATCAGGCCGATCACCACCAGCACCGCGACCGCGCTCAGGCCGGCCACGATCCAGGCGGACGACTCCTTCTTCGCCGGGCGCGGCGGCAGGCCACCGCCCTGCGGGATCGCCCGGGTGGCGCCGGTCATCTGCGTCGCCGCGCCGAGGTACTGCGTCTCGTCCTCGCGCATCACCGGCGTCGCCATCACCGGGCGGCCGGTGGCGGCGCGCAGCAGGTCGGCGCGCATCTCGCCGGCGCTCTGGTAACGGTTCGCCGGGTTCTTCGACAGCGCCTTGAGCGCGATCGCGTCCAGGTCCGGGCCGGCCTCGGGGTTGAGGTCGCTCGGAGTCGGCGGCTCCTCCCGCACGTGCTGGTAGGCGACGCTGACCGGGCTGTCGCCGACGAACGGCGGGTGGCCCACGACCAGCTCGAAGAGCACGCAACCGGCCGCGTAGACGTCCGACCGGGCGTCCACCGGCTCGCCGCGCGCCTGCTCCGGCGAGAGGTACTGAGCGGTGCCGATGACCGCGCTGGTCTGCGTCATCGTGGTGGCGCCGCTGGCCAGGGCGCGCGCGATGCCGAAGTCCATCACCTTGACCTGGCCGGTCTGGGTCATCATCACGTTTCCGGGCTTGATGTCCCGGTGGATGATGCCGTGCCGGTGGCTGAACTCCAGCGCGGCGCAGATGTCCGCCATGATCTCGAAGGCGCGGCGCGGCTGGAGCCGGCCCTCCGCGGCGAGCACCTCCTTCAGAGTCCGCCCGTTGACGAACTCCATGACGATGAACGGCAGCTTCTCGCCGGTGGGGGCGATCTCCTCGCCGGTGTCATAGACCGCGACGATCGCCGGGTGATTCAGGGCGGCGGCGTTCTGCGCCTCCCTGCTGAAGCGCATCTGGAAGGTGTTGTCACGGGCGAGATCCGTCCGGAGCATCTTGATCGCGACGTCACGGCCGAGCCGTAGGTCGCGGCCGTGGTGCACCTCGGCCATACCGCCATAGCCGAGCAGCTCGCCGACCTGATACCTGCCACCCAGCAGGCGGGCCTGCGCAGTCATCTCGTCTGTCGTCCTTCGGTCATGGGGAGCTCGTTCGTCCCCGGCGCCGGCTCTCCGCCGGCCTGGTCGTTGAACACATGCGGGACCGGTCGATCATTCTCGATCGCCCGGTCCGGGTCAATTCGCTCATCCCGACGGTACGACGCAGCCGAGACAATGTCAGTTCCGGCGTCGGTGACGACCCTCGTCACACCCGGTGGAGTGTCGAGGGCCACGGTGTTGCTGCGGCCGGCCAGCCAGGCGATGACCCCGGCGCAGAGCAGGACCAGCAGGCCGAGCACGATCGCGAGCACGATCAGCACCTGCCGGCTGGTCGACCCGCCGGCGGGCGGCGGGTACATCGGCGCGTAGTGCGGCACCTGCTGCGGCGCCCCGATCGGGGGCGGCACGGTGGCCGCGCCGCGGATCGGCGGCGCCTGACCGCCGACCATGGGCTGACCGCTGATCGGCGGGTGCGCGACCGGCGGGGGTCCGACCGCGGCGACCGCGGCCGGGGAGGTCGGTGACGCCGGGCCGACGGCCGGCGGCGCGGAGACGCGGCCGGTGACCGGCGCGCCGGAGCTCGGCCGGTTGGCCGGGCGGGGCGTGTTGGCCAGCGCGGTCGCGGCCTGACGCGCGGCGACCGCCATCGCGGCGGCGCTCGGGAAGCGGGCGGCCGGCGCCTTCGACATCGCGCGCTCGACGATCGCGCGCGCCTGCGGCGGAATGTCCGCCGGGAGTGGGCGCGGCGTGTCGCGGACGTGCCGCATCGCGATGTCCAGCGGGTTGTCGCCCTCGAACGGCCGGCGGCCGGACAGGCACTGGTACGCCACCACGCCGAGCGCGTACACGTCCGAGGCAGGCGTGGCGGTCTCGCCGGAGGCCTGCTCCGGCGAGATGTAGGCCGCGGTGCCCAGCACGGAGCCGGCCACGGTCAGCGAGCCGACCATGTCCGACCGGGCGATGCCGAAGTCGGTGAGCACCAGCGTGCCGTTCGGCCTGACCAGCAGGTTTCCCGGCTTGACGTCGCGGTGGACGATGCCCTTCTGGTGGGCCGCGTGCAGCGCGTCCGCGGCCTGGGCGACCAGCGCCATGGTACGGGCCGGGGTGAGCCGGCCGACCTTGCCGAGCGTGCGGGAGAGCGCGTCGCCCTCCACGTACTCCATCACCAGGAACGCGACCTGGGAGTCACTGCCGTAGTCGTAGATGTCGACCACGCCCGGGTGGTTGACCGTCGCCATCGTGCGCGCCTCGCCACGGAACCGCTCGGCGAATCCGTGCTCGTCCAGCAGCGCCGGGAGCAGGATCTTCACCGCGACGGTCCGGCCGAGCACCTCGTCGGTGCCCTTCCAGACGTCGCCCATGCCGCCGCTGGCGATGCGGTCCTCCAGGCGGTACCGACCGCCGAGCATGGCTCCGGGCGCGATCATCAGTTTCCGCCCCGCTCCGAGGTGACGGCCTTCAGGATCTGACCGGCGATCCGGGTCGCCTCGGCCGAGCCGGCGTCACCGGCCGACTCCAGGAACACCGCGACCGCGGAGACCGGCTTGCCGTCCTTCATGGCGTACCCGACGAACCAGCCGTGGTTGTCCGTGATGCCGTTCTGCGAGGTGCCGGTCTTGCCGCCGACCTCGTAGCCCTCGACCTGCGCGGACGTGGCCGTACCGTTGTTGACCACGCTCTCCATCATGGTCCGCAGGTCGCGGGCGACGTCGCTGGAGACCGAGCGGCGCAGTTCCTGCGGGCTCGCGGTGTAGTGCGTGGAGGTGCGGTCCGGGCCGAGCAGGCGCTGCACGAGGTACGGACGCATCTGCACGCCGTCGTTCGCCACCGCGGCCGCGATCATCGCCCCCTGCAGCGGCGTGATCCGCACGTCCTTCTGGCCGATCGCGGACTGGGCGAGCGCCGCCTTGTCCTCGGAGCCGTCCGGGTTTGCGATCTCGCCGGTGGTGCTGGCCGCGACCGTGAGGCCGGTGTTGCTCCGCAAGTTGCCGCAGGTCAGCGCCTTATCCTCGAAGCCGAACGCCTGCGCCTTCTTCTTCAGCGTGTCGGCGCCGAGCTTCTCCACCGCCAGTCGGGCGAAGCTGGTGTTGCAGGAGACGGTCAGCGCCCGGATCATCGTGATCTGCTGCTCCGGGCAGACGCCCGGGCCCGCGTTCGTGATCTCGTGCGTGGTGCCGGGCGCGACGTACGACGGACCGGCCTGGATCGACGTCTCCGGCGTCAGGCCGCTCTCCAGCGCCGCCGCCGAGTCGATGATCTTCATGACCGAGCCGGGCGGCCAGACGTCCGCCACCGCGCGATTGAGCAGCGGGTTGTTCTTCTCCGCCTCGTACTTCGCGTACGCCGCGCCCGCCTCGTCGTAGTTGTGGCCGGCCAGCGGCGTCGGGTCGAAGCTCGGCATGGAGACCATCGCCTGGATAGCGCCGGTGCTCGGGTCGAGCGCCACCGCGGCGCCGACGTCGACGCCGAGCTCGTTCTCCTTCAGCCCCTTGTACGCCGCCTCCTGCGCCGCCTTGGAGACGGTCAGCAGCACGTTGCCGCCGGCCGCCTCCTCGCCGGTGAACAGTGCGCGCACCCGGTCCGTGAACAGCTCGTCGCTCTGCCCGGAGAGGTAGTCGTTCTCGAAGCGCTCCACGGAGGTGCTGGCCATGGTCACCGGCTTGTAGCCGACGACGTGCGCGTACAGGTCGCCGAACGGGTACTCCCGCTGGTAGCTCAGCGCGTCGTCGGTGGGCTTGCTCAGCGCCACCGCCTCCGTGCTGGTGCCGCCGGAGTTGACCTCCACGTTGCCGCGCTGCTTGCCGTACTCCGCGATCCGGGTGCGGGAGGCGTTGTACTCGTTGGTCCGGTACTCCTCGCCCTTGACCGCCTGCACCCAGTTCAGGTTCGCGAAGAGCATGCCGAACAGCACCAGGATGACGATGCCGGCCTTGCGCAGTGGCGCGTTCACGGGCGGATCACCTCCGTCGGGGCGCCGTGCAGCTGCTGAGGCGCGGGCTTGCCGCCCGGCGCCGCCGCGAGACCGCCGCCCGAGGCGAGCGGGCGCCGCGCGGCGTCCGAGATCCGCAGCAACATCGCGACCAGCAGCCAGTTGGCCATCAAGGAGGAGCCCCCAGAGGAGAGGAACGGTGTCGTCTGGCCGGTCAGCGGGATGAGGCCGCTGATGCCACCGATGATGACGAAGACCTGCAAACCCATGGTGAACGCCAGGCCACCAGCGACCAGCTTGCCGAACGAGTCACGCACGTCCAGGCCGGCCCGCAGCCCGCGCTCGACGATCAGCAGGTAGAGCATCAGCAGCGCGGTGATGCCGAAGAGCCCGATCTCCTCGCCCATGCCGGCGAAGATGAAGTCGTTCTGGACCTCCGGGATCTGGAGCGGCGCGCCGCCGCCCGGCCCGGAGCCGAACAGTCCGCCGGTGCCGAGCCCCAGCAGCGATTGGACCAACTGGTAGCCGCGGGTCTCCGGCTCGGAGAACGGGTCCAGCCAGATCTGCGCGCGGTCGTAGAAGTTCGCGAACGGGCCGCCGATCGCGCTGCCCAGGAAGTACGCCAGGAAGACGCCGCCGAAGAACAGCAGCAGACCGATGATCAGCCAGCTCACCCGCTCGGTCGCCACGTACAGCGTGACCACGAACAGGCCGAAGTACAGCAACGCGGTGCCGAGGTCCTTCACGAACACCAGCACCAGCAGCGACATCATCCAGACGACGAGCACCGGGCCGAGGTCACGGCCGCGGGGGAAGTCGATGCCCAGGAACCGCTTGCTGGCCAGCGACAGCACCTCGCGCTTGCGGACCAGGTAGAACGCGAAGAACACGACCAGCGCCAGCTTGGCGAACTCGCCGGGCTGGATCGCGAAGCCGCCGAACCGAATCCACAGTTTGGCGCCGTTGACCTCGGAGAACTGCGCGGGCAGCACCGCCGGGATCATGACCAGCACGATGCCGCTGAGGCCCAGCGTGTACGAGTACCGCGAGACGTTCCGGTGGTCGCGGATCAGCGCGAGCAGCGTGGCGGCCAGCACCACCGAGATCAGCGTCCAGGCCAGCTGCCGGCCGCCGACGCCGGAGAAGGTGGACAGGTTGGCCTGGTCGGCCGCCTCCACCTTGCTCAGGTCCAGGCGGCGGAGGAAGCCGACGCCGAGCCCGTTGAGCAGCGCGACCGCCGGGATGAGCGCCGGGTCCGCGAACGGCGCGAGGAACCGGATCACCACGTGCATCGCCAGGAACACGCCGGCGAGCGCCGCGGTCGGCACCCAGAAGTCCGGCGTGATCGTGTCGAGCATGGTCGCCTCGACCGTGGCGTAGTACGCCAGCACCAGGAGCAGCGCCAGCGCCAACAGCGCCAGCTCGCTGTTGCGACGCCTGGTGCTGTCGGCGGACTTGAGTCGCGGCATCTCGCCCGTGGAGGCGGGCGTGGGTGCCGGTGCGGCTGGCGCTGTCACAGTTCTTTCCCTGCGGTCGGTGGTGCCGGCTCAGCCGGCCGGCCGGCAACTCGCCGGATCGACGACCGGCGGCGCGTCGGGCGCGGGCGTCGCGGCGGCGGACGGGGTCGGCGGCGCGGTCGGCGTGGGTGAGCCGGTCGCGCTGATGGACGATCCGGCGGGCGCGGAGGCGCTGCCGGTCGGGCCGGCCGAGGGTGAGGCCGGTGCCGTGGAGGGGGACGACGTCGGCGTCGGGCTGACCGCCACCGGAGGCGCGGTCTGGCACTCCGGCTTCAGGTTCGGGTTCGACGGCGTGTCCGCGGTCAGCTCGTCGAGCCGCCGCTCCGCGTCCGTGCGGTCGTTGGCGATGATGCCCTGCTTGACCCGCTCCTGCGCGACCACGGTGAGGTCGTCGAGCGTGGCGGCGTTGCTGGTCTCCCGCACGTTCGACAGCGCGAAGCCGGCTATCTCCCCGGGCACGCCCTGGAAGACCGCGAGCTTGCCGTCGTCGGTGGCACCCACGTAGTACTGCGACTGCGTGTACTGCCAGCCGCCCCAGACGCCGCCGGCCAGCACCCCGAGCAACACGACCGAGAGCACGGCGGTACGCACCGGGTGGCGGCGCGGCCGGTCCGCGGTCTCCTCGGCGGGCTCGTCCGGCTGGCCGTCACCCTCCGGCGAGGCGGAACGCGGCGGGTTCAGCGCGGAGGCGCGGGCCGCGGGCGTGGAGGTGTCCGTGACGGCGCCCAGACCCCGGTCGCCGGCGGCCGCGCCGCCGACCATCGGAGCGAGCTCCAGGATGTCGCCGTCGGTGGCGTCCGCGACCACGACCGTGATGTTGTCCGGGCCGCCGCCGCGCAGCGCGAGCTGCACCAGCCGCTCGACGCACTGCTGCGGGTCGACGTACTCCCGGAGCGTGTCGGCGATGGTGTCCGCGCTGACCACGGCGGAGAGCCCGTCCGAGCAGATCAGGTAGCGGTCGCCGGGGAGCACCTGACGAACGCTGTACTCCGGGTCGATGTCCCGGCCGTCCAGCGCGCGGGTGAGCAGCGAACGCTGGGGGTGGCTGCTCGCCTCCTCGGGGCTGATCCGCCCCTCGTCGACGAGCATCTGGACGTACGTGTCGTCCTTCGTGATCTGCGAGAACTCACCGTCCCGCAACAGGTACGCCCGCGAGTCACCGATGTGCACCATGCCGAACTTGCTGCCCGAGAAGAGGGCGGCGGTGAGCGTGGTGCCCATGCCCTCCATCTGCGGGTTCGCGTCGACGGTGTCGCGAAGCTGCTGGTTCGCCGATTCGACGGCGTTCCGGAGAGCGTCGACCAGGGCGCTGCCCGGAACGTCCTCGTCCAGCGGGGCCATCGCGCCGATCACGATGTTGCTGGCGACGTCTCCGGCGGCCATGCCGCCCATGCCGTCGGCCACGGCGAGCAGCCGCGGCCCGGCATAGACGGAATCCTGGTTGCCGTCTCGAATCAGACCGCGGTCACTGCGTGCCGCGTAGCGCAGGGTCAGAGTCATGGCCGCAACTCGAGAGAAGTGCGCCCGATCTTGATCGGAACGCCCAGGGGGACGGGGGTAGGTCCAGTGACCTTAGCGCGATCTAGATATGTCCCGTTCGTCGAGCCCATGTCCTCGAGGAACCATTGGCCGTCACGGGGCATCAGTCGCGCGTGCCGAGCGGACGCGTAATCGTCCGTGATCACCAGCGTGGAGTCCTCGGCGCGACCGATCGTGATCGGCGCCTCACCCAGGGTGATGCGCGTGCCGGCCAGCTGACCGGCGGTGACCACCATCTGCCGCGCCGTGCGGCCACGCTTGACCTTCGCCGCGGGACGCGCCTGGTTGAGGGCCGCGCCAACCCCCCGCGGCGCGGCCACCAGACGGCTGGTCCGCGCGCCGGCGAACAGGTCTCGCCGGATCACGCCGACCACCGTGAATACGAAGATCCACAGAAGGACGATCAGGCCTATCCGGGCGACAGTGAGGACGAGCTCGGGCAAGGCGCCTAGCCGTCCACGCGGAACGTCAACGTGGTCGTCCCGAGCTGGATCATGTCGCCGGGATTCAACGCGACGGCGGAGACCCGCTGCCCGTTGACCATCGTCCCGTTGGTCGATCCCAGATCGGTCAGCACCACCTGGCTGCCGTCGAAGTCCAGCCGGGCGTGCCGGCGCGAGATGCCGACGTCCGGCAGACGCAGATTCGCCTGATCGCCACGACCGATGACGGTCGAACCGATCTGCAGCGGATAGGTGCGGCCATCGCCGGAGACCAGGCGGATGTTGCGCCCGCCCGGGGCACCGCCACCGTGCGGCGGGTAGCCACCCTGGTCATAACCGCCCTGGTCATAACCAGCCTGCTGGCCGTAGCCACCCTGGTCGTAACCGCCACCCTGGTCATAGCCGCCCTGCATCGGGGCGACCTCGCCACCGGTGTAGACCTCGGCCGTGACCCGGAACATGCCGGTGTCCAGGCCGTCGCCGCGCTCGATCTCGACGATGACATCGCCGTAGACGGTCCAGGCCTGCTCACCGATGAACTCGGCCTGGGACTGCGCCAGCTCCTGCGCGAGCGCAGCCGCATACGGCGCCAGCCGACTGTGGTCGTACGGCGAGAGGTCGATCACGTACCGGTTCGGGACCAGAGTGCGCCCGCCGGCCAGGATAGCCTTGTGCGCCTCGGCCTCTCGTTGCATGGCGTTGAGGATCTCCACGGGGTGGACGACCCCCTTGAAGACCTTGGCGAAGGCCCCTTCGACCAGGCCTTCCAATCGCTTCTCGAAGCGTTGCAGCACGCTCACCGGCTCCTCCTCGGGTTCCGAGGACATGATGGTATCCGGCCGCCGCTCACGCAGCTCGCGTGGCAAACGACCGCTGGTTGCCAGTCTTCATACAGGGACTGACGGGTGCCGTGCTACTCTTCCGAGGCATCACGGGCGGAAAGCTGCTCACAGCACCTGTTTCGTGATGCGAGTCTTGGACAGCGTAGTCTGTCCGGGCTTCTCCCAAGAACAGCAGCGGCAGAGTTGTTATCGATGCTGTAGCTGATCTTGAGAGACCGGGAACCCCCCGATGCAGAGGCCCCGAGCCAATGCCTTAGGGTAGTTCTCAGCCACGGGGAAGTGGCGGAATGGCAGACGCGCACGGTTCAGGTCCGTGTGCCCGAAAGGGCGTGGGGGTTCAACTCCCCCCTTCCCCACGAGAGTCCTGAGGCCCCTGTGTCCGCGGAAAGCGCGGACCGGGGGCCTCTCGTCATTCCGCCCCGGGGCCGAGCCCCGGGGGCCCCGCGTTCCGGCTTCTTGCGTTGGGCTGTTGGCCCGTTCCGGGTTCTTGCGTTGGGCTGTCGGGCGTGCCGGTTCCTGCGTTGGGCTGTTGGCCCGTTCCGGTTCCTGCGTTGGGCTGTCGGGCGTGCCGGTTCCTGCGTTGGGCTGTTGGCCCGTTCCGGTTCCTGCGTTGGGCTGTCGGGCGTGCCGGTTCCTGCGTTGGGCTGTTGGTCCGTTCCGGGTTCTTGCGTTGGGCTGTCGGGCGTGCCGGTTCCTGCGTTGGGCTGTTGGCCCGTTCCGGTTCTTGGGTTGGGCTGTCGCGGTTTGGCTCGTTGGGGGCTGGCGAGGTTTCTTTTCTTTTCTTCGGTGTGGGGGGTTGGGGTGGGGGTTTAGGTCCGGAATTTGGGGTTGCGTTGTGGTTTGCGAGTCGTTGAAGCGGTGAGGGCTTGGGCGGTCGTGAACGTGGGGTGGACGGTGGGTGTGGCGCTGGTGACCGGGGCGGGAGGGCTCATCGGGTCGGAGGCGGTGCGGCACTTCGCGGGGCTGGGGCTGGATGTCGTGGGAATCGACAACGACATGCGGGCGGCGTTCTTCGGGCGAGAAGCGTCCACGGCGTGGAATGTGCGGCGGCTGGAGCGGGAACTGGGTGCCGCCTATATGCACTTCGACCTGGATATCCGGGATCGCGAAGGGCTGTCCGCGGTGTTCAAGAAGTTCGGCGCGGACGTCGCGGTGGTCATTCATACGGCGGCACAGCCCTCGCACGACTGGGCGGTCCGGGATCCGTTCACGGATTTCGATGTAAATGCGGTCGGGACGCTGAATGTTCTTCAGAATGTGCGGGAGCACTGCGACGAGGCGGCATTCATTCACTGCTCGACGAACAAGGTCTACGGCGACGGGGTCAATCGTCTCCCGTTCGTGGAGTTGGAGACGCGGTACGAACTGGCCGAGGAGCATCCCTACGCCGGCGGCATCACCGAGTCGATGTCCATAGATCAGGTCCTGCACTCGGTGTTCGGCGCGTCGAAGGTCGCGGCGGACGTGATGGTGCAGGAGTACGGGCGCTACTTCGGGATGCGCACCGCCGTGTTCCGCGGCGGCACCCTGACCGGTCCCGCGCATTCCGCCACTGAGCTGCACGGATACCTGGCTTACCTGATGCGGTGCAACATGGAGCAGCGCGTCTACAAGATCTTCGGCTACAAGGGGAAGATGGTTCGTGACTCTATTCACAGTCACGACGTACTGACCGCCTTCGAGGCGTTCTTCCGCGCCCCGCGGAGCGCGGCCGTCTACAACCTGGGCGGCGGACGGCGGTCGAACAGCTCGCACCTGGAGGCGTTCGCGCTGGCCGAGGAGATCACCGGCCTGCCGATGCGCACGGAGTACGTGCCCCGGCACCGGATCGGCGATCACCGCTGGTGGATCGGGTCCAACGCCGCGTTCGAGCGGGACTATCCGGAGTGGCGGCAGGTCTACGACGTACCGATGATCCTGCGGGAGATCCACGAGGCCAACGCGGACAAGTGGGTTCCAGGGTTCGTGTCGTGATCGCGCGAGGCAAGCGCAACGTCCTCGGCGTGATGGTGGACGTGGTCGACTACGAGTCCGCGATCGACCAGATCATCGAGGCCGCGCACCACCGGCGGCCGTTCGCGCTGACCGCGCTCGCCGTGCACGGCGTGATGACCGGCGTGCTGGACCCGGCGCACAACGCCCGACTCAACGGGTTCGACCTGGTCACGCCGGACGGGCAGCCGGTGCGCTGGGCGCTGAACCTGCTGCACCAGGCCGGGCTGGCGGACCGCGTCTACGGCCCGGAGCTCACGCTGCGCGTGCTGGCCCGGTGCACGGCCGAGAAGCTGCCGGTGTACCTCTACGGCTCGACCGAGGAGACGCTCGCGCTGCTCGTACCCGCGCTGTCCCGGATGTTCCCCGGCATCCGGATCGCGGGCGTGGAGTCGTCGAAGTTCCGCCCGGTCGAGGCCGGCGAAGACGAGGAGATCGCCGCGCGGATCACGGCGTCCGGCGCGCGGCTGGTCCTGGTCGGGCTCGGCTGCCCGCGGCAGGAGGTGTTCGCGTTCGCGATGCGGCCGCTGCTGGACATGCCGCTGCTGGCCGTCGGCGCCGCGTTCGACTACCACGCGGGCCTGCTGCGGAACCCGCCCGCCTGGATGCAGCGCGTCGGGCTCGAATGGGTCTGGCGGCTCGGCCTGGAACCACGCCGGCTGTGGCGGCGCTACATCGTGCTCAATCCGGCGTACCTCGCTCGGCTCGGCGCCCAGAAGACGCGGCTGTGGAACGCGCGGCCCCCGGAGCCGGCCAACGAACGCCCGCCCACCTTCTCCATCTAGGGGTTTTCTTCAGGCAAGCGCTTTCCTATGCTGTGGCGGCACGCCGACAACGACGAAGGGCGCCGCCATGAAGATCGACGACGGGCTCGGCCCGGCGGACCTCCTACCCCGGATCGGCCGTCTCTGGGAGGCCTCCGCCGCGAAGATCGAGTCGATCGAGCAGACCTGCCCACCCGGCTCCCCCTCGCCGGTCTTCACCGTGGCCGGGCGGTACACGGCGCGCGGCTGGACCGAGTGGACCCAGGGCTTCCAGTACGGCTCCGCGATCCTGCAGTTCGACGCGACCGGCGACGAGCGGTTCCTGACCATCGGCCGGGACGCCACCGTGAACGTGATGGCCGGCCACGTCAGCCACATCGGCGTGCACGACCACGGCTTCAACAACGTCAGCACGTACGGCAACCTCTGGCGGCTGGCGAACGAGGGCCGGATCGACGCCGGCGACCGGAACTTCCACGAGTTGGCCCTGAAGATCACCGGCGCGGTGCAGGCGGCCCGCTGGCAGACCACGCAGGACGGCACCGGCTACATCTACTCGTTCAACGGCCCGCAGTCGCTGTTCGTGGACACCATCCGATCGTGTCGCGCGCTGGCCGTCTCGCACCTGCTCGGGCACGCGCTGATGGGCGAGCACGACGAGCGGATCTCGCTGCTCGGCCGGATCGTGGAGCACGCGCGCAACACCGCCCGGTGGAACATCTGGTACGGCACCGGCCGCGACTTCTACGACGTGCGCGGCCGCACCGCCCACGAGTCGCTGTTCAACACCAACGACGGCCACTACCGCGCCCCGAGCACCCAGCAGGGCTACTCCCCGTTCAGCACCTGGACGCGCGGCCTGGCCTGGGCGATGCTCGGCTACCCGGAGCAGCTGGAGTTCCTGGAGCTGGCCGACGACGACGAGCTGGACGCGTTCGGCGGGCGCGCGGAGATCACCCAGATGATGCTCGACGCGGCCACCGCCACCTGCGACTTCTACCTGGAGCACACGCCGGTCGACGGCATCCCGTACTGGGACACCGGCGCGCCCGGCCTGGTCCACCTCGGCGACTACCTGGGCCGGCCGGCCGACCCGTACAACGCGCACGAGCCGGTCGACTCCTCCGCCGCTGCGATCGGCGCGCAGGGCCTGCTCCGGCTCGGCCGCTACCTGACCGGCAAGGGCCGCGAGGACGACGGCCGCCGCTACTGGCAGGCCGGGCTCACGGTGGCGAACACGCTGTTCGGCGAGCCCTACCTGTCGGTCGACCCCGCACACCAGGGCCTGATCCTGCACTCGGTCTACCACCGGCCGAACGGCTGGGACCACGTACCCGCCGGGCAGCGCGTGCCGAACGGCGAGTCCAGCATGTGGGGCGACTACCACGCCCGCGAGCTGGCCCTCTACCTGCAACGCATCGCCCGCGACGAGCCCTACTACACGTTCTTCGGGGGTACGCGATGATCGCACTGGTCACCGGCGGCTCACGCGGCATCGGCCGCGGCATCGTGCTCTCCCTGGCCGGCGCCGGCTACGACGTGGTCGTCAACTACGCCGGCAACGTGGACGCCGCCAAGCAGGTCGCCGCCGAGGTCGAAACGCTCGGCCGCCGCGCGCTGACCGTCCAGGCCGACGTCTCCGTCGCCGCCGACCGCGCGCGGCTGCTCGACGAGTCCTACGCCGCGTTCGGCCGCCTGGACCTGCTGGTCAGCAACGCCGGCGTGGCGCCCAAGGTGCGCGCCGACATCCTCGATGCGGACGAGGAATCCTTTGACCGGGTGCTCGGCATCAACCTCAAGGGCCCGTACTTCCTGATCCAGTCCACCGCCAACCGCATGATCGCCCAGCCCGAGGCCGGCACCCGCCCGAAGATCGTGATCATCTCGTCCAACAGCGCCTACACCGCGAGCGTCAACCGCGGCGACTACTGCGTCTCCAAGGCCGGCCTGGCGATGACCACCCAGCTGTTCGCCGCCCGCCTCGCCGAGCACGGCATCAACGTCTACGAGATCCGCCCCGGCATCATCGCCACCGACATGACCGAAACCGTCACCGCCAAATACGACGACCTCATCTTCAACAAGGGCATCCAGCCCATCCGCCGCTGGGGCCGCCCCGACGACGTCGGCCGCGCCGTCGTCGCGATCGCCACGGATCTGCTGCCGCACAGCACCGGCCAGGTCATCGACGTAGACGGCGGCTTCCACATGAAAACCCTCTAACCCCTCAAATCCTTCACATTCCCACTCCCGGCGGGTCCAGCCCCGCATGCTCCCGCGGGCAAACCTCGCCACGTGCTCCGACTCCGCTAGCGCTCCGCTCCGCACGCGGCGTCGGAGCCGGTCACGCGGGCGGCCAGAAAACCCACGCGGCGACAGCCGCCGGCCGCGTCATCCGGCGCGCGTGGCGTTCCGCCGCCGGACACGTTGCCGGGTCCCGGCCAAGCGGGTCACCCGGCGCGCGTGACGTGCCTCCGCACAGAACGCCGACAGCCGCCAGCCGCATCATCCGGCGCGCGTGGCGTTCCGCCGCCGGACACGTTGCCGGGTCCCGGCCAAGCGGGTCACCCGGCGCGCGTGACGTGTCTCCGCGCAGAACGCCGCACGCGGCGGTCGCGGCTCACCGGATCGCGTGGCGCGCAGTGTCCTGCCACCGGCAACGTCGGGTCACCGCTCGCGGCTGTGGTTCCCACTCTGGGATGCGTGGCACGGCGTGACCGAACGCCGAAAATTCGCCTTATGTGATGCCGCGCGGATCTAGGAGCATCTCGACGTAGTCTCCGGCGGCACTTTGCTCTGCTTACCTGGACGAATCCCCCACAAAGGCCGCCTCCTTCGGTGTGGTTTGGCCGGGTAAGCAGAGCAAAGCCGATCGGAAGGTGCCGGACGGCCGCAGACGCGGCGCCTGCGGAATCGAGCCGGATCATGCAGAAGCGCTCGGCGTGCGGTCGACGCCGGCCTGCGCGCGACTGCGCGTCCACCGAAACGCACACCGAGACGCGAATCGCGGCGGATATGACGATCAGACCGCCGAAGCGAGTCGCGCGGCTGGCTGCGGTTGGGAGATCAGCCGGCAAGGAGCGGATACCGATCGCAGACGCGCCGGTGTGCGGTGTGGCCGAATCGCGGTTGGGCGCGTGTAGTGCGGCGGTGTGGCCGAATCGCGGTTGGGCGCGTGGAGTGCGGCGGAGGTCGCCGGGCGCGGCAGGCGGGCCGGCTGTGCGGAAGGCGCGTGGTGTGGAGCGTGGCCGGCGACGGGACCGGAAGGGAGGAGCGCCAGCGACGACCGGTGCCCGCGGGAGCATGCGGACCGCGACCACGCCGGAAGTGGGAAGAGAGATTTCAGGGTCTTCGCCGGCAAATGGGGCGAAGCACCACTAGGGACACCCGGTCGGGTGACGGATGGCGGCGGGGATGGCGGTCATCCGGACCAGCACCTGGCGTGGGTCGCGGGCGTGGCCGGAGTTGTCCAGCCGGACGCCGCGGACGTAGAGCCACAGTCCGTCGGGCAGGCGCTGGATGTGCATCACGTCGTCCACCAGCAGCGTGAGATCGCCCGCCCCGAACTTGTAGTCCGGCTCGGCGAGCACCAGCACGTCGCCGGGGTTCACCACGGCTCTTTGCTCCACGTGAGTAAGACTGCTCCCGGCGGACATCAGGTTGCAACTCCCAGAAAATTGCAAGTTGCGTCCGGAGAGACGGGGTCCCGATCACCACGAGGTGCGCGGGACCCCGGCCGACCCTCCCCAGGCCGGTCCACGTCGCGCCCGAAAGCGCGAAGCCTGTCCCGGCAGGGTATGGCGCCGCGGCCCGCACCCACCAGCTCCGAAATAGCCTGATTTTTCCGGCCGGATGGCCCGTGTCGTGTCCCCTACGGGTGCCGGACCAGGGTGCGTCCCGGATTCGCCCGGCGGCGAGGTGGGTAACGCTGGACGGCATGACCGCAGCCATACCCCTCGGCGCCACGATCGCGCTCGCCGCCGTCTGGCTCGCCGTCGGCGTAGTGGCCGATGGTCTTCCCGACGCATCGTCCGCCCGCGCGCTGCGGCAGCGGGCCGGCGCGGTGATCGCGCTGACGGCCGGCGGCCTCGCCGGGCTGGTCGCGCTGCTGCTGATCCCGGCGGCGACGCCGGGCATGATCGATCCGCGCCTGGCGGTGCTGGTGCCGGCCGTGGTCGCCGGTGTCACGCTGCGCCGGGTGGTGCGCATCCGTGCGGCGGCCGGCGCGTTCACCTCGGCGCCGGGCGTGCCGCTGCCGCCGGCGCTGCGGGCCGGTGCTGCTCATCCGATGATCGCCGTACCGTCGCAGGTCACCGGCCTGGCCACGGTGGTGGCCGTCGTGCTGATGGCCGGCTGGCCGCTGGTCGGCGACACCGCCACGGTCGGCGTGATCGTGGCCGGCCTGGCGCTGGCGGTGCCGGTGCTCGCGGTCCGGCACGCGCTGCGGTACAGCCGGTTGTCCGAGCGCGCGATAACGGTGCGCCGGCGTATGCCGGCGACACTCTAACGGCGGTCGAGCGCGCCCTGGGTGTAGATCAGCTCCAGGATCGCGCGGGCGGCCTCGAACCAGCGGTCCAACCAGCCGGGCTCGGGGAGCGAGCCCTTCGGCGGCAGTTCCAGGAGCAGGCCGCGCAGCAGCGGGTGGTCGGCCAGCGGGCCCGGGTCGGTGGTGTCCGGCCAGCCGGTGGTCGGGAAGACCGGCTCCTCCAGCCCGGCCAGCGCCAGCGACGGCAGCCGCGGGCCGTGGTCGATCGGCGGCTCGTCGAGCGCGCCGGTGCGCGGGCTCAGCTCCACGTCGGGGCCGACCTCGCCGGAGAGGACCCGGTCGCGCTGGATCGGGCGGTACCCGTTCAGGTGACCGGCGAACCGGTCCTGCGTCGCCGACCCGTTGCCGAGGTTGTCGGGGCCAATGCTCACTGCTCTCGCCTGCCTTGCTCGCTTCAACTCGGCCCGGCGCAACACCGGGTTCATGAGTGCAACGAAGGTCCTGGCGATCCGGCCACGGCAGAAATGTCTGTTTTGCGGGCATCCGGTGGGCCGGGCGACAGTGGACGGCCCACCGGACGGTCGTGCCCTAGAGGTCGAACTCGCCGTTCTTGGTGCCGGCGAGGAAGGCGGACCAGCCGCCCGGCGCGAGGATCAGCGCCGGCCCGTCCGGGTCCTTGGAGTCACGAATCGCGATCGCCGGCGTGACGAAAGCGATCTCCACACAGTTGTCACAGTTGGGGCCGCTGCGAGAACTCTTGCGCCACGTCGCGCGGCTCAGGTCAAACCCCGTTGTCTCCACTCCCACAATGGCTCCTTCGCCAGGTCCGCTAAGAGGGATACGGACTCCTCCGGTCGGAGGGCCGCGGCGCGGATGTGATCGAAGATGAAGACGTACTTCCGCAATTCGTCGGCCTTCTCCAGGAACAGCCCGCCGGTCGCGTTCTCCGCGTAGACGACGTCCGTGTCGGTGGGCTCGGGGAAGTCGAGAATCGTGAACGTTCCGTCCATGCCGGCATGTGCGCCCGCCGAGAACGGCAGGACCTGCAACGTTACGTTCGGTAGCTCGGCGGTCACGACCAGGTGGTGAATCTGGGCCCGCATGACCGCATCGCCGCCGACCGGTCGGCTCACTACCGCCTCATCGAGCACCATCCACAGGTCGATCGGGTCGTCCTGCATCAGCAACGATTGACGCTCGATTCGGACACGCACTCTTCTCTCCACCTCATCGGCGGATATGTCCGGCCGGGCGGAGCGGATCATCGCCCGTGCGTACTCCTCCGTCTGGAGGAGACCGGGAACAACCTGCTGCTCGTAGGCGCGCACCGAGTTCGCCTCCGCCTCCAGACCGACGTATGCGCCGGTCAGGACCGTGCTGTACGGGTGCCACCAGCCCTTCTGCCGGGCCTCACGGGAAATCTGCACGAGCTCGGCGGACTCGTCACCGTCGATGCCGTAGATCTCCAGCATGGCCCGCACATCGCGTGGCGTCGCACTGGTGTGCCCGGTCTCGATGCGTGAGACCTTGGAGGTCGAGCAGTGCAGCCGGTCGGCCACCGTCTCGATGGTCACCCCGGCTTCCTCGCGGTGTTTGCGCAGCTCGGCGCCGAGGCGGCGGCGCCGGACCGTGGGGCTTCGGCGCTGGGTCACCGCTACCTCCGGCTGTGGGACGGACCGGCCGGATCAACCCGACCAGAAAGATCGAATTCGCGCGCGCTGACGGAAGGGCATTCAGTCTGACGGGTATGTCGAAGACCCATCAACCGGGCCCGTTACCTGCGAGTGGAGGCTGGCGTGCAACTTGCATTGACTAGGCTCGTGATGCAATCTGTCTGTATGGCGAGGGTCACTCAAAGTTCCCAACTTGTCCGTTCAAGTAGGACGAAGTCACCCATGACGGGCGAGGAGGCGGGCCGCATACGCCGCGCCGCAGAGGACCGGCCTACCCTCACGCCGGTTGGGTAACAATTCGCAGCCAGCGAAACAGGTGATCGAGAAACGCCATTCGTGGACGCTCCGCGCGTGCCACGGGACAAGACCCGACGCAGCGAAAACCGCGTAGCAAGGAGTCGATGTGTTGCCCCGGTCCGGCGATATCCTCTGCGTGACCCGTGCGGCGAGCGTTCAGTTCGCCGACCCGCTCTACTTCCGCGTGATCCGGGTTCACGACTGGCCCACCTACGACGGCTGGGTCTGGCTGGACGGATACGAGCTCAACGCGGGCGGCGATGCCGTGGAGCGTCGTTCGATCTTCGTGCAGGTGGACGGCCTGCGACAGATAAACGCCTCACCGGAGGCGAGGGCCGGTGCGACGCGACGGCCGGGGCTGTCCGCCTCGGCCGTCGCGGTCCGCAGTCGCTGATCCGGTCAGCCGTTCGGGCCCGGCTCCGTGGTGGGCCCGCCGGTGGGCGCCGCGGGCGCGGTCGGCTCCGGCGCGCGCGCCACGGTGATGGTGATCTTCGTGCCCTTCGGCACCACCGCGCCGCCCGGCGGGTCCGTGTCCACCACGGTGTCCGGGTCGAAGTCGTCCGTGGTCTGGTAGACCAGCGCGAACGGCAGGTCCCGCCCGGCCAGCTCCTGCTGCGCCTCCTGCAGCGTGTAGCCGGTCATCCGCGGCACCTCCACCTCGGCGGCCCGGGTCGGGCTCGGCGCGGTGGTCTCCGGCGACGCCGGCTCCTCGCTGGTCGGCTCCTCGGACGGCTCCGCGCTGGTCCGCTCCGCGGTCGGCGTCGCGGCCGCGGTCGGGGTGCGGGTGGGCTCGGGGTCGCCGCCACCGCCGCGCGTGCCGAAGTAGATGCCGACGCTCAGCAGCAGGATCAGCAGCAGCGCGATCACGCCCCACATCACCGGCATCAGCCACTTGCGGTTCGGCTCGTCGGGCTCACCCCAGCCGGGGTCGGTCCGCGAGAAGGGGTCGGGCTGCGCGTACGACCCGGCCGGCTCGGGCGGGCGCACGGACGCGCGCGCGGTCCACGGGTCCGGCCCGCCGGTGCCGCCCGGCCCGGCCGGTCCACCCTGGACCGGGTCCATCCGCCGGGTCTGGTCGCCGCCGGGCACCGGCCGATACGGCGCGGTCTGGTCGTTGCCGGGACCACCGGGCACCGGACGGTACGGCCGGGTCTGGTCGCCACCGCCGGCGCCACCCGGGCCACCGCCGCCCGGGCCGCCCTGGACCGGGCGGTAGGGCGCGGTCTGGTCACCGCCCATCGGGCGTTGCAGCCGGGTCTCCTCGTTGGCGGCCCATGGGTCGGCCGGCGGGCGCTGGGACGAGGTCTGGTCGTCCCCACCCCAGTAGCGCGCGTCGTCGCCGTGCCACTGCCGCGTCTCGTCGGACGGGCCCTGGTCGTCACCGGGACGCCTGCCGTCAGCCATCGCTGTCCTCTCCCCGACAGTCGCCAGATCGTTTTGGCGGTCCGTCTTAACCTATCGGCCGTTTCGGCTCGGTGCGGTAACGACCCGCTCCCAGTTCGTCGCCTCGCTCCGGTGGCCTCGGACCGTTACTCTCCCCGGCATGGCCGTACGAGGCTGGGGTGGATCGATCGCGTCGGCGGTCGGCGTGGCTGCGGGCACCGGCGCAGCACAGTTGGGGCTCGGCTACGGGCTCGGCATCATCGCGTGGGTGCCGTCGCCCGACGGCTCCGCGGAGCCGGTCTGGGTGGCGAGCCTCACATGGGCCACCTGGATCGCTGCCACGTCCGTGATAGCCGGCGCGGTGTACGCGGACCGGCGCAGCGGCCCGAGCGCGCTGGCCGCCGATCCCACCGCGCGCAAGGTCAGCGGCATGCTGGAGCTGGTGCTCTGGCGGGTGACGCTGTGCCTGGCCGCCGCGCTCGGCGCGGCCGTGACCGTGGCGCTGGTCGCGGTGCCGGCCCGGGAGGCCGCGCAGGACTACACGTTCGCGCCGGAGATGATCGCGGCCGGTTACACCGTGATCGGCGTGCTGGTCGGGCTGGCCGTGTCGTTCGCCGCGATCTCGTCCACCGCGATAGCGGCGAACGTGGTGGTCACGACGACCTGGCTGTGGCTGCTGGCGATCGTGGCGACCGTCGACGGCGCGCTGGCCGGGCGCGGCTTCACCGGCGCGCAGCTCGGCGTCTGGCGCATCACGGACGACGGCCCGGGCTACTGGATCCACAGCCTGTACTGGCCGGGTGCCGCGATCTCGCTGTCCGCCGCGCTGGTCGCGGGCCTGATCTCGGCCTGGTGGGGCGGGCGCCGCACCGACTCGAAGGTCGGCGTCTCGGTCTCCGGCGCGATCGGCCCGATCCTGGTCGCGGCCGCCTACTTCCTGGCCGCGCCGCGCCCGGCCGGCCTGGAGTCGTGGCAGGTGTCGGCGTACCTGATCGCGCCGTACGCGGTGATCGCCGGCCTGCTCGGATCAGTGATCATCGCGGCCGCCACGCCGCGGCCCGCCTACGAGCGCGCGCTGCTGCCGGCCCACGCCGACGACGACGAGCCGCTGCCACCGGCGCGCCCGGCGCTCACCGCGGCGCCGGAGCCCACCGCGCCGCCCGCGCCGGTCCCGGTCCCGCAGCAGCAGGCCCCGCAGTCCGAGTCGCCGAAGCTGCGGCTGAAGCCGAAATCGGAGCGGCCCCAGCTCGGCCTGGCCGACGAGGAGGAGGCCGCGCCGACGGCACGGCCGAAGCGTCCGGCCGCGGCCGGCGAGCCGGAGGCCACCGACCAGCCGGCCAAGCCCACCGGCCGGGCCCGCGCCTCGGTCAAGCCCAAGCCGGTCCCGCCGCCGAAGCCGCCGGAGAAGTAGGGGCGGGTCAGCGCCGCCAGAGGTGGACCGGCTCGTTGGTGCGCTGAAGCTCGGCGTAGGCCAGCACCATCTCGTGCAGCGCCCGCTCGCGGCTGCGGCCCCGTCGTTCCGCGTCCTCGACCCGCGCGGTCTGCCACGCCGCGCCGGTCTGCCCGGTGCGGCAGCGGCCCTCGATGATCCCGAGCAGGCGGTCGCGCTCGGCCGGGTCGACGCCGAAACGGTCCAGCCCGTCGTAGGCCAGCGGCAGCAGCGTGCCCAGGATGAGCTTGTCCGCCTGCGTCTCGCCCTCGCACGGCCAGTTGATGTAGGCGTCCAGCCCGTGCCGGGCCGCGCGGTGGAAGTTCTCCTCGGCCGCGCTGAACGTCAGCTGTGACCAGACCGGCCGATCCGACTCGGCCAGCGCGCGGACCAGCCCGAAGTAGAACGCGGCGTTGGCCAGGATGTCGACCACGGTCGGGCCGGCCGGCAGCACACGGTTCTCCACCCGCAGGTGCGGCCGGCCGTTCATGATGTCGTAGACCGGGCGGTTCCACCGGTAGACGGTGCCGTTGTGCAGCCGCAGCTCACCCAGGTTCGGTACGCCGCCGTCGTGCAGCACCTGGACCGGGTCCTCCTCGTCCAGGATCGGCAGCAGCGGCGGGAAGTACCGCACGTTCTCCTCGAACAGGTCGAAGATCGAGGTGATCCAGCGCTCCCCGAACCACACTCGCGGCCGTACCCCCTGGGCTCGCAGTTCGTCCGGGCGGGTGTCGGTGGACTGCTCGAAGAGCGCTATCCGGGTCTCTGCCCAGAGCCGGCGGCCGTACAGGAACGGCGAGTTCGCACCCACCGCGACCTGGGCGGCGGCGACGGCCTGGGCCGCGTTCCAGTACGCGGCGAACGTGTCCGGCGCGACCTGGAGGTGGAACTGCACGCTGGTGCAGGCGCCCTCGGCCGCGATCGAATCGACGTACGACCGGACCCGCTCCGCGCCGCGGATGTCCAGGTCCAGCGACTCGCCGCGGGCCGCCATGATCTGGTCGTTGAGCAGGTGGTAGCGCGGGTTCGCGGAGATGTTGCCGACCACCGTGTGCCGCTCGGTGAGCGTGGGGAGCACGCCGATCATCATGATCCGGGAGTCGGACTTGCCGGCCCGGTCCTCGGCGCGGTCCAGACTGGTGCGCAGCGCGTGCTCGTAGTCGGCGAAGCCGGAGCCGGCGATGAGCCGCGGCGAGGCGTTGAGCTCCAGGTTGAACCGGGCCAGCTCGGCCTGGAACAGCGGATCGTCCATGGTCGCGAGCACTTCGGCGTTGCGCATGGCGGGCTCGGCCTCGGCGTCGATCAGGTTCAGCTCGATCTCGAGCCCGGTGGTGGGGCGTTCGGCGTCGAACGCGAAGTCGTCCAGCATCAGCGCGAAGACGTCGAGGCACCGGCGCACCTTCCGCCGGTACTGAGCCCGGTCCTCCCTGGTGAAGGCGGCTGAGGTGACGTCCTTGCCCATCTGTCCTCCCGGCGCACGGCGGTGACGGATCTATGTGGAGGAGCGACGCAGCTCGGCCAAGACAGAAAGATTCGCAACGCCCCGTAAGCATTCCGGGACGTTCTGTCCACCATGCCACAAAGGAACGCGTCACCTCTAGTGCCGGATAGATCACTTCCCGGAGCGATGGGATTCCCAGACGCAGCGAACCCCCGGCCGTGCGGGCGGCCGGGGGTTGCGTGACGCTCGCCCGGAGTCGGGCGGCAAAGGATCAGGCGCGGCGGATGGCCTCGGCCTCGATCTCGATCTTGACCTTCTTGCCGACGAGCACGCCGCCGGTCTCCAGGTTCTGGTTCCAGGTGATGCCGTACTCCTCGCGGTCGATCTCGGTCGTCGCGGTGAAGCCGATGACCTCCTGGCCCCACGGGCTCTTGTTCACGCCCTCGAACTCGACGTCCAGCTCGACCCGGCGGGTGACGTCCTTGATCGTCAGGTCGCCGTGCAGCTTGAACTCGTTGCCGCTGATCTCGGCGAGGCCGGTGCTGCGGAACGTGACCTGCGGGAACTTCTCGACGTCCAGGAAGTCGCCGCTCTTGAGGTGACCGTCGCGGTCCGGCTGGTTGGTGTCGATGCTCGCGGCCTCGATGTCGGCCGTGACGGACGACTCCAGCGGGTCCTCGGCGATCGTGACCGCGCCGGTGACGGTCTTGAACTGGCCGCGGACCTTGCTCACCACAAGGTGCTTGGCGACGAAGCCGACCCGCGAGTGGGCGGGGTCGATGTCGTACACGCCGGCGGCCGGGATGCTGACGCCGTTGTAGTCACGAACGTTCAGGTCGGTCATTGGAGGATCTCCCAGAAACAAGGTCTGCCGTCAGGACGTCTGACTAAGCAACTATATGCTCAGCAGTATTCCGCGTGTCAAGCTTTGCTAGAGTTGAGACGTGACGAACCTGATCAACGACCCGCGCATCACGGCGATCGGCTTGTTCACCGAGGTCCACTCGGGTCTGACCAACCGGTTCGCCGCCCAGTTCGACGAGCACCACGTCTCCGCCGTCGAGTTCGAGGTGCTCATGCGCCTCGCCCGCTCCCCCGGCCGCCAGCTGCGGATGACCGATCTGGCGTCGCAGACCTCGCTCTCCACCAGCGGCGTCACGCGCGTGGTCGACCGGATGGAGCGATCCGGCCTGCTGACCCGCAGCGCATGCCCCACGGACCGGCGCAGTTCCTACGCGGTGATCACCGACGCCGGCCTGGCCCGGCTGGACGAGACGCTCCCCGGCCACCTCGCGCTGATCGACGAGTTCTTCACCGGCCTGCTCGACGCCGACCGACTCGGCGACCTGCTCAGCACACTGCGCGTGATCCGGGACGCCGCCAATCCCGGGGCGATGGTGGGCACTACGGACACCGCCGACTCCGCTGAGTAGTCATCTCGGCGCACTCCCGGCCGGTAACCGGCAGAACAGGCGGCAGAACGCTCCAGCGGTGCCGACAATCCCGCCCAAACGGACAAAGGGGCTCGGGTGATCGGCTAGATTTCCGGCGCACGGGGACGCACACCGGGGGGTGTTTACGCACGGAGGTCGGGGGGCCTCTGCGGGGTTTCCGTCGCGTCGCGCACATACGGGGGTGTGCGCCACACCGGCGCCGGTCGCTCACTCGCGACCGGCGCCGGTTTCGTTCTCCACCGTCAGGCGGCGCCGGCGCGCTCCCGCTCGGCGGGCAGCAGCGTGATGCCGCCGAGCTTGCACACCTCGGCCAGCCGGGTCAGCACCGACGCGCGCTGCTGCGCGTCCTCCGTGCTCGCCGCCAGCCCCACCAGCGCCTCGGCCACGTCGCGCAGGTCGTGCCCGCCCGCGTGCGAGTCGGCCGCCACCGTGAACCACTCCGCGGCCAACTCCCGCTCGCCGCGGCCGAATGCCAGGTACGCCTCGATCATCGCGATCTGTCCCTCGGTCACGGCCGGGCGCCCCTCCGTCTCGTCCGGCACGCTCGCCAGCTCCCGCAGGTCGGTCAGAATCCGCCCGGCCACGTCCGCGTCACCCGCCTGCGCGGCGGCGATCCCGATCGTGCCGAGCAGGCGCCGCCGGTGGCCGGGATCACCCTGCCGTTCCAGCACCTCGACGGCGCGCCGGCCGAGCGACTGCGCCTCCGCGTACCGGCCGCCGAGCCGGTTCACCTCGGCCAGGTTCGCCATCGCCAGCGCGCGCAGCCGGTCGTCGCCCTGCTGCGCGGCCAGCCGGTCCACGGCGGCCAGCCGGCGCCGGGCCGCGCGCAGGTCGCCGACCCGGATCTCGTGCCAGGTCAGGTTGTTCTGCGCGACGGTCATGTCCCGGGCGCGGCCGGTGCGGGTGGCGAGCGCGAGCGCGGCCTCGCCGTGGCGGCGCGCCTCGTCGTACCCCCCGTTGGTCATCCACAGCGCGCAGAGCAGGTGGCGGGCGGCCAGCTCGCCGGCCACGTCCGCGCGGCGCTGGAACTCGGTCAGCGCGCCGGTCACGGCCGGCAGTTCCTCCGCGCCGGCGCCGTGCTCCAACGCGAGCTGCCCCAGCCCGACCTGCGCCCACGCGCGGATGCGCGGGTCCGCGTCCTCGGTGCGCGGGTCCGCCAGCAGGCGGCGCAGCCAGTGCCGGCCCACCACGTCCCGGCCGCGGAACCGCCACCACCGGGGCAGCGCGGCCGCGATGCGCAGCGCGGTGTGCGGGTCGTCGTTCGCGCTGTGGGCCAGCGCGGCCCACAGGTCGCCGGCCACCTGGTCGAGCCGGTCCACGCCGGCGGGCAGGTCGTGCCCGGCCAGTTGCGGCGCGGTGCGCTCGGCCAGCCGCGCCAGCACCGCCGCGTGCCGGGAGCGGATCGCGGCCGCCTCGCCGCGCGCCACCGCCCGCTCCTCCGCGAGGTCGCGCACCACGTCGACCAGCCGGAACCGGAACGGGCCGGCCCCGCGCACGCTCAGCAGGCCCAGCTCCAGCAGCCGGTCCAGCAGCGGCAGCGGGTCGACCGGTTCGGCGTCCTCGTCGGAGAGGATCGCGGCGGCCAGGCGCACCGACCAGCGGTTGCGGAACGAGGCGAGCCGGCGCAGTCCGGCGCGCTCCTCCGGCTCCAGCAGCCGGTAGCTGGCCGCGGCGGCGTCGCGCAGCGTGACGTCGACGGACGGACGGATGCCGGGGCGGCCGGACAGGTCGAGCACGCGATCGCCGTACCGCTGGAGGATCTCGTCGATGTCGAGCAGCCGGCCGCGGGCGGCCGCGAGCTCCAGCGCCAGCGGCAGCCCGCCGAGCCGGCGCAGCAGCGCGCCGAGCGCGACCGCCTCCTCGTCCATGATCGGTTCGCGGCGCACCTGGCGCAGCCGGGCCAGGAAGAGCGCGGCAGCCGGGTACGCCGCGATCTCCTCCGGCCGGGCCGGCGCGTCCGCGGGCGGGGTCTCCAGCGGTCCGACCGGCCACACGTGCTCGCCGGGCAGCCCGATCGGGTGCCGGCCGGTGGCCAGCACGTGCAGGTCCGGCGCCGACTCGGTCAGCCAGCGCAGCGCCTCCGCGACCGCGTCCGGCGCCCGCTCGATGCCGTCGACCATCACGAACGTGCGGTCGCCGCGCAGCCGGGCGCGCAGGTCGGCCGCGCGGGCCACGCCCAGCACCGCCGCCAGCTGGGCCAGCACGTCGCTGCCGCTGGACAACTCGGTGATCACGATGCCGGCCGTGCCGCCGGGGTGGGCCGGCGCGACGCGCTGCGCGACCGCGAGGCCGAGGCTGGTCTTGCCGACGCCGGCCAGGCCGACCAGCGTCACGACGGCGGGCGGCCCGGCCGCGGTGAGCAGCTCCGCGACCTCGGCGGCCTCGGTGTCCCGGCCGATCAGCTCGATCGGTGGCGGCAACCCGTTGCGCGGCGCCGCGGGCGGCTCCGGCACCGGCCGCTGGCCGCGCGCGGCGGCGAGGAACTCGGCGCGCTCCCGGCCGGTGAGCGCGAGCGCGGTGGCGATCAGCTCGACCGTGGTGCGCTGCGGCCGGGACGCGTGACCGCGCTCCAGGTCACGCACCGTACGGATGCCGATGCCGGCCGCCGCGGCGAGATCGGCCTGGGTCATGCCCGCGGTGGCCCGTCGTGCCCGGAGCAGTTCGGCGAAGGCTGTGCCGCGCTGGTCAGAGCCATGATCCACGGTCATGGGCGAAGAGTACGGGTGGGTATCTGACGCGGGAAGACGATCGTCAGCGGGCCGACCCCCTCGTCGCCGATAACCGACAGTAAACCGATGATCAAAGTCCGAGGTCGCGGGCGATGATCATGCGCTGGATCTCGGACGTGCCCTCGCCGATCTCCAGGATCTTGGCGTCGCGCCAGAAGCGGGCCACCGGCGTCTCGTTCATGAAGCCGTATCCACCGTGGATCTGCGTGGCCTCCCTCGCGTTGGTCACCGCGCACTCGCTGGCGTGCAGCTTCGCGATCGCGGCGGCGCGCTTGAAGTCCGCACCGGACAGCAGCCGCGCGGCGGCGTCGTAGTAGGCCAGGCGGGAGGTGTGCGCGCGTACCTCCATGTCGGAGATCTTGAACTGGATCGCCTGGAAGTCGCCGATCGCCCGGCCGAACGCGTGCCGCTCGCGCGCGTAGGCGAGCGACTCGTCGACGCAGCCCTGGGCCAGGCCGGTCGCCAGCGCGGCGATCGCGATCCGGCCCTCGTCCAGGATGCGCAGGAACTGCGCGAAGCCGCGGCCGCGCGTGCCGAGCAGGTTCTCCGCGGGTACGCGCACCTCCTCGAAGGCCAGCTCGTGCGTGTCCGAGGCGCACCAGCCCACCTTGGAGTACCCGGGCAGCACGGTCAGCCCGGGCGTGTCGCTGGGCACGATGATCGTCGAGATCTCCTTGGACCCGTCCGGGTTCGTCCCGGTCACCGCGGTGACCGTGATCAGCGACGTGATGTCCGTGCCGGAGTTGGTGATGAAGCTCTTGGCGCCGTTGATCACCCACTCGTCGCCGTCCAGCACCGCGCGCGTGGTGGTGCCGCCCGCGTCCGATCCGGCACCCGGCTCGGTCAGCCCGAACGCGGCCAGCCGGTCGCCGCTGACCAGGTCCGGCAGCCATCGCGCGCGCTGCGCGTCGGTGCCGAACCGGAAGATCGGCATGGCGCCGAGCGAGATCGCGGCCTCCAGCGTGATCGCCACGCTGGAGTCGACCCGGGCCAGTTCCTCCAGCGCCAGGCAGAGTGCCAGGTAGTCGCCGCCCATGCCGCCCGCCTCCTCCGGGAACGGCAGGCCGAACAGGCCCATCGCGCCCATCCGGCGGACGATGTCGTACGGGAACGCGTGCTTCTCGTAGTGCTCGCCGATGACCGGTGCGACCACCTCGCGGGCGAAGTCACGCACGCTGGCGCGCAGGGCCTCGTGTTCCTCGCTGAGCATGCCGGGTCTCCCCTCTAGACGGGCGTCACACCGTGCCGGCGGCGGGAGAACGAGCGGTCCTTGCCCGCCGCGGCCGCGTACCGCGCGATCAGTTCGGCGCGCAGTTCGCCCGGGGGCACGATCGAGTCCACCACCAGTTCGCCGGCGAGGCGCGCGATGTCGATGTCGCGCTCGTACTCCGCGCGGCGGGCGGCGACGAACGCGTCCCGCTCCGCCTCGTCCTCGATCGCGGCGATCTTGTTGGCGTAGACCGCGTTCACCGCGGCCTCCGCGCCCATCACCGCGATCTTGGCGGTGGGCAGCGCGATGGTGGCGTCCGGGTCGAAGCCGGGGCCGGCCATCGCGTAGAGCCCGGCGCCGTACGCCTTGCGCACCACCACGCAGATCTTCGGCACCGTGGCCTCGGAGACCGCACTGATCATCTTGGCGCCGTGCCGGATGATGCCCTGCTTCTCCACCGCGGTGCCGACCATGAAGCCGGGCACGTCCGCGAGGAACAGCAGCGGTACGTTGAACGCGTCGCAGAGCTGCACGAACCGCGCCGCCTTGTCCGCGGAGTCGACGAACAGCACGCCGCCCTTGAACATCGAGTTGTTGCCGAGCACCCCCACGGTACGGCCGTTCAGCCGGCCGAAGCCGATGGTCAGCTCGCGCGCCCACAGCGCCTGGATCTCCAGGAACGAGTCGCGGTCGAGCAGCCCCTTCACGAACCGGCGCATGTCGAACGCCTGCCGCTCGCTGACCGGCACCAGCCCGCCGAGGTCGACCGCGGGCGCGCTCTCCGCGGCGACCGCGGGCGGCTGCCGGGTCCAGTTGTCCGGCAGGTACGACAGGTAGCGGCGGACCACGTCCAGCGCCTCGACCTCGGACTTGCACAGGAAGTGGCCCACACCGGACTCCGCGCAGTGCACGCGGGCACCGCCCATCTCCTCCAGCGTGGTCTGCTCGCCGGTGACCATGCGGACCATCCGGTCGGAGCCGAGGTACATGCTGGCGTTGCCCTCGACCATGGCGACCACGTCGCAGAACGCGGGGATGTAGGCGCCACCGGCGGCGGACGGGCCGAACAGCGCGCAGACCTGCGGGATCGCGCCGGACGCGCGGACCTGGGTGTGGAAGATCTTCCCGGCGCCGCGACGGCCGGGGAAGAGGTCGACCTGGTCGGTGATCCGGGCCCCGGCGGAGTCGACGAGATAGATCATGGGCTGGCCGCGCTCGTACGCCCGCTCGATGATCCGGATGATCTTCTCGACCGTGCGGGCACCCCAGGAGCCGGCCTTGACCGTGGAGTCGTTCGCCATCAGGCAGACCGGCCGGCCGGCGATGGTGGCGGTGCCGGTGATCACGCCGTCCGCGGGCAGACCGTCCGCGAGCACGTTGGCGTAGCGCCCGTCCTCGGTGAACGAGCCGTCGTCGACCAGGTGCGCGACCCGCTCGCGCGCGAAGAGCTTGCCCTTAGCGGCGTTCGCGGCATGGTACTTCTCGGCGCCGCCCGCCTCGACTCGCTTGCGCATCTCCGCCAGAGCGGCCTCGTCGAGCGCCACCGGACCCTCCCGTACCGTCGCTTAACGATCGTTAGGGTATCCCACGGGGATGGCACACGCCATAGGAAAGGAGGAAGCCCCCGCGCGCGGGCGCGGAGGCTTCCCCGAGGTGTCACGCCGTGCTTCAGCCCAGCAGGCCGGAGATCACGCTGGCCAGCGGCAGCCCACCGAGGTTGGCGTCGCTGTTGTTGCCCTTGGTCAGGCCGTCCAGGCCCGGGAGCGCGAGCGACTCGCGCGCGTGACGACCGGCGGCCGCGTCCGCGCCGTCGCCGTACGCGTCCGGGCTGACGCCGTCGTAGTCGCCGGACGGGTTGCCGCTGCCGTCGTCGACCGGCTCCTCGTCCACCGGCTCCTCGTCGACGGGCTCCTCGTCGGCCGGCTCCTCGTCCGCGGGCTCCTCGTCGACCGGCGCTTCGTCGGTCGGCTCCTCGTCCGCGGGCTCCTCGTCGGCCGGCTCCTCGTCGACGGGCTCCTCGTCGGTCGGCTCCTCGTCCGCGGGCTCCTCGTCGTCACCCGGGTAGTGCGAGTCCGGCTGCTCCGGGGAGACGCCGGTGCCGTTGTCGTCACCGTTGCCGCACTGCGCGGCGGCCTCGCCGTCGCCCAGCACGCCCGCCGCGATGCCGCAGATGTTGATCGGCACGTTGACCGGCACCGCGACCTGCAGGTTGTTCAGCACGCCGTCGGTCTCGCCACCGCCGGTGCCCTGGACGATCCCGCCCTCGCCGGCACCGCCGCCGCTGTTCTTGCAGTCCGCGGCCGCCTCGCCGTCGCCCAGCAGGCCGACCGCCACGCCGCACAGGTTGATCGGCACGTCGACCGGCACCGCGACCTGCGCGTTGTTCAGGATGCCGTTGGTCTCGCCACCGGCCGACTGCTGGATCGCAGCACCCTCGCCCGCGCCGTGGCCGTTGGCCCCGCCACCGTTGCTCAGCTTGGCGGCCGACTTGGCGTCGCCGATGGCAATGCCGCCGGCGTTGACCGGCACGTGGACCGGCACGTACGCCTGGATGTTGTTGCCGATGCCGTCGACGTCGCCGCCGCCCGCGGCCTGGCCCTGCGCCTTGTGCTCGGCACGCGCGGACTCGGTCGCGGCGCTGCCGCCGTTCTTGCCCACGCCCTCGGCGGACGCGTCACCGAGAACGCCGGCGGCGACCCCGATGACGTTGACCGGGACCTGGACCGGCACGGCGACCTGCGCGTTGTTCAGGATGCCGTTGGTCTCGCCGGTGGCGCCCTGGGTGATCGAGTGCTCGGCCAGCTGGTTGGAGCACTCGGACGCGGCGTAGCCGTCGCCCAGCACGCCGGCCGCGACGCTGCACAGGTTGATCGGCACGTCGATCGGCGCGGCGACCTGGAGGTTGTTGAGGACGCCGTCGGTGTCACCGTCGGACGAGGTGGCCTGCTGAATGTCGGCCGCCTGCGCGGCGGTCGGCGCGAGCAGCAGTGCGCCCGCGGTCAGCACGCCGACGCTCAGAGTCTTGCGAACCCAAGTCTTCATGGGAAGGCAATAACCTTTCGGAATTGAAAAAGAGAGAATGTCTCTTGCGGAATGTCGCTATTAGGTTGTGGTGCCGAATCCGTAATCCGGCGGCGAACGAACGCCATTGCCGGGCGCGACGGTGCCCTGGACCTTTGTGCTGTTTCCCCTGGTGATGGTGGGGAGAGCCGACCGGCGTCGAATAGCCGGCGGAACCATCAGTCGGGAGATACGGTCGGGGCCTCGGCATCGCACCGGGGCACCACGACATCGGCCGGGGCGGTGGGCCGGGACACGGCCCCCATCGTGCCCGCGACCGCGGCGGAGATGACGGCGGACGAACCTCCGTCGGTGTGCACTCCCGACCCGCCGGTCGGGACTCCCGAGGTACCGCCCGAGGTGCCCTTGGCGGGCCCGATCGGCAGCGGTGCGCCGGGAAGCGGCTCCGGTACGGCCGGACGGGCCTCCCGGAGCGGACGTGACTCGGCGTCGAGCGCCGGGCGCGCGGCCCGCTCGGGCTCCGAGCCGAGCCGCGGACCGGTCACGACCGCCGCCGCCGGCACCCGGGCGGGTGCGGTGCTCGCGGCGGTGACACCCGTGTTCGGGGTGACCGGAGTCGGTTCCGCCGGGTTCGCGACCACGGCGGCGGAGTCGGTCCCGACACCGTCGGGCTCGGCCGGCGTGTCCGCCGTACCCACCAGGCGGGTGAGGTCACCGAGCGGACGCGACGGAGCCACGCCGGGCGTCGGGTCCGGACCGCCCCGGCCGGCGGTGCCGGCCGGTGATGCGACCGCGTCGCGGGCGGCGGAATCTGCGGAGCCGGTCGGTCCGCCGGTGAGGCGGAGCGGTGCGACCAACTCCCGCACGGCACCGAGGACAGATCCGTCACCGGTGACGAGCGTGCGTAGCGGGTGCGCCGGAGCGTCGGACTCCGCCGGCTGGCGCGCCGGCATCGCCGTGTCGGTCCGGGCCGGAGCGCCGGTGCCGAGGAGGTGGCCCGTCGGCAGCGCGGCGGTGATCCCGGCCGCAGGCGTCAGAAGCTCACCGACCAGCGAGGGTGCGCGCTCCTCGACCACCCCGGTGCCGGGGTCGCTGACGAGGGAGAGCACGCTCGGACCGCGGTGGGCGGCGTCGGTAGGCGTCTCAGGCTCTGCGGCGTGGGCGGCACCGGCGGAGAGCAGCCAGGCCGCTCCCGCGATGCCACCGAGGACGAGCGTGCGCAGGCCCGGCCATCTAGCGGCGCGGCCTGGCCGGCGTACCCGGCGATCCGCCACCATCTGGCTCGTTGATCGCAGGACCGCGAACACGCCGAAGGACGGGACGGCGGTCGCGGGCAGAGTCGCGCATGACGCGCGCCCAGCCCGTTGTTCCGCCATTGGTCCGCCCCTCGTCCGTCGGCACGTCGTTCGGCGGGCGCTTCATCCAGGCAAATTGGACGAAACGCTCTCACCGAATTAGGTAACGAAGCGGATAAGAGCGGGATACGCGACGAATCGGAATTACTGCGCCGTCAATCGGGTCCGTGGACCCGCGCGCAGGACGCCGGACGGCAGTTCCCGGCCGGTCATCTTCTCGGCCAGGGCCGCGGCTTCGAGCAGTCTCTCCAGGTCGATGCCGGTGTCGATGCCCATGTCGTGCAGCATGTGGACCACCTCCTCGGTGGCCACGTTGCCGGAGGCGCCGGGCGCGTACGGGCAGCCACCCAGCCCGCCCACGCTGGCGTCGAACTCGGTCACGCCCAGCTCCAGTGCGGTCAGGATGTTGGCCAGCCCGGTGCCGCGCGTGTTGTGGAAGTGCAGCAGCACCGGTGCGGCACCGCGCACCTGATCGACCGCGGCCAGCAACTCCCGAACCCGGCGGGGCGTGCCCATGCCGGTGGTGTCGCCGAACGCGACCCGGTCCGCGCCGTCGCCGAGCACGCGCTCCACGATGCCGGCCACCCGGGCGGGCGCGACGTCTCCCTCGTACGGGCAGCCGAAGCTGGTCGCCACGATCACCTCCACGGTGCCGCCGGCCGCGTGCACCGCCTGGATCAGCGCGGTGATGTCGGTCAGCGAGTCCTCGGTGGACCGGTTGACGTTGCGCCGGTTGTGCGTGTCGCTGGCCGAGACCACCACCTCCAGCTCGGTGAAGCCGGCGGCCAGCGCGCGGTCGGCGCCGCGGAGGTTCGGCACCAGCGCGGAGTAGCGAACGCCCTCGGCCCGGCGCGCCCGTTTCCAGACCTCGTCCGCGTCGGCCATCTGCGGGATCGCCTTCGGGTGGACGAACGAGACCGCCTCGATCCGGCGCACGCCGGTCGCGGAGAGCGCGTCCAGCAGGCGTACCTTCGCGTCGGTCGGCACCGGCGCCTCGTTCTGCAGCCCGTCGCGCGGGCCGACCTCGCGGATCGAGACCATCTCTCACTTCCCTCGCATGCGGGCCACGATGCCGGTGTCGTAGTCGCCGGACCGGAACTCCGCGTCCTCCAGCAGGTCCGCGAAGAACGCGAGGTTGGACTTCGGGCCGGCGATCCGGAACGCGTCGACCGCCGCCCGCGCGCGGGCCAGCGCCGTGTCCCGGTCCGGGCCGTACACGATCAGCTTGGCCATCAGCGAGTCGTAGAAGCGCGGGACGGTGGTGCCCGCCGCGTACCCCGAGTCGACGCGCACGCCCTCGCCGGACGGCTCGACCCAGGTGGTGACCGTGCCGGGGCCGGGCAGGAAGCGCTTCGGGTCCTCCGCGTTGACGCGCAGCTCGATCGCGTGGCCGCGCGGGCTGAGCGTGCCGAACGTGGGCGGCAGGCCCGCCGCCACGCGCAGCTGCTCCTCGACCAGGTCGACGCCCCAGACCAGCTCCGTGATCGGGTGCTCGACCTGGAGCCGCGTGTTCATCTCCAGGAAGAAGAACTCGCCGGTGGCCGGGTCGAGCAGGCACTCCACCGTACCGGCGTTGCGGTAGCCGACCGCCTCACCGGCCCGGACCGCCGCGGCCATCAGGCGCGCGCGCAGCTCCGGGGAGACCGCCGGGGACGGCGCCTCCTCCGCGACCTTCTGGTTGCGCCGCTGCACCGAGCACTCGCGCTCGCCCAGCGCCACCACTCGGCCGTCGGCCAGGCCGAGGATCTGCACCTCGACGTGCCGTACCCGGGGGAAATAGCGCTCCAGCAGCACCGATCCGTCGCCGAACATGCGCTCGGAGAACGCGCGCACCCGGTCGAACTCGGCGCGGAGCGCGGCGGGGTCCGCCGCGACCGCCATGCCCATGCCGCCGCCGCCCGCGGCCGCCTTCACCATCACCGGGTAGCCCACGGTCTCGGCCGCGGCCAGCGCGGACTCGGTGTCCGCGACCGGCTCCCGGGTGCCGGGCGCGACCGGCACGCCGGCCGCCTCCATCAGGTTCCGCGCCTGGATCTTGTCGCCCATCGCGGAGATCGCCTCGGCGCCGGGGCCGACCCAGATCAACCCGTTCTCCTCGACGGTACGGGCGAAGTCCGCGTTCTCCGAGAGGAAGCCGTAGCCCGGGTGCACCGCCCGCACGCCGGTCGACTTGGCCGCGGCCAGGATCGCCTCGACGTTGCGGTAGCTGAGTGCCGGATCGGCCGGGCCGACGCACACCGCCTCGTCGGCCTCGCGCACGAACGGCAGGTCCGCGTCGACGTCCGAATGGACCGCCACGGTACGCACGCCGAGGCGGCGGGCGGTGCGGATGATCCTCCGGGCGATCTCGCCCCGGTTGGCGACGAGCAGGCTCTCGATCATGCGACGCGCCCTCTCTGTGTGGGGACCCCTACTTCGCGTGGAGCAGCGCGGAGAGCGTGGCCGCACGCAGCAGCACGGCCCGGCGCTCGCGCTCGACCTCGCCGCCGAGGAACGGCGTGGAGTTCATCAGGCCGAACGCCGCGTGCGCCATCACCCGCGCCTCGCCCGCGCTCAGCTCCGGGCGCAACACGGTCAGCACCTGCACCCACTCCTCCACGTACAGCCGCTGGAGACGGCGGATCTGCCGGCGCGGCTCCTCCGGCAGGCGGTCCAACTCGTGCAGGTGCAGCGCGATCACGGCCGGATTGGCCAGCGCGAACTCGACGTGGAACGCGATCAGGGACTCCAGCGCGGCGCGCGGGTCGCGGTCGTGCTCGGCGACGCGCTCGCGACCGCCGGCCAGCAGGCTCTCGCTCACCGGTATCAGCGCCGCGACCAGCATCGCCTCCTTGCCGGCGAAGTGGTGGTAGAGCGCGGGACCGGTGACGCCGGCGGCGGAGCCGATGTCGTCCATCGAGACGCCGTGATAACCGCGGGAGGCGAAGAGCCGGACGGCGATGCCGAGAATCTCGTCCTTGCGCGAACGTCTCTTCTGCGTCGGCGTGCCCTGCCCCGGAACGCTCGGTGTCTGCTGATCCACGGTCACCCGCTCAGCCTATCCCCCTGTCAAGCCGAAGCTGAACGATCGTTCAAGCAATGGGAGCGTGATCACGCACGGGCGCGGGACGCCACCACGGGCGGGACAGCAGGGCGGCCAGGCCGGCGCCGGCCGCGTTCACCAGGACGTCGTCGATCGAGGCGACGCGGCCGAGGTCCAGCGCGTACTGCAGCGTCTCCACGATGGCGGAGGCGGCGGCGCCGAGCAGCGACACCCGTCCGATACCGCGCAGCGCGGGCCAGCGGACCGGCGCCAGCGCGCCCAGCCCCGCGAAGACCAGCAGATTTCCGCCCACCTGGTACGTGAGGAAGCCGAGCCCCTCCGCGGCCTGGTTCGGCAGGTCGGAGAAGGGGACGAGGAAGACCTGGCCGGGCGCGTCCAGCGGGGTGAGGATCATCCAGATCCACGGTGCGGTGGTCGCCAGCATCCCGATCTCGGCCGCGCTGTCATGCCAGGCGGTCTCGCGCGGCACGCCACGCCGCATGCGCAGCGCGGCGAGCCCGGCGGCGACCAGCGCCGCCACCGGGACCAGCGCGAACGCGACCAGGACGACGCCGCCCCACTCGCGCCAGACGCTCAACGAGGATTCGGGCCCTTCACGATCGGCGCGCGCACGAGGTTGCCCCACTCGGTCCACGAGCCGTCGTAGTTGCGCACCCGCGGAAAGCCGAGCAGGTGCCGCAGCACGAACCAGGTGTGGCTGGACCGCTCGCCGATCCGGCAGTAGGCGATCACGTCGTCGCCCTCGCTCAGCCCGAGCTCGTCCTGGAAGATCGTCCGCAGCTCGGCCGCCGGCTTGAACGTGCCGTCCTCGCGGGCCGCCTGCTTCCACGGCTTGCTCACCGCGCCCGGGATGTGCCCGCCGCGCAGCGCGCCCTCCTGCGGATAGTCCGGCATGTGGGTCAGCTCGCCGCTGTACTCCGCGGGCGACCGCACGTCGACCAGCGGCCGGCCCGCGCCCGCGTGCGCCTCCACCTGCTCGCGGAACGCCCGGATCGGCGCGTCGTCGCGGACCGGCACCGGGTAGTCCGCGCGCGGGCGCTCGGTGCGGTCGCGGGTCAGCTCGCGGCCCTCGGCCACCCACTTCTGCCGGCCGCCGTCGAGCAGGCGCACGTCCGCGTGGCCGAAGAGCGTGAAGACCCAGAGCGCGTACGCCGCCCACCAGTTGAAGTTGTCGCCGTAGAACACGATCGTGTCGTCGCGCCCGATGCCCTTCGCCGCGCACAGCTCCGCGAAGCGCTCGGCGGACAGGTAGTCGCGGGTCACCGCGTCGTTCAGCTCGGTGTGCCAGTCGACCTTCACCGCGCCCGGGATGTGGCCGGTGTCGTAGAGCAGCACGTCCTCGTCCGACTCGACCACCACCAGGCCGGGATCGTGCAGATGCTCCGCCAGCCACTCGGTGGTCACCAGGCGCTCGGGGTGCGCGTACTCCTGCAGGTGCGATGCGGGATCAGTGGATGCGGCCATGGTCCTAAACCTACGCGGTCTCGCGGACGACCGGCGCGAGCGCGGGGCGTTTCGCGGTGACCAGGTCGCCGGAGGAACGGCCGGTCAGCCGGCGCCTCACCCACGGCGCCAGGTAGCGGCCGGCCCAGCGCAGGTCCGCGCCGCGGGCGAGCAGCCACGGCGTCGGCGCCGGATGCGGCGGGACCAGCATCCAGTCCTCGTCCACGGCGACGCCGAGCGCGTTCAGCACGTGCGCGGCGGTCCGGCGGTGGCCGATCTCGGACAGGTGCAGCCGGTCCACGCTCCACAGCAGCGGGTTGCGGAACTCGTCGTCCACGAACAGGTCGACCAGGTACGCACCGGTCGCCGCCGCGGTCTCGCCGACGCGCGCGTTCATGTACGCGACGCGCGGCCCGACCACGCGCTGGCCGGGCAGCCGCAGCGTCACGTCCGCGAACCGGAAGACGATCGCGTCGGCGCCGGTGGCGCGGATCCGGGTGATCGAGTCGTGGAAGCTGTCGCACACCGCGGCCGGCTCGCACCGCGGGCGCAGGATGTCGTTCCCGCCAGCCGCGAAGCTGACCAGGTCGGGACGCATCTCCAGCGCGGCCGGCAGCTGCTCCGCGGTGACCGCCGGGAGCAGCCGGCCGCGGATCGCCAGGTTCGCGTACCGGAAGCCGGGCCCGGCCTCCGCGGCGAGCCGGGTGGCCACCAGGTCGGCCCAGCCGCGGAACGTGCCGTCCGGATAGGGATCGTCCATGCCCTCGGAGAAGCTGTCCCCGACCGCCACGAAGTTACGCCAGCGCATACCCGATCCCCCCGTAGGTCGTTGCATACCCCAGGCATTTTGCCGACTGTCATTACTGATCGGTAGATCCTCGATAGGTGAGCTTCAAAACACGTTTGTGTGTTGTTGTGTTGCTCCGATCGGGCCGCCCGCAGCGTGCGCGGCGGCTCGGCGACGGCGGCTGTGGGCGTCATGTCAGCCGAGACGCGAGTCCGCCGCCGGATGGTTGCCCCGGTATATCGGTCGCGGGGGTGAGCGGTGTCCGCCGTACCCTGTGGCCATGCTGCTTCGCATGTCGACCCTGTTCCTGCGCACGCTTCGCGAGGACCCTGCCGAGGCCGAGGTTCCGAGCCATCGGCTGCTGGTCCGCGCCGGCTACATCCGGCGTGCGGCGCCGGGCGGCTACACCTGGCTGCCGCTGGGCAAGCTGGTGCTGGACCGGGTCGCCGCGATCGTGCACGAGGAGATGCGGGCGATCGGCGGGCAGGAGGTGCACTTCCCGGCGCTGCTGCCGAGGGAGGCGTACGAGAAGAGCGGGCGGTGGACCGCGTACGGCGACGACATCTTCCGGCTCAAGGACCGGCGCGGCGCGGAGTACCTGCTGGCGCCGACGCACGAGGAGATGTTCACGCTCCTGGTGCAGGACCTGTTCGGCTCGTACCGCGACTTCCCGGTGATCCTCTACCAGATCCAGACGAAGTTCCGGGACGAGGCGCGTCCGCGCGCGGGGCTGCTGCGCGGGCGCGAGTTCCTGATGAAGGACGCGTACTCGTTCGACCTCTCGGACGAGGGGCTGCGCGAGTCCTACGCCAAGCACCGCGTCGCGTACCAGCGGATCTTCGAGCGTCTGGGTCTGGACTTCACCATCGTGTCGGCGCAGTCCGGCGCGATGGGCGGCTCCGGGTCCGAGGAGTTCCTGGCCGCGGCCGAGGTCGGCGAGGACACGTTCGTGGGCTGCACCGCCTGCGCCTACGCGGCCAACACGGAGGCGGTGACCACGCCGGCGGTTCCCGCCTCGGCGGTGGACCACCCGCCGCTGGAGGTGCACGACACCCCGGAGACGCCGACCATCGCGTCGCTGGTCGACCTCGCCAACGCGCGCGGGCTGGCCGGCCGCACCGACTGGACCGCGGCCGACACGCTGAAGAACGTGGTCGTCCAGCTGACCCGGCCCGGCGCCGCGGAGCCGGAGCTGCTGGTCATCGGCGTGCCCGGGGACCGCGAGGTGGACCTGCGCCGGGTCGAGGCCCAGGTGCACCCGGCCGCGGTCACCATGTTCGACGACTTCGCCGCGCGGCCGGACCTGGTGCGCGGCTACATCGGGCCGCAGATCCTGGCCAAGCTGGGCATCCGCTACCTGGCCGACCCGCGCGTCGCGCCCGGCAGCGCGTGGCTTACCGGCGCGAACGAGCCGGGCAAGCACGCCACCAACGTGGTGCACGGGCGCGACTTCACGCCGGACGGCACCATCGAGGCGGTCGAGGTGCGGCCCGGAGACCCCTGCCCGAACTGTGCGGACGGCACGCTGGAGATCCGCCGGGGGATGGAGATCGGGCACATCTTCCAGCTCGGCCGCCGCTTCACGGACGCGTTCGGGCTGGACGCGCTCGGTCAGGACGGCAAGCCGGTCCGGATCACCATGGGGTCGTACGGCGTGGGCGTGTCCCGCGCGGTCGCGGCCATCGCGGAGCAGCACTGCGACGAGCGCGGCCTGGTCTGGCCGGCCTCGGTGGCGCCGTTCGACGTGCAGGTGATCCCGGCCGGCAAGGGCGAGCAGCTGGCCATCGCCACCGAGCTGGCCTCGGCCCTGGTGGCCGCGGGTCTGCGGGTGCTGCTCGACGACCGGCCGGGCAAGGTCTCCACCGGCGTACGGTTCGCGGACGCGGACCTGATCGGCGCGCCGCACTCCATCGTGGTCGGCCGCGGCGCCGCGGACGGCGTCGTGGAGCTGCGCGTGCGCGCCACCGACGAGCGCTCCGACATCGCGATCTCCGATGTGGTCACCCGCCTGACCAGCGATTAAGGCTCTCCGCCACCGGGTAGGTGCGTCGGTACGGACGTCCTACCCGGGAGGCGGTCATGGCCCTCACGATCGACGCACTCATGACGCGGGAGGTCGTGTACCTGCCCGCGGACACCACCCTGGACGACGCCGCGCAGGCGATGCGCGCGCGGGACATCGGCGACGTGGTGGTCACCGAGGGCCCCGCGCTGGCCGGCGTGGTGACCGACCGGGACATCGTCATCCGCGCGGTGGCGGACGGCCGCGACCCGCGCACGGTCACGCTCGGCCAGATCGCCAGCCGCGACCTGGTCATGATCCGGCAGGACGCGTCGCCGGGCGAGGCGCTGGACCTGATGAACGCCAAGGCGGTACGGCGGTTGCTGGTCTGCGACCCGGACCGGCAGCTCGTGGGCATCGTGGCGCGCGGCGACCTGGTGAGTAGTTTGTGATCATGCCTGAGATGCCGCCGAAACTGGCCGAGATCGTGGACGAGCTGGCCTCCGCGCCCCGCGACGTGGTGCTGGAGATGCTGCTGGAGTTCTCCGACGCGGTCCCGCCGCTGCCGCCGTCCGTGGACCGCGAGGGCATGGAGCAGGTCCCTGAGTGCCAGACCGCGTTCTTCCTGCGCGCGTTCGTCGGCCCGGACCGCGTGGTGACCGTGCACTTCGACGCACCGCCGGAGGCGCCGACCACCCGCGCGTTCGCCGGCATCCTGGCCGAGGGCCTGGCCGGCGCGACCGCGGAAGAGGTGCTGGCCGTGCCGGACGACCTCTACGTGCGGATGGGTCTGTCCGAGGTGATCAGCCCGCTGCGCGTGCGCGGCGGCAACGCGATCCTGGCGCGGCTGAAGAGGCAGGTCGCCGCCGCGGCATGAGCCTCTTCGGATGTTTCATGTGAAACGGTATCGACGTCGGTCGTGCGGCGGGCCCGGCTACTGAGCCCGCCTCACCACCGTCATCCCAGCTCGCGGGCCAGACCCTCGACCACCTCGGCGTGCGGCAGCTCCGCCGCCAGCGCGCCGGGCAGCCACAGCTTGCCGTGCCGGACGCCGGAGCCGATCACCACGGACGGCGCGGCGAGCACGCGCGGGTCGACCAGGATCGGCCACTCCGGCGGCAGCCCGATCGGCGTGATGCCGCCGTACTCCATGCCGGTCAGCGCGACCGCCTCGTCCATCGGCGCGAAGCTGAGCTTGCGCACGCCCAGGTGCCTGCGGACCACGCCGTTCACGTCCGCGCGCGTGGTGGCCAGCAGCAGGCAGGCCGCGTACCGGACGACGCCCTCGCGCTTGCCGGCCACGATGACGCAGTTGGCGGACTCGTCCAGGCGCACGCCGTACTCCGCGCAGAACGCGGCCGTGTCCGCCAGCCCCGGATCGATCGCGGCGACCTCGGTCCGGTCGCCGCCCGCCCAGGAGCGCAGCGCGTCGGCGACCGGCGCGGCCAGCAGATCCGGCCGGTCGAGCGCCGGCTCGGTCTTCAGGTTTCCCATCACCGGGCCATGGTGTCAGACCAGCTCGGTACGCAGCTCGTGCGCGCCGTCCGGCCGGGTCCCCTCGTAGTACACGCGCCGGCGCCCGTCCGGCAGCTCCACCACGCTCAGGTAACGCAACCCGTGCGGTGCGTACGGCGACTCGATCGGATCATCCTCGTCCGCGGTGAGCCGGCCGAACGTGCCGCGCGCGATGCCGGTGCGCTCCTCCCAGTTCTCCTCCGCGGTGGCCCGCCCGTCGTAGGCGACGGTCAACTCCTCGCCGTGCGCGATCACCGCGGCCACCCGGACGCCGCGCGCGTCCCACTCGCCCGGCCGGCCGGTCAGCGCGGTGCCGCGCCAGGTCCACGTCACGCCGTCCGGGCTGGTGGCGTACCAGGTGGACATCCGGTCCGCGTGCTCGTCGGTCTCCAGCGGGTGGCAGGAGGCCCACAGGTGCCAACGCCCGTCGTGGAACAGCACGACCGGGTCCTTGACGCCGACCGTGTCGTCCCCCGGCAGCACCGTGATCGCCGGCGCGCCGCCCAGCGCCTCCGGCGTGTCCGCCTCCACCAGATCGACGCGCCAGTGCTTGGTGCCCGGCGTGGCGACGCTGACGTAGACGCGCCAGCGGCCGTCCGGCGTGCGGACCAGCGCGGGGCGCTCCAGCGACTCGCCGCCGAAGTCGTCCCGGTGCAGCTCCGCGACCGGTGTGAAGTCCACGCCGTCGGTGGAGCGGGCGATCACGTTGACGAAGCCGCGCCCCTCACCGATCGGCTTGCGGAGCCGGTACGCCAGGTAGATCGTGTCCCCGTCGCGCACGGCACTGGGCGCACCGGCCCAGGCGCCGGTCCGCTCCTCCGGGGGTGCGATCACGGTCGTACCCTCGTGCCACCGCGGCAGGGGAAACGTCGTCGTCGGCGTGGTCACACTGGCTCCTTACTTGGCGATTTGTGCGGTATGGGTGGTCAACTGCGTCCAGTCGTCGTACGACACGCCGGTGACCTCTTCCAGCAGCCGGATCTCGTCGATGAACCCGGGCAGCACCGCCGCCCGCTGCTCCACGGTCAGCTTCGGCCGCCGCCCGCGCTCACGGTGCAGCGCGGTCAGCAGCGGCCCGCGGAACGCCTTCCGGACCCACAGCGGATAGTGATGCCCGATCCGGCCGCCGGTCCGCAGCAGGTAGCGCAGCGCGCCGTTGACCGGCGTGTCCGCCACGGAGAAGTTCACGTTCGCCTGCGGCACCTGCTCGATCACGCCGGTCTCCACGCCGAGGAACGCGCACACCCGGTCCAGCGCCTCGGCCGGCGTCTCCCGCAGGTCCCGGTAGCGCAGAATCAGCACCTGCTCGCGGTCGAACAGCTCGAACAGGTGCCGCACCTGGCTGCCGTACATGCCGAGCCCCGCGTAGTGCCAGAACGCCGCCCACCCGGCCGCGATCCGCTCCGGCTCCCGGCGCATCGCCGTCACGAAGTCCGCCTCCGGCTCCAGCCCGGCCGTCCACAGGTGCTGCCAGTTCGAGTGCGCCCGATCGACCGGATCACGCAGCAGCAAAATGATCTTCACGTCCGGAATCAGCCGCCGGATTCTGCGGTGCGCCTCCAGGTCGTACAGGTAGAACGGCGTCGCCTCGCCCGCCAGCACTCCCTCGTCCGCTTCCGCGAACAGGGCCTCGTAATCCGCCCGCCGCCACACGTGCTCCTGATACGTCTGCACGTCCCCCGGCCCACCCCGCCGCGGCGGCGGCCCATCCGTCAGAAAGAACTTCGGCTCCTTCACCCGTGACAGATAGAGCCGCGGATGCGCGGTCAGCGCCGCATGCAGGGCCGTCGTGCCGGCCTTCGGCACCCCCGCGATCAGGAAGTCAGGCAGCCGCACAGCAAGCCTCCCACTCCATTAATCCGACCTTCTTAATGGGATATCCCTTCGCAGGCTACCCGGTTTCCCGCCTCCGAGCGATCCCACCAGCCCTTTCTTCTCCCATCTCCCGCGGCGACCACTCGGCCGTAGCCACCAGCCCCGCCGAAGGCGCGAGCCCAGAACCGGCGGCGGGATGGCTCCTTCATCTCGCTCACGCAGCGTGCAAGCAATCATGGAGCCGCCCTGCGCGTGGATGCGCGAATACGACGAGCGATCACGCCGGGACGTTGTGGACGGCCGGGAGCTTGGAAGCGTTGCGCATGGTGCTTGCGGCGGTGAGCAAAACGGCGCGGCGGCGGGTGAAGTACCGCGGGGCGAGGGCCAAGGCGTGGTTGAGGTGCCCGGAAACCCAGCTGGGTGGCGGGTTGCGGCGCTCGATGACGCGAAGTCCGGTCTCGGCGACCTGGGCGGGTGTCTGAGCCCTTCCGGGACGTGAGGCGGGATCGTCGGTGGCGAGCGCCTCGAAGAACTCGGAACTGGTGATGCCGGGGGCGAGGGCAAGCACCCGCACTCCGCTGCCGCGGGTCTCGGCCCACAACGCTTCGGTGAAGCTGAGCACGAAGGCCTTGGCGGCGGAGTACACCGCCTGCATCGGGGTCGAGGAGTAGGCGCCGAGGCTGCTGACGTTCAGCAGGTAGCCGGCCCGTCGCCGCATCATGGCGGGCAGGAAGGCTCGGCTCACGTCCATCACCGCCGTCGCGTTCAAGGCCACGACCTGACGCAGCCGGGCCGGGTCCGAGTCGGCGAGACGCGCCCAAAGCCCGGCGCCGGCGTTGTTCACCACGCTCGTCACGGTGATTCCCCGCGCCGCCGTCTCGGCCAGCAGGCGCTCGCCGGGTGCATCCTCGCTGAGATCGCACGCGATCACCTCGACGTGTGCGCGATATGCCGTCCGCAGTTCGGCGGCCAGACTGTCGAGTCGGTCGATCCGGCGTGCCACGAGAACCAGGTCGGAGCCGCGCGCCGCCAGGAGCCGGGCGAACGCGGCACCTATCCCCGAGCTGGCTCCCGTGATGAGCACCGTCTCGTCGCTGTGATTCACCGGTCGCATGGTTCCTCCTGCTGTCACTGTGCTGCCTTAGTGGCAGCGTACTGCCACTAAGGCAGGGTGGTGCTATAAAGTGGGCATGAGCACAGGACCGTCCCTGCGGCAGCGCACCCGCGACCGGATGCGCCAGGAAGTCGTCACCATCGCCCTTCAACTCTTCGCCGAGCGGGGCTTCGACGCCGTCACCACGACTGACATCGCCGCCGCGGCCGGCATCTCGCCGCGCTCGTTCTTCCGGTACTTCCCGACCAAGGAAGATGTCGTGCTCTCGGGACTGCACGGGGCCGCCGAGCGAGTCCGCGACGCCCTGATCGCCCGCCCCGGTGAGGAACCGGTCTGGGAATCCCTGCGGCTGGCCTTCCATCACCTCGTCGGCGCACCGGGGTCCCCGGCCGCAGACGTCGCCGGCGTCGCGGACATCGTCATGTACAGCACGTCGATGCAGATGCGGAGTGCGGACAAACGGCACGACTGGGAAAGCTTGCTGGTGCCGGTCATCGCCGAGCGTCTGCCCGGCGGCGCAAGCAATTCGGGAGTCAGCGACGAAGACCGGGCCCGGGCTCTCCTGGCCGCCGGGCTCGCCTGCGTCGACACGGCCGCCCGAGCCTGGATCGGCAGCAACAGAACCGGCGATCCGATCGCCATCCTTGACGCGCTGATGGGTCAGCTACGCCTCGACTGACACCGCAACGGCCCGGTGGCGGCCGGCACCCCGGACCTGCCACAAAGAAGGAACGCCGGGTCTCAAACGGCAAGCCCGTCCGGCACGCGTAAGCGAGTCTCGCTTGGGGTTGGAGCCCACACTCATGGTGCTTGGGTTGGGCTTCGTCGGGTTCTGACGTAGTCCATGTATTCCTCGCCGGCTACCGCGTGGTTGACCCAGCGCCTGGGGGTCCGCGTCGATGAGGTGCTCGGCGAGCGCCATCGCTTCTTCCGCGTCTTCGCTGCGGGCCAGCTCTCGGCCTTCGCCGATGTACGCCTCGTCGACGGGATCGAGCGAGAGGAGGTTGGGCAGGCCGCCTACCCGGTCGTCGTCGGGGTCTTGGACGGTGTGAAGGGAAACCCGGTATTGCCTGTTCATAGGGCTGATCGCCACCCATCGGATGGCTCGTTCGCCGCTGATCTCGACGCCGCCGAGGAACTGTTCGATGCCGTTGCCTCGGCGCAGGGCACCGATTGCGAACCGCCGGGTGAGATAGCGCACCGGCGCCCACCTCCTCGATCTCCATACCGACCAGATGAGGAACAAGCTGCTCGACGGCATCACACAGCCGGACAACACCTCATCGCTCAAGATCGATCACAGAGTTTGCGCCAGAGTCCCGCACACGCCCAAAAAATGAACAGCCGACGCAGCAAGCCCGACCAGCCACCGAACACCCACACGAGCCCCAGCGACCCCCGATTTCCGCCAGGCCACCACCACCAGCGACACGGCGACGCCGTCGCACAGCCCAGTACGCCCCAGGCAAGCCAGGCAAGCCAGGCAAGCCAGGCAAGCCAGGCAAGCCAGGCAAGCCAGGCAAGCCAGGCAACAGCGAGGATAAGCAACGCCGGACGAGGCCAGCAGCCCGAACAGCCGAGCGCTACCAGGCGCACAAGGCCCCGACCGCCAGACCCATGTCCGCCACACCGCCTACGCCGAACTCAGCGCGCTCTAGCCGGGCCGCCCCCACAAACAACCAAGGCCAGCGAACGCTCACGGTAGGCGGCCAGCAACCCCAATACCAGCCCGAGACCCTACGACTCACCCCTGAGCCGAAGCCCTCAGCCCCGCCCACTCACGCAACCACCGGAACGTGGGGGCGTCCGGGGGCTCGGCCCCCGGAGGGGAATGACGCGCGCCCCCGGTCCGCGCTCTCCGCGGACAGGGGGCGCCCAAAGCGCGTGGAGCCCAGGAGAATCGAACTCCTAACCCCCGCCTTGCAAAGGCGGTGCTCTGCCAATTGAGCTAGGGCCCCGGGTTCTTGATTATCGCAGGTCGGGGGCGGTGGTGGCCTCGTGCCAGAGGGCGCGCTCGTCGCTCGACTGCTTGATCTTCCGCGCGATGAGGACGGCGGCGCCGACGACACCCGCGACGATCAGGAGCTTCTTAAACATCGGGGTTGTCCCCTCACTGTTCGAGCCGGCCGACCGGGGTGTCGCTGTGATCCGGGATATTCGGAAGGTGGGGCTAGCTGGAATCGAACCAGCGACCTCAGAGTTATCAGCTCTGCGCTCTAACCGACTGAGCTATAGCCCCGTGCGACCGGGAAAGATTACCGCACCCGTTGCGGACCGCCCAAATCGGGGGTCCGGCGGCCAGGAACAGTGTCGCGTGCCCGCGGTGGGCGAGGCATGCGATTTATTGTCCTGGCCGCCGTACCGATGGAGGTCAGTCCCGCTCTGCGAGCGTCAGCTCGATGCCGCCGACCAGGTCGGCGCAGACGTTGTAGATGAAGGCGCCGAGGGTGGCCAGCGCGGTCAGCAGGACCACGTTGACCAGGCCGAGCAGCGCCGAGGTGCCGATCACGCCCCTAGCCGTGATCTTGAATCCGGCGCCGCCGCTGTCGCCGCCGGAGGCGGAGACCAGCTCCTGGAGCGTCTCGTTGACGCTCTGGAACACGCCCATGGCGTCGAGCGCCAGGTAGAGCACCGAGGTGGCGACGATCAGCACGATGAACAGCACCAACGACACCGCGAACGAGAACTTCATCACGGACCAGGGGTCGATCCGCTTGACGTTCAGCCGGGCACGGCGCGGGCCGCGGGCGCCGGCCGAGCCGACCGCGTTGCGTGCCGCCCGGATGGTGTCCGTGACCTTGGCCGCGCCGACGCTCCGCACCGCGCCGCTGACCTTGTTACCGAGGCCACTGAGGCCGCTGGTCGAGGTCGAGGTGCCGGTGGCGCCGGCACCCGAGGGGATTCGCTCGGTCCGCTCGCCGGGCGGACCGGACGGGCTGCCGCCGGCCGGGGAGGCCTTGGGCTGCGCGCCGGGCTTGGCGGGTGCCGCGGTCGCGCTCTTGGACGCCGAGGCGGCCGAGCTCGCCGTGGCGGGCTTGCCGGCCGGCACGATGACCGGCTTGGTGGTGTCCTTGTCGGCTCCCGCGCCCGTGGTCGCCGGCTTGGCGGCCGTGGCCGAGGAGGAGCCGGCCGGTGCCTCGTCCGGCGGCGGCTTCATCCCCGGGGGGCGCGTGAACTTCGGGGACGGTGCGTCCGTGGAGGGTCCGACCACCGCACGGCCCACGACCGCGCGGCCCTTGGCCTTGGCGTCACCGTCGGCGGAGTCCTTGCCGGCCGGAGTCGCCGAGGTCCCCGCCCCCGACGTCGCCTGTGTCTCCGTCATTCATCAGTCCTGTTCGTCAGGCTCGTCGGCATTGCGAGCAATCGCCACGATGGTCACGCCTTCTGGGAGATCCATGAGCTTGACCCCCATTGTGTTCCGGTCCCGCGTACGGCGTACAGGCTTCACCGGAGTCCGGATCACGCCACCGTTGCTCGTGATCGCGAACAGTTCGTCGTCCGGGTCGATGACGACGGCGCCGACCAGACCACCACGCCGTTCCGTGATCTTGGCGGTCAGCACGCCCTTGCCCCCACGTCCCTGCACCGGATATTCCTCGATGGGCGTCCGCTTGGCGTACCCACCGTCGGTGGCCACCAAAACGTCCAGGCCTTCCCGGACGACCTCCATCGCGAGCAGCTCGTCGTCCTCGCTGAAGCGCATGCCGATGACACCGGAGGTCGCTCGTCCCATCGGGCGCAGCGTATCGTCTGTCGCCTCGAAGCGGATCGCCTGAGCCTTCTTCGAGACCAGGAGGAGATGGTCACCCGGGCCGGCCAGTGCGGCGCCGACCAACTCGTCGTCCTCGCGCAGGTTGATCGCGATGATGCCACCGCTGCGGTTGGAGTCGAACTCGGCCAGGCGGGTCTTCTTGACCAGGCCCTCCTTGGTCGCGAGCACGAGGTACGGCGCCACGTCGTACCCGGGGATCACGATCACCTGGGCGATGTGCTCCTCCGGCTGGAACGCCAGCAGGTTGGCCACGTGCTGGCCACGCGCGGTACGGCTGGCCTCGGGCAACTCGTACGCCTTGGCGCGGTAGACCCGGCCCTTGTTCGTGAAGAAGAGCATCCACGAGTGGGTGGACGTCACGAAGAAGTGCGACACGATGTCGTCCTGGCGAAGTGTGGCACCACTCACACCCTTGCCGCCGCGCTTCTGCGAGCGGTAGAGGTCCACCTTGGTGCGCTTCGCGTACCCGGTCCGTGTGATCGTCACCACCACGTCCTCGCGGGCGATGAGGTCCTCCATGGAGACCTCGCCGTCGAACGGGATGATCTGGGTGCGACGCTCGTCGCCCCACTTCGCCACGATCTCGCCGAGCTCCTCGGAGATGATCGTCCGCTGCCGCTCCGGCTTGGCCAGGATGTCCTTCAGGTCCGCGATCTCGATCTCGATCTTCGCGAGCTCGTCGATGATCTTCTGGCGCTCCAGCGCGGCGAGGCGCCGCAGCTGCATGTCGAGGATCGCGGTGGCCTGGATCTCATCCACCTCGAGCAGCGACATCAGGCCCTGGCGGGAGTCCTCGACCGTGGGCGAGCGCCGGATCAGGGCGATCACCTCGTCGAGCATGTCCAGCGCCTTGACCAGGCCGCGCAGGATGTGCGCGCGCTCCTCGGCCTTGCGCAGGCGGTACGCGGTCCGCCTGCGGATGACCTCCATCTGGTGGTCGACGTAGTAGCGGATGAACTGGGCCAGGTTCAGCGTGCGGGGCACGCCGTCGACCAGCGCCAGCATGTTCGCGCCGAACGTCTCCTGCAGCTGCGTGTGCTTGTACAGGTTGTTCAGCACGACCTTGGCGATGGCGTCGCGCTTGAGCACGATCACCAGACGCATGCCGGTACGGCCGGAGGACTCGTCCCGGATGTCCGCGATCCCGGCGAGCTTGCCCTCCTTGATCAGGTCGGCCATCCGCTCGGCCAGGTTGTCCGGGTTGACCTGATACGGCAGCTCGGTGACGACCAGCGAGGTGCGCCCCTTGGCGTCCTCCTCAACGTCCACCACCGCGCGCATGCGGATCGAGCCACGGCCGGTCCGGTACGCGTCCTGGATCGCCTGGGTGCCGACGATCAGGCCGTTGGTCGGGAAGTCCGGGCCCTTGACGATGCCGAGCAGCGCCTCGAGCGTCTCGGCCTCCTCGACCTCCGGGTTCTCCAGGCACCACTGCACCGCGGCCGCGATCTCCCGCAGGTTGTGCGGCGGGATCTTGGTGGCCATGCCGACCGCGATGCCCTCGGACCCGTTGACCAGCAGGTTGGGAATCCGCGACGGCAGGATCGTGGGCTCCTTGGCCCGCCCGTCGTAGTTGTCCTGCATGTCGACGGTGTCTTCGTCGATGTCCCGCAGCATCTCCATGGCCAGCGGGTCGAGCTTGCACTCGGTGTACCGCATGGCGGCCGCGGGGTCGTTGCCCGGCGAGCCGAAGTTGCCGTTGCCGTCGACGAGCGGGTAGCGCAGCGACCAGTTCTGCGCCATCCGGACCAGCGCGTCGTAGATCGCGGAGTCGCCGTGCGGGTGGAACTGACCCATCACGTCACCGACGACGCGGGAGCACTTCACGTAGCCGCGGTCCGGCCGGTAGCCGGAGTCGTACATCGCGTAGAGGATCTTGCGGTGCACCGGCTTGAGGCCGTCGCGGACGTCCGGAAGGGCGCGGCCGACGATGACGCTCATGGCGTAATCGAGGTACGACCGCTGCATCTCTACTTCGAGGCCGACCGGTTCGATCCGGCCGCCGGCGTCCACCGCGGCGTCGGCCGCGGGCTCCTCCGGCTGCTCACTACCCGTGGACTCGGGAGTATCCGTCACAGTTAACCCTAACTACTGTCAAAAGCGGCATTTCCCTGTGGATAACCGCTGTGGAAAGCGCGGAAGCTGTGGATAACTCTGCGAGAGCGGCTCGGCCGCTCTCCGCTAGATGTCCAGGAAGCGCACGTCCTTCGCGTTGCGCTGGATGAACGAACGGCGTGCTTCCACGTCCTCCCCCATGAGGACGCTGAAAAGCTCGTCCGCGGTTGCAGCGTCGTCCAGGCTCACCTGGCGCAGCGTCCGCGTGGCCGGGTTCATCGTGGTCTCCCACAGCTCGGGGTAGTTCATCTCGCCGAGACCCTTGAACCGCTGGATGTCGTCCGGCTTCGCGTTCGGCTTCTTCTCCTGGCGCAGCCGGATCAGGCCGTCCCGCTCGCGGTCGGAGTACGCGTACTGCGCGTCGTCGCCCTTGCGGTTCCACTTGATCTTGTAGAGCGGCGGCGCGGCCAGGTACACGTGGCCCAGCTCGACCAGCGGCCGCATGAAGCGGAACAGCAGCGTGAGCAGCAGCGTCTGGATGTGCTGGCCGTCCACGTCCGCGTCGGCCATCAGGATGATCTTGTGGTACCGCAGCTTCTCGATGTCGAAGTCGTCGTGGATACCGGTGCCGAGCGCCGTGATCAGCGCCTGGACCTCGTTGTTCTTCAGCACGCGATCGATGCGCGCCTTCTCCACGTTCAGGATCTTGCCGCGGATCGGCAGGATGGCCTGCACCTTCGGGTCGCGCCCCTGCTTCGCGGAGCCGCCGGCCGAGTCACCCTCGACGATGAACAGCTCGGAGACGCGCGGATCGGTCGACTGGCAGTCGGCCAGCTTGCCCGGCATCGAGCCGGACTCCAGCAGCGACTTGCGGCGGGCCAGCTTGCGCGCCTGCGCCGCCGCGATCCGGGCGCGCGCCGCCTGCGACGCCTTCGAGATGATCGTGCGGGCCTCGGCCGGGTTCCGGTCCAGCCAGTCGACCAGCCACTCGTTGCAGATCTTCTGCACGAAGCTCTTGGCCTCGGTGTTGCCCAGCTTGGTCTTGGTCTGGCCCTCGAACTGCGGGTTCGCCAGCTTCACCGAGATGATGGCGGCCAGGCCCTCGCGGATGTCCTCGCCGGAGAGCTTCTCGTCGCCCTTGAGGATCTTCTTCTCCGTGCCGTACCGGTTGATCAGCGTGGTCAGCGCGGAGCGGAAGCCCTCCTCGTGCGTACCGCCCTCGTGGGTGTTGATGGTGTTGGCGAACGTGTAGACCGACTCGCCGTACGACTCGTTCCACTGCATCGCGATCTCCACCGCGATGCCGTCGCCCTCCGCGTCGAACTGAATCACCGACTTGTGGATCGGCGTCTTCGTCTGGTTGAGGTGGCGGACGAAGTCGGCGATGCCCTCCTTGTAGCAGAAGGTGACCTCGCGCTTACGCCCCTCCTCGTCGGTCTGACGCTCGTCCACGATGTGGATGGTCAGGCCCTTGTTCAGGAAGGCCATCTCCTGGAGGCGCCGGTAGATCGTCTGGAAGTCGAACTCGATGGTCTCGAAGATCGCCGGGTCCGGCCAGAACGACACGGTGGTGCCGGTGCGATCGGTGTCGCCGAGCTTCTCGATCGGGTCGGGCTTGGAGGCGACGAAGCCCTGCCGCCAGTGCTTGCCGGCCTTGTGGATCTCCACGGTGACCTTGGTCGACAGCGCGTTCACCACCGCCGCGCCGACGCCGTGCAGACCGCCGGAGACCGCGTACGCCTTGCCGTCGAACTTTCCGCCGGCGTGCAGCACCGTGTAGGCCACCTCGACACCCGGCTTCTGCAGCTTCGGGTGGAGATCGACGGGGATGCCGCGGCCGTTGTCCTGGACGCGCACGCCGCCGTCCTCCAGCAGCGTCACGTCGATCGTGTCGCAGTAGCCGGCCAGCGCCTCGTCCACCGCGTTGTCCACGATCTCCCACACCAGGTGGTGCAGACCGCGCTCGCCGGTGGACCCGATGTACATACCGGGCCGCTTCCGCACCGCCTCGAGGCCCTCGAGCACGGTGAGTGAATCGGAGTTGTACTCCTGCTTTTCTTCCGCTGCCACCCTCGGCCACTTTCTCGCACCGGACACCCGGGGGGCGAACGGTGCGGGTTCGGCGGGCGCACGACGACACGCGCGGCCCTCAGGGTCGCGCGGTCGCCGCGGGAAGCCCGCGGATCGCGATCGGCGGGACACTGCGGCCGAAGCCGGTTACGGAGTGTGTCTCCGCGATCAGCTTGCCCTCGGTGTCCCGATCGCCTCCATCCTACTGTGCGCCGACGACATTCTCCGGGTACGGCATCCCCTTCCGGGCACCTGAGACCTCCGTAGCGGCGAGAACCGCCCGATCTCGACTCCCCCCACGCACCCCGGGCGAGCGAGGGCGGCCAGCCGAGCGGCGCATATCGCCACGAAAGCCGCGGTGAGCGAGAAAATGCGTGCGGCACCGTCACGCTGGGACAGCAAAAATGAGTGACGAAGCACGCATGGCCGCTCCGGGTGCGCCGGGGTCGCGCTCGGCCCGTCCGGTGCCGTAACCTGCCCCGGCGCGGGGCGCTAGGCGTTCGATGCTGTCCGAGGCGGTAAGGGAAGGTGACCCCCGATGGGGCTTGACAACGTCGCCGTGCAGTGGCCACGCACGGGCCGGTTCTACGACCCGGTGGCACCCGCCGCGTTCGTGGACTTCGCCGAGCTCGCCGACGCGCCTGACGTCGCGTCCCCCACGGCCGCGCTGGCCGGCCACATCGCCGAGACCGGCACCGTGCGCGCCACCGCGTACACCGAACTCGTCGATCTGCTCCTCGGCCTCAAGGGTGTGCTTTACGCCACAGAGGCCGCGAACGAGGACGAGGACCCGGTGATCGACCCCGACGGCTGCGCCTGGATCGCCGGCGGCCTGGAGAAGTTCGTGATCGGCCACGAGAAGCTCGGCGACCTGGTCACCTTCGACACCGTCGGCGAGGTCCTGCGCACCGCCATCGCCGACAGCCGCCTCGCCGAACAACAGCTGCGCTGGCTCGAAACCCGCATGGACTCCCTCCGCGACGAGTCCGGCGGCGCCCCCCAGTGGGCCTTCCCCCTCTCCGAACTCGCCGTCCTGGCCCGCTTCTACCGCCGCTGCGCCGACCGCGCCTTCGCCGTCTACGCCGACTACTGAGGAATTCCCAGGGCCGAGCCCCGGACCCCACGGTCTGGTGGGCGGGCTCGTGGGGCAGGTGCGGCCGAGTGGCTGGCGGGGTTGAGATTTAGTAGGGGCGGATTTTCCCGCTTTTCGGGTGGTTGCGTGGCGAGTGCTCCCGCGGGCAAACCTCGCCGCGGGCTTCGACTCCGCTAGCGCTCCGCTCCGCACGCGGCGTCGGAGCCGGTCCCGCACCACTCCCGGAAACCCACGCGGCATCCCATCGCCACGGCTGCCGGCCGCGGCTTCCGAGCCGCTGAGGGCGCGCGGTGTTCGGCGGCTCCGGTTCCCGACCGCGCCCCGAGCGTCGGCTGGGAACCGACAGGACTCGCTAGCTCCAGTGCCCACCTGACTCGCGGGCCGCGGATGACCGCGGTGGGTGCCGTCAGATCGGGCGCTTCGCGCCCGAATATCGGTATAGAGCGCCCTATGGCCAGCCTTGCGCTGATTCGCGGGCCGCTTTGCTCTGCTTACCTGAGCGGCGCGAGCCCAAGCATGCTCATCCAGCCGCACGGTTTGGGTTATTTGTTCGGGTAAGCAGAGCAAACGAGCCGCGACCAAGCATGGAAGCCCCGCGAGTCGACCCTGTGTCCTGAGACCGGCACCGCGAGATCGGCCCGTGGTGGTCGAGGGCAGCACCCGGTGGAGCGGGAGCCGAGCGCGTCAACCCGCCCGGCCGGCCGCGAAATTCGGGGCTCGGTCAGCCGTAGGTGTCACGGGGGCCGCGGCCGCGGACGCGGCGGGGACCCTTGCTCCAGCTGGGGGCGGCGGGGCCGTGGATGTGGAGTTTCTTGACGACGCCGTGGCCGACCTCGCCGGCGATGCGCTTGATCAGGCCGGCGGCGAGGAGGCGGAGCTGGGTGGCCCAGGCGGTGGACTCGGCCTCGACGGTCAGTTCGCCGTTCTCCAGTTTGACGGGGCGGCTGTGTGCGGCCACGTCGGCACCGACGATCTTCTCCCAGGCGCCGAAGAGGGAGGCCTCGGCGGTGGGGCGCTGCCAGCCGCGGGTCTGGACCAGGCGGTTCAGCATCGTGCCGAGCAGTTGGGGGTCGCGTGGGTCGGGGCCGGGACCGGAGTAGCCGCGCAGCCGGCGGCCGGACTCGGCGGCGCCGGGCCGCGGTGAGGTGCGGCGCTGGGCGCGGGCGGCGTCGCGGCGGGCCTTGGCGGCGTCGAGGACGGCGCGGGCAAGCTCCGGGCCCTGCACGCCGGCCGGCGGCTCCAGCGGCTCCGGTACGGGCCGATCATGCGACACGGTGGACCTCCCCCTCGGTCACGGCGAACCGGGCACCGCGCAGCGCCTCCGGCACGTCCTCGGCGACCGCGCATGTGACCAGCAATTGTGCGGCGCCGGCGACCAGGTCGGCGAGGCGGGTGCGGCGACCCGCGTCCAGCTCGGCGAAGACGTCGTCCAGGACCAGCACCGGCTCGATGCCGTCGTCGCGCAGCAGATCGTAGGCGGCCAGGCGGAGCGCGAGCGCGTACGACCAGGACTCGCCGTGGCTGGCGTAGCCCTTGGCGGGCAGGTCGCCGAGCGTGAGCAGCACGTCGTCGCGGTGCGGGCCGACCAGCGTCGTGCCGCGGTCGACCTCGGCGGGGCGCGCGTCGGCGAGCATCCCGGCCAGTAGCTGTTCCAGGCCGGCGCGGTCCGGCAGCGGGCTCGGCGGGTCGCTCAGCCGTTCGGTGCCGCGGCCGGAGGAGCCGATCTTGTACGCGATGGCGGCCGCGCCCTTGCCGGCCGCGACCGCGTCGTAGGCCTTGGCGATGTGCGGGCCGAGCGCGGCGCACAGCTCCAGGCGGCCGGCCAGCAGTTCCGCGCCGTACCGGGCGAGCTGCGCGTTCCACACCTCCAGCGTGGCCAGGTCGGAGCCGTCCCGGTCGCCGCCGGCCCACCGCCGCCGCTGGTAGGAGGTGCGCAGCAACGCGTTGCGCTGCTTCACCACGCGCTCGTAGTCGGCGCGCACGCCCGCGTACCGCGGCTGGCGCGCGACCAGCAGGTCGTCCAGGTAGCGGCGGCGCTCGCCGGGGTCGCCCCGGACCAGTTCCAGGTCCTCCGGGGCGAACAGCACCAGCCGGAGCGCGCCCAGGATGTCGCGGGATCGGCGGACCGGCGAGCGGCCGAGACGCGCCCGGTTGGCGCGGCCGGGGACGATCTCCAGCTCGACGAGCAGTTCCCGGCCGTCGTGCACGATCGCGCAGCGGACGACCGCGGCGGAGGCGCCGAAACGGACCAGCGGCGCGTCGACCGCGACGCGGTGGCTGCCGAGCGTGGCCACGTAGCCGAGCGCCTCGATCAGGTTGGTCTTGCCGACCCCGTTGGGTCCGACCAGGACGGTTCCGCCGGGCTCCAGGTCGATGCCGACGCGCTCGTACGAGCGGAAGTCGACGAGTTCGAGCCGGCGGACGTACATGCGGGGAGATCCTTTGCCTGGGAAAGCCGACGGGGGTGTGCGCTCGATTGTCGCTCACACCCCCGCCGAAGGCCGGACCTACCTCTTGACGGCGTGACCGCCGAACTGGTTGCGCAGGGCGGCGACGGCCTTGATGGCCGGCGAGTCCTCCTGCCGGGACGTGAAGCGCGCGAAGAGCGAGGCGGCGATGACGTTCATCGGGACGGCGAGGCGGATGCCCTCCTCGACGGTCCAGCGGCCCTCGCCGGTGTCCTCCGCGTACCCCTTGATGTTGGCCAGTTCCGGGTCCTCGTCGAGCGCGCGGTCGAGCAGGTCGAGCAGCCAGGACTTGACCACCGAGCCCTCCCGCCAGCTCTTGAACACCTCGGGCACGTTGTGCACCAGCTCGGAGGCCTTGAGCAGCTCGTAGCCCTCGGCGTAGGCGTGCATCAGGCCGTACTCGATGCCGTTGTGGACCATCTTCGAGTAGTGGCCGGCACCGACCGGGCCGGCGTGCGCGAAGCCGAACTCGCCGGCCGGCTTGAGCGCCTCGAAGATCGGCATGCAGTGGTCGACGTGCTGCTTCTCGCCGCCCACCATCAGCGCGTAGCCGTTGGTGATGCCCCACACACCGCCGGAGACGCCGACGTCCATGTAACCGATGCCGAGCGCGCCGAGCCGCTCCGCCCGCGGGCCGTCGTCGGTGAACTTGGAGTTACCACCGTCGATGACGATGTCACCGGCGGACAGCAGGCCGCCGAGCTGATCGATGATGTCCTCGGTGACGCCGGACGGCACCATGACCCAGACGACTCGCGGCGCTGCGAGCTTCTCGACCAGCTCGGCCAGGCTGGCCGCGTCGCTGATCTCGGGCCTCGGGTCGTATCCGACAACGTCGTGACCGGCGGCGCGGATGCGTTCCCGCATGTTGCCGCCCATCCGGCCCAAGCCAACCAGGCCCAATTGCATTTCGTCCCCCTTGCAGTGGTTCTTGCTTCCGCGTATCAGCGGGTTACCCGGATCGGCATGATCAGGTACCGGTACCCAGTAATGATCTCGCCGTCTTCGCTCGCGGGGGACAACACGGCCGGTTTGAACGCGTCGACGAACGACAGCACGGCCGTGGGCGCGTTCAGACCGTTCAACCCGTCCAGCAGGTACTGCGGGTTGAAGCCGATGGTCAGCGCCTCGCCGGTGAAGGTGGCGTCCATGGCCTCGCTGGCCCGCGCCTCCTCGGTGCCGCCGGCCTCGACGACGAGACCGTCCTCGCTGAAGCTGAGCAGGATGGGGGTGGTGCGCTCGGCGACCAGCGCCACGCGGCGGGTGACCTCCTGGAGTGCGGAGACCGAGACCCGCGCCTGCGCGTTGTGCGATGCCGGGAACAGCGACCGGACGGGCGGGTAGTTGGCGCCGTCCAGCAGCCGGCTGGTCGTCCGGCGGGTCCCGCCGGCGAATCCGATCATTCCTTCGCCCGCGCCGCCGTGCGCGAGCGCCAGGGTCACCTGGCCGCCCAGCGGGCCGAGCGTCTTCGCCGTGTCGTTGAGGGTCTTCGCCGGCACGAGCGCGTTGATGCTGATGTCCGGGTCCTCCGGGGACCACTCGATCTCGCGCATGGCGAGCCGGTAGCGGTCGGTGGCCAGCATGGCCAGCGTGGAGCCGGTCAGTTCCAGCCGCACGCCGGTCATCATCGGCAGCGTCTCGTCGCGACCGGCGGCGATCGCCACCTGGCTGACCGCGGCGGCGAACGCGGCCGCGTCCACGGTGCCGGCGCTGGCCGGCATGTCCGGCAGGCTCGGGTAGTCCTCGACCGGCATGGTCGGCAGCGTGAACCGGGCGCTGCCGCAGACCAGCTCCAGGTGCGGGCCGACGGCGGCGATGTCCACCGGCTTGGCCGGGAGCGCCTTGGTGATCTCGGCGAGCAGGCGGCCGGAGACCAGCGCGGCGCCGTCGGAGTCGCCCTGGACCTCCACGCTCACCTGGCTGGAGACCTCGTAGTCGAACCCCGAGACCTGCAGCACGCCGTCGGTGACCCGCAGCATCACGCCGGCCAGCACCGGCACGGACGGCCGGCTGGGCAGGCTCTTGGCGGTCCACGCCACGGCGTCGGCGAGCGCGTCGCGCTCCACTCGGAACTTCATGGCCATGCCTCCGCGTCGACTGGTTGGGCGGTCCCTATTCTGCCGGTCCAGCGCCAAGAGGTGGGTACGCGGGCCAGACCCTGTGCGGACCGGGTGCGCCCGGCCCTGACCTATCGAACCTTAGGTCTCCCCGATGACCTCTGCTTCCCCGCCCCCGTGCGTTCGCGCCATCCGTCGACTCTCCTCGGCGAGGTTTCACACCGGCGCGAACTTCAAGATCCTCCACAAGCCGATGATTGATCTTTTTTATATCTAGAAATAAAGAGAGTCGTAGTCATCGGTGGTGTGGATTCTGGGGAAAACCCGAGTATCCGCAGGTCAGAGCGTTATCCACCGGTGATTTTGCTGTGGAGAAGCGGGGTATAACCCGGCAGGTTCTCCACAGGCCGTTTGATCTTCACCGGGTTATCCACTGCGTAACCACGGTTATCCACGTGTTTTCCACGGGGTTTCTCCCCAGGTGTGGATTGTGCCGCGGACGCCGGGCCGCCTGTGCATAAGAGTTATCCCCAGAACCTTCAACAGGCTATTCACACGCCGTCCACAGCTGGGGACAGCCGATCACTGCGTGTACACGTCCACAGTCGTTTCCCCAGGAGTTATCCCCAGCTGTGGATGAAGCACATTGATCGTGGGCAGCACTTGTCCACCGACTGTGCATAACTCCGGTGGATAGCGTGTGGACGGTCTGTGGACAGTGTGGACAACCAACCGATCGGAGGATGTGGATAGCCGTCGCCACCTGTGGATATGGGAATATCGCCCCGCACACTTGCACGCTGCTTCTCCACAGTCTGTGGATTGATGCCTGTGGAGAACGCCCAAAATCTGTGGATGCCTGTGGACGGACCACGCACGCAGTGGACAAGCGGTGGATAACTTCTGGGGATAACCGCCGGTACGACGAAGGGCGCTCGTCGCACCTCGCGGACCGGAGGTGGGACGAACGCCCTGGTAACAGTTGAGTAACAGCGGTGTGGCGGCCCCGCCGGGCTACGAGTTCTGCTTGATCCGGTTGGTCAGCTCGGCGATCTGGTTGTACAGCGACCGCCGCTCCGCCATCTGCTGCCGGATCTTCCGGTCCGCGTGCATGACCGTGGTGTGGTCGCGGCCGCCGAACGCCTGCCCGATCCGGGGCAGCGACAGATCCGTCAGCTCCCGGCACAGGTACATGGCCACCTGGCGCGCGTTCACCAGCACCCGGGACCGGGAGTGCCCACGTAGGTCCTCCAGGCTCACCCCGAAGTACTCAGAGGTCGACACCATGATCTGGTCCGCGGTGATCTCCGGGCCGGCACCGTCCGGGATGAAGTCCCGCAGCACCTCCTCGGCCAGCGACAGCGCGACCGGCGAGCGGGTCAGGCTCGCGAACGCGGTCACCCGGATCAGCGCGCCCTCCAGTTCACGAATCGAGGACGAGATCCGCGACGCGATGAACTCCAGCACGTCCGGCGGCGCGAACAGGCGCTCCTGCGCGGCCTTCTTCTGCAGGATCGCGATCCGCGTCTCCAGGTCCGGCGGCTGGATGTCGGCGAGCAGGCCCCACTCGAAGCGGGTGCGCAGCCGGTCCTCCAACGTGGTCAGCTGCTTCGGCGACCGGTCCGAGGTGATGACGATCTGCTTGTTCGCGTTGTGCAGCGTGTTGAACGTGTGGAAGAACTCCTCCTGGGTCCGCTCCCGGCTCACCAGGAACTGGATGTCGTCGATCAGGAGGATGTCGGTGTCCCGGTACCGCCGCTGGAACGCGCTGGTCTTGTCGTCCCGGAGCGAGTTGATGAACTCGTTGGTGAACTCCTCGGTCGACACGTACCGCACCGAGCGCGCGTGGCCCAGCGTCGTGGCGTAGTGCCCGATCGCGTGCAGCAGGTGCGTCTTGCCCAGCCCGGAACTGCCGTAGATGAACAGCGGGTTGTACGCCTTGGCCGGCGACTCCGCCACCGCCACGGACGCGGCGTGCGCGAACCGGTTGGACGAGCCGATGACGAACGTCTCGAACATGTACTTCGGGTTCAGCCGGTTGCCGCCGGACTCGCCGCCGGGGCGCGCGCGGTCCAGCCCGCCCGGACCGCCGGTGACGCCGGGCCGGATATCCCGCACGGTACGCCCGGGCCCGCTGTCGCCCGGCCCGGTGTCCGCGGGCTCGTCCTGCATCCGCGGCGGGACCTGGCGCTGCTCGCGGCCGAACGGCGGCGGCGTGTCGTCGTTGAACGCGTCCGGCCTGGTCCGCGGCTCGTCGGCCCGCTCGTGGACCGCGGCGGGCGCGGCCGGGTAGGCAACGGTCCGGTACGGATCGTCGGCCGGCGCGGACTGCTGCGGCGCGCGCGGCTCCGCGGCGGGCGCGGGACGGGACGGCAACGACTCGGCCCGCGGCGGCGCGGCGAACAGCGCGGCCTGCGCGTCGTCGCGGTCGGGCGCGGGCTCGCGGCGGGCGCCGTTCTGCGCGGCCATCGGATGCTCCGCCTCGCGGTACCGCGGCTCGGGCACGTCGTCGGCGCGGTCGCGGTCGCGGTCGCGGTTCGGGCTCTCCGCGCGGGCCGGCCGGGCGTACTCCTGCTCCGGGAACGGGACGGGGTCCGCGGCCGGGGGGTCGAACAGCGCCTCGCGCTCCGGGTAGGCGGGCGCGGCCTCCTGCGGCGTCGACGGCGTGCCGTAGACCGTTCCGGACGGGCGGCCCGCGCCGTCCTCCGGCGGGCGCACGGTCACCGCCACCTGTATCGGGCGGCCGAGCCGGCGGGAGAGCGCGTCCGTGATCGCCGGGCGCAGCCGCGACTCGATCACGTCCCGGGTGAACGCGTCCGGCACGGAGAGCAGCGCGGTGTCCTCGACGATCGCGCGCAGCCGGGTCAGGCGGAGGTAGGCGCGCTGCTGCGCCGACACGATCTCATCGGCGAGATCGTCGGTTGCGGCGCTCCACACCGAGGCCAGGTCGACCGTGTCGGCCACCGTCCCGCCACCCCCATCGCTCCCGACATCACCGGTCGCCTGCCGGCCGGTTGCCGCTGTCGTCTCTTGGTCGCCGGAAGCGCGGGTCCGCGGCCGATCGCGGCCGGCCCCCCGCCGACAGCGATGACACTGCTGCTACCCACGTTCTTCACGACCGTCGTCCACAGGTTATCCACACCCTGTGTACCGACCGATTGTGGCTTACCGTCCGTTGCTGGTGAGACCTGCCGAGCTGCGGTGGCGCGGATGAGAAGGGTCCACCGTGCCGAACGACTTTCCCCCTCGTCCGGTTCTGGCCGCCCCGGGTGCGCCGCGACGGCCGGTCCGCCGATGTCGCCACCGGCAAACGGGCACGCTAACAGCGATGGCCCCGCAGCATCAACCGCCGATCGGTACGCGCGGACCCGCGGAGCGCGAAGCGGCAGTTCACCGCCGGTGTGCCAGGTCGCGCGTTTTGACGCCCGCTGGTACACGCGCGTACTCTGGGCAGGCTAATCGGCTGGCTGTAGCGGCCCGCCGGGCGACTCCCGGCGCGGCCGGTTAGCATTGACCAGAGACTTCGGGCCGTTTGCAAGATCACCTCCGGCCTCGGGGAACGCAGGACCAGACGACCTCCGGCTCGCAGAGCGTGCCCGGGCCGTACGAAGACGGAGTTTGACGTGAGCAAGCGCACCTTCCAGCCGAACAACCGCCGCCGCGCGAAGACCCACGGGTTCCGGCTGCGCATGCGCACCCGTGCGGGTCGCGCGATCCTCTCCACCCGGCGCGCCAAGGGCCGCGCCAAGCTGTCTGCCTGAGGTCCGGCCCGCCGGCCAGGAGGGGGCAGGTCAGTCGTGTTGGCCGCAGCGCAGCGACTGCGGCGTAGCAGCGACTTCGCCGTAGCGATCCGCGCTGGCCGTCGTGCCGCGCGCGGAGCCGTCGTCGTCCACCTCCATCTCGCGTCCGCCGGTCTCCCCACCGAGGCCGACGGCGAGGGGCAGCAGCACGAGACGATCGAGCCGGTGCACGCCGCCGATGCGGCGCGCGCCGGCTTCGTCGTTTCCAAGGCGGTCGGCAATGCGGTCGTCCGCAACCGGGTCCGCCGTCGCCTGCGGCACCTGGTGCGCGAGCGGATCGGCACGCTGCCGGCCGGCGCCACGCTGGTCGTGCGCGCCCAACCGGGTGCGGCGCTCACGCCGTACCCCCGACTCGGTCTTGATCTCGATGCGGCGTTGCGGGCCGCTGCCGCCCCGCAGACCCGCCGCCGATCCGACGGTGCGAAGCGTCGCAGGGATGGTGCCGGATGAGCGATACCGAGCGTCCACCCACGCTCGCGGCCCGTGCGCTGGCGCGCTGCGTCATCGCGTACCGTCAGTGGATAAGCCCGGCGCTGCCGGCACGCTGTCGTTTCTATCCGTCGTGCAGCGCATACGCCCTCGAGGCGGTCACGCGGCACGGAGCACTGCGGGGGAGCCGGCTCGCGATCTGGCGGCTGCTGCGCTGCCACCCCTTCCATCCTGGCGGATTCGACCCGGTGCCCGACCCGGACCGCCGTCGCGCGAATGTGACTGGAGCCGGAATTGTTTGACTTCGTCAATCTGGACCCGATCTATTGGGCGATCTCATGGATCCTGCTGAAGTGGCACGCGGCCTGGGACTTCATCGGGGTGCCCGACACCACCATCCTCGGCACCAACTGGTCCTGGATTCTCGCGATCGTCTTCCTGGTCGTGACCGTCCGCGTGGTGCTGTTCCCGGTCTTCGTCAAGCAGATCAAGTCGCAGCGCGCGGTGCAGGCCCTTCAGCCCCAGCTCAAGGCGCTGCAGGACAAGCACAAGGGTGACCGCGAGACCCTCCAGAAGGAGATGGTCGAGCTCTACCGCAAGGAGAAGGCGAACCCGCTGATGGGTTGCCTTCCGATGTTCATCCAGATCCCGGTCTTCTTCGGCCTCTTCCACGTGCTCCGCCGCCTGGACCCGTCCAAGACCAACAAGACGCTGTACGGATGGACCGCGGAGCAGTTCGACGGCGCCGCCAACGCGAAGCTCTTCACCGTGCCGATCGCGGGCAAGTTCGGCTCCACCACGGAGGAACTGGTCCGGCTGGGCGCCAACCGCGCCACCGTGATGGTCGTGGCCGGCCTGCTCGTCCTCATCATGATGGCCACCACGTACCTGACCAGCCGTCAGATGATCCTCAAGACCGGCTGGGCCGAGGACCCTCAGCAGAAGATGATCCAGCGTCTGATGCTGTACGGAATTCCGCTTTCTCTCCTTGTTTCGGGCTATTTGTTCCCGATCGGTGTGATCATCTACTGGGTGTCGAACAACCTCGTCACCCTCGCTCAGCAGCAGTGGGTGCTCCGGAAGTTCCCGCCGCCGGTCACCGCCACGACCGGAAAGACGGGCGGCTCCGGCGCGTCCCGGCAGAGCGAGCCCGTGAAGACCGGCATGTTCGGCCGCAAGAGCGCGCCGGCCGAGCCCGCCAAGCCGGCCGTCGACACCAAGGCGCTCGCCCCCAAGCCGGGCGCCAAGCCGGTGCGCCCGGGCCGGACCGCCCAGGCCACCAAGGCCCAGGCGAACGGTGCCGCACCGGCCAAGGCCGGCGGTACACCCGGCAAGAACGCGGTCGGGCGTACCGGCGGAGTCCCCTCCCGGGCGAAGAAGAGCAACCCGTCGGCAAAGCCCAAGGGCTGACGGCCCCATAAACGTGCCCGGTGTCCCGGCCCTGCGCGGCGGGACACCGGGGAACCAGCGGACCGGTGACGGTCCGGCCCAGCGAGTACGGAGATGACACCGTGACCGATACCAGCACTCCCCACGCTGACCAGGACCTCGAGACCGAGGAGACCGTCGTCGAGCACGACGACGACAGCGAGGAGACCAAGGAATCGGAAGGCCCGTCCGACAGCGACCTGTTCCGCCAGAGTGAGATCGCCGCCGACTACGTCGAGGGTCTGCTGGACATCCTCGACTACGACGGCGACATCGACGAGCTCGTCTCCGGGGGCCGTCCCATGGTCGAGGTCGTCGGCGGGCGGCTGCAGCCGCTCGTCGGCCAGCGCGGCGCGACCCTCGAGGCGCTCCAGGAGCTGACCCGGCTGGCGATCTTCCGGGCCACCGGCTCCCCCAGCCGGCTGCTGCTCGACGTCGGCGGCTACCGCAACTCCCGCCGCAAGGAGCTGGCCGCGGTCGCGCGCAACGCGATCGAGAAGGTCCGCGAGCACGGCGAGCCCGTCCGCCTGGAGCCGATGTCCGCGTTCGAGCGCAAGTGCGTGCACGACGTGATCAACGCGGCGTCCGGCGTGGAGAGCGAGTCGGAGGGCGTCGAGCCCAGCCGTCGCATCGTCGTGCGGCCGGTCGACTGATCCGTGCGCGAATCCGCTTCCAGCGGCTCGGAGGGCACCGCGCCCTCCGAGCCGCTTGATCTTTCACTCCCCGACCCGCTGCGCCCCGCGGCCGAGGCACTGTTCGGCGATCGGCTCGCGCTGGCATCGGAGTTCGCCACCCTCCTCGGTACGGACGGAGTGGTCCGCGGCCTGATCGGCCCGCGCGAGGCCCCGCGCATCTGGGAACGGCACCTGCTCAACTGCGCCGCGGTCGCCCAGCTAATCCCTTCCGGCGCTTCCGTCGTCGACGTCGGCTCTGGGGCGGGTTTGCCCGGTATCGTGCTTGCGGTGGCCCGTCCAGATCTCACGATCGCGCTGGTCGAGCCACTGGCACGACGCACCGCCTTCCTGGCGGAAGCGGTGACGGCGCTGGGCCTGGACGACACCACCACGGTGATCCGGGGCCGCGCCGAAGAGGTCGTCGGGGACCCCCTCTCCCCCGCCGACGTCGTCACCGCGCGGGCGGTCGCGCCGCTCGATCGGCTCGCGGGCTGGTGCCTACCCCTCACCGCCCTCGGCGGACGGCTGCTGGCCCTCAAGGGGTCCTCGGCCGCCGACGAGATCGCGGAGCACCGGGACGCGGTCGGTCGGCTGGGCGGTTCCACGCCGGTCGTCCGGCGGTGCGGGGAGGAACTCCTCGCCGCACCGACGACCGTGGTGGAGATCGTCCGGGAGCGGGTCGTGCCGGCACGGTCGGGGAAGGGTTCCCGCCCGGAGCGCCGCGGGGCCGCGTCCAGGACCGGCGGTGGCTTCGGGGGCGGGAGGAAGCGGAGGGGCTAGATGCGGGGTCGGCGGCGCGGTAAGCGGAAAGCCAGTGGCGTACGTCCGGCGGCGCCCCCACCCTCAGCCGAGGCCCCTACCCCACCGCCGGTTCATGCCTCCATGGCGGCCGCCGAGTCATCGGCGGTATCCGACTCACCGCTCGCCCCTGCCTCGACGGTGGAGCGGGACTCTGCTGAGCGGGCGGCTTCCTCACCGGCTCCTGCCGACCTGGTGGAACCGGATTCCACCGCAGGCCCTGGCGCTCCGCGGGCTTCCGTCCGGCCAGTGGAGCCTTCCTCCGCTCCTTCGCTGGTACGTGTCGCACCCTCGGCATCCGAATCGGTGAGAGCCCGGGATGCGGTCTCACCGGTGGTCGGGTTCTCCCCTGCGGTTCTCGATGCGTCGGCAGCTGCCACCGCATCGCCGCTCGCACGGCAAGCCGCGAATGCCACCCCGTCGTCGGTTGCTCCCTCTCCGGGGGACCCTGCATCCTCTCCCGTCGCGTTCCCGGCGGCGGGTGCTGCCGCCTCACCGGTCGCGTCGTCGTCGGCGGGTGCTGCCTCCTCACCCTTCGCGTCGTCGTCGGCGGGTGCCGGGTCCTCGCCGGCGCCGGCGGCGGATGCCGCTTCCCCACTGGTCGCATCTCCGCCGGGGGAGCCCGTCTCGCCACTGATTGCTCCGCCGCCACAGGCTCGCGCCAAAGGGCGGCCTGCGTCAACCGCTTCTGTTCAGCAGCCGGCGGGCGCGCCCGCTTCGCCACGCTCGGCGCCGACGACCCCTCCCGCGGTGCCCGTCCCGTCCACGACGAACCCGGGCTTCGTATCCGGCGTGCGGGAGCAGGCGGTGTCCCCCACGACGCGAGCCACCCGGCGAGGCCGGAAATCAGGGCGCGTTCCCCAGCCGACCAAATCGACCACATCAGCCAAGGCAGCGGAAGGCTCGAAGGCTCCCCAAGCGACTGCGGCCGGCGCTTCCTCGGTGCTGGGCCCAAGGCATTCTGGTGGCCACGACGGGCCTATCGAGGAGCGGCCGACGGGTGCGGAGTCACCGGTGCTTTCGGGCGAAGCGACGCCTGACGATCGCGCGGAGCCAAGGTGTCCCGACTTGCCGGAGCCGGTGGGGTTGCATGAGTCTTCTGCGGTGGCGGGCCTAGCGGTGCCGGAGGGGCTGGCGGTAGTGCCGGGGCCGCCAACGCCGGCTGGTCCGACGGCGCGCGACGACACCCAAGTCGCCGGTTCGCCAGTAGTGTCCGGTGGCTTGCGTCTCCCGGGCCGAAGAGTGGTGGCCGACGACTCCACCCCGTTCGGTCGCCTCGCCTTCAGGCGAACCGATGCCACCGCCTCCCCCGGTGCCGAGCTTCTGGCATCCGGTCCTCTCACGGCCGTCCCGCGCGCTTCCGACCCGCTCGCATCCGGCACACCCGCGTCCGGCCCGGGTGGCTTGCACCCGCCGGTCGTGACGCGGCCATCTGTCAGTACGCCAGCCTCTGAGCTATCCCCCGTCGGAGAACTGGTGCCCGAGCGATCGCCCGCTGGCGCACCTGCCGCGAAGCGGTCACCCGCTGTTCCACGGACCCCGGGGCGACCGTCCGTAGTTTCACCGGTCGCCGGTCAACCACCTGCCGGCCCGTCGGCGTCCGGGCGGCCACCCGCGGATTCGTCCGCCTCGGTGCGACCCACCGCTGCGCCGCTCCCCGGAGGAGCAACCCTCGGCGTGCCGACCTCCGGGCGATCAACCACCGACTCACAGGCCCTCGCGCGACCGGCCGACTCACCGGCCCCGGCGAAAGAACCATCGCCGACCTATCCGGCGCCGATCTCCGTACCAGTGGCGGCGGTTCCGCTTCTTCCGGCCACCTTCACCGCGCCGCTGTCCGCGTCATTGGCCTCCGCGATGGCCGCGAGCCTCAAGCCACCGCCTCCGGAGATCGACCCGCTGTTGGACGCTCCCGACGGCACCGGCTGGCCCGATTGCGAGGCGCATTGTTCCGGCGTACTGCGGCTCGCATCTGGTTTTATGGTCTTCAGTTCAGAGGCTTCTTCGTTTCCCGTGAAACATGGGCCGGATGGGCGTGGCCATGGGCGCCCCACGGCCGTAGGCTGGCCGCGCGTCGATAGTGTGGACTCATCCGATTCTGGCAGGGATGACACGGTGCAGGACTACGGAAGCTACTCAGGCTCCTCCTCTTACCCTGTTTCACGTGAAACGCGCTATGACGGCTCGCTGGGCGAGCCCTCGTACGGCAGGATTGAGCCTGCCCCGGTAGGACCGGGTGGATTTGAGGGCGAGGAGTATCCGGTGCCGCAACCGCGGGTGGGAAACGGCTACGGCGGACCCGAAGTGCCGGCCGAAGCAGACCACGAACCCTATGTTTCACGTGAAACGTCGGCTCCCGCCGACGACGACCTTCCTCTGGCCATGGAGGCGTTGCGCGCCGTGCAGATCCTCAACCCGAGCGGCGAGGTGACCATGCCTCGTCCGGCGCACCCCCGGATCATGTGCGTCGCCAACCAAAAGGGCGGCGTCGGCAAGACCACTACGACCGTCAACCTTGCGGTCGCGCTCGCGCTGCACGGCAACCGCGTGCTGGTGGTCGACCTTGACCCGCAGGGCAACGCGTCCACGGGCCTCAACGTGCCGCATCACGCGGGCGTGCCGGACGTCTACGACTGCCTGATCGACAACGTGCCGCTGGCGGATGTCGCGCAGGGCGTCGAGGGCATCCCGAACCTCTGGTGCGTGCCCGCGACCATCGACCTGGCCGGCGCCGAGATCGAACTGGTCTCCGTGGTCGCCCGTGAGTCGCGGCTCTCCCGCGCGATCAAGAGCCACCCGGAGCAGTTCGACTACGTGTTCATCGACTGCCCGCCGTCGCTCGGCCTGCTCACGGTCAACGCGCTGGTGGCGGCGCAGGAGGTCCTGATCCCGATCCAGTGCGAGTACTACGCGCTGGAAGGACTCAACCAGCTGATCAACAACATCAACCTGGTACGCCAGCACCTCAACCCCACGCTCGACGTCTCCACGATCCTGCTGACCATGTACGACCGGCGCACCCGCCTGGCCGACGCGGTCGAGCAGGACGTGCGGAACCACTTCGGCGACAAGGTGCTGCAGTCCGTCATCCCCCGGAACGTCCGCGTCTCCGAGGCGCCCAGCTACGGGCAGTCGGTCGTCACCTACGACCCCGGCTCCCGCGGCGCCACCAGTTACTTCGAGGCCGCCCGCGAGATCGCCGAGCGGGGCGCCAAGGAAGACCTGGGCCGCAACGGATAGGCGCCGCGGCGCGCTTTAGCATGATCGGTTCCGGGACGGCGCATCGCTGGCCCGTGGTGGTGTGACACTGTGGTTGATTCGGGCGTCTTGGTGGCCGTCGCGGGTGGCGCGGCGGTGGCGGCAGCATCGGAGCAAGGAGAAGCGGGCACATGAGGAAGGGTCCTAAGGGCGGGCTCGGGCGTGGACTCGGAGCCCTGATCCCCACCGCGCCTGCGGCCGAGACGGCGGCCGTACCCGCCCCATCCGGTCCGGCCGCGGCACCGCCCCCGGCTCCGGCCGCGCCGGTGTCCGCTGCACCGGCGTCTGCCTCTCCGGCCACGCCGCCTGCGCCCGTCGTTCCGGCACCGTCGCCGGCCTCCGAGCCGGCGACCGCGGCTGCGGCCACCGAACCCGCTCCGGCGTCCGTCGCCGCGGAGCCCGCGCTCGCCCCGGTGCCCGGCGCCCGCTTCGCCGAGATCTCGGTGACGGACATCGTCGCCAACCCGAAGCAGCCGCGGCACGTCTTCGACGAGGAGGCGCTGGAAGAACTCAAGATCTCCATTCAGGAGGTCGGCTTCCTCCAGCCGATTGTGGTCCGCGAGCTCGAAGCAGGCCGCTACGAGCTCGTCATGGGTGAGCGCCGCTGGCGGGCCGCTCAGGCCATCGGCCGCGAGTCCATCCCCGCGATCGTCCGGGAAACCAAGGACGACGCGATGCTCCGCGATGCTCTCCTGGAGAACATCCACCGCGCCAACCTGAACCCGCTCGAAGAAGCCGCCGCGTACCAGCAGCTGCTCGAGGAGTTCGGCGCCACCCACGACGAGCTCGCCCGCCGGATCGGCCGCAGCCGCCCCCAGATCTCCAACACCATCCGCCTCCTGAACCTCCCCCCGCAGGTCCAGCGCCGTGTCGCTGCCGGCGTGCTCTCCGCCGGCCATGCACGGGCCCTGCTCGCACTGGAGGACGCGGACGCCCAGGACGAGATGGCCAAGCGCATCGTCAACGAGGGCATCTCTGTTCGCGGCACCGAGGAACTGGTGCAGCTGGCGTTGAGCGACGGCCCGGTGGCCAAGAAGCCGGTGAAGCGCCGCGCCAAGCCGCACGCCCCCGCGCTCAACGACTTGGCCGACCGCCTCTCGGACCGGTTCGACACCCGCGTGAAGGTCGACATTGGCCGCAGCAAGGGAAAGATCACGATCGAGTTCGCCACGGTCGACGACCTTGAGCGCATCGTCGGAATAATCGGCGTCGAGTCCCGGGAGGACGAGGACGCCTAAGGTTCCCGTGCACCAATATGTGATCGGCTCGGAGGCTTTGGCCCTTCGGGCCGATGTGCATTCAGCGGTACGTTCGGGACCGCTCGCTGACAGGCGGCCCTCATCGCTGTGGTGGTTTCACGTGAAACGCTCGCGCGAAGTAGCGGCTGACGTCGGGTGAGGCGGACTTGAGGCCCGGTGTCGGTCAACGTGTCCGCGCGCTCCCTGACCGATGACGGGCTGATCGAAGCGTGTTTTGGCCTCAAGGTCAACTGCGACATTGGTCAGTGCGCTTCGAGTAGGCAGCTTGGAGGTGCTTGCCCGCGCTGCTCGTCCGCCACATTACGGCGGCCCGATGCGGTCCACGCCGCTTCGCAACGCCGGAATCCGGCGCGGCTCTCGGCGGTGCCGACGCCCTTCGTCGGCCGCCCCCCTGCTTTACCTAGCCGCTCAGGCGTTGGCTGGTATGTCGACCCGCTGACTACGTGCCGACCGCGCTTCATCCCCGTGTGTCTGGTGGTTTCAGCGAACCCGACGATTGAACATGCGATACGCCGTGGCGGTCACCCAGGGCGCCATCTCAGCCGGCTGGCACCCTCTCGGTGCTACAACGCTTTTCAACGCCCTTCTTGCCATGTCTCGAACCGAGGTTGATCGCGAAGCCTGCCCGCTTCGCCACCACCATCACTTCGGCACTCGGGACCTCCCAGCCTGGGCGAGCAGCTAGGTAGTCGCAGCTTCGCGTTGATCGGCCGTGGACGGTTCTCGGTGGTGAGCGTTGCCGCTACGTCAGGTCGCGGCGGTCAGCAGGGCGGGGTCGGATCCGGCGGCGTGCGGATTTGACCCACGCCATGTGCGGCCCGGACCCTGCGGCCCGCCGCTTCGGTCGGCGGAGCCCGGCGGCCGCGTGGCGCCGGCCAACTGACCGCGATAGCGAGGGGCGGGAAGCTATGCCCCAGATGGATCTTCTCGCTCATGATCGTTGTCCGGACGGCGTTCTTTCGGCCGGCTACGGGGCAGGCATACGCAACCGGGAGGTGTCCAGTGGTCGGCGCGGCTCTCTATGGAGTCCGGGTTTCACTCTGCACGGCGGACCGAAGGCGGGGTCGTTGCCGACGCTGGCTCTCCGTGCCAACCGCACGATGCGGCCGACATGGTGTGTGGTGGTCGTGCCGCGACGACGTGGCGGCACATTGCGGTTCGTCAGGTGTGCTGGGCGCCCCTGCCGGCTCCAGCGTTGAACGAGAAGGAGCAGTGCTGACCGTCCCGCAACAGTCCAATGCTTCCGTGGATTGCGCCGCCCCATTAGGCCGTCGTCAGAGACGTGTGGCCATCGTTGCTGTTTCACGTGAAACGACGAGCGCTTGGGTGCGCGTGGTGCGCCGACATCGTTCCCCGCGCGGTCGTCGAGACATGCCGAGGAGTCAAAGCCGTATACGCGGTGTGCGACGACCGTCGTCGCCGAGCGCCAGAATAGGACTGGCCTCCGGACTCCTTCACGTGCCCGACGCTCGAGTCGTTTTCGAGGGCTCGGAGTCGGTCCGCGCCGTGCCGATCGCCGCGATGGCCGTCCGCGCAGTCAGGCGGACAGCACGCTGCCGGAGTGCGCGTGATGTCGATGTGAACGCCTGTACCGCCGGTTCCGCACGGCTTCCGGCCCGTCCGGTTTCGCTCGGTTGTTGGGCGTCGCCGGGGCGCTTGAGGTTGATCGCATTGGCGCGTCCGCTTCCCCGGTCATCGCCTGGATCGAGGGGTGCCCTCGTCCTTTGGCTGGCTCGCGCGCCCGGAATCGTGTTGGTGATGCCACGAGCCAGGCAACGCTGCACAGCCCTGTTACTCGCCTGCGCGGCCTTGCTCTGGGTGCCACGCGCGCGACTGCCTGCCCTTCAACTATCGGTGGCACCGAACTGCCCCCTGCTCGTTTGGCGGCGGCTCACTCGTTTCACGTGAAACGCGGGGCGCGGGGCGCGGGGCGCGGGGCGCGGGGCGCGGGGCGCGGGGCGCGGGGCGCGGGGCGCGGGGCGCGGGGCGCGGGGCGCGGGGCGCGGGGCGCGGGGCGCGGGGCGCGGGGCGCGGGGCGCGGGGCGCGGGGCGCGGGGCGCGGGGCGCGGGGCGCGGGGCGCGGGGCGCGGGGCGCGGGGCGCGGGGCGCGGGGCGCGGGGCGCGGGGCGCGGGGCGCGGGGCGCGGGGCGCGGGGCGCGGGGCGCGGGGCGCGGGGCGCGGGGCGCGGGGCGCGGGGCGCGGGGCGCGGGGCGCGGGGCGCGGGGCGCGGGGCGCGGGGCGCGGGGCGCGGGGCGCGGGGCGCGGGGCGCGGGGCGCGGGGCGCGGGGCGCGGGGCGCGGGGCGCGGGGCGCGGGGCGCGGGGCGCGGGGCGCGGGGCGCGGGGCGCGGGGCGCGGGGCGCGGGGCGCGGGGCGCGGGGCGCGGGGCGCGGGGCGCGGGGCGCGGGGCGCGGGGCGCGGGGCGCGGGGCGCGGGGCGCGGGGCGCGGGGCGCGGGGCGCGGGGCGCGGGGCGCGGGGCGCGGGGCGCGGGGCGCGGGGCGCGGGGCGCGGGGGCGCGGGGCGCGGGGCGCGGGGCGCGGGGTATTCGTCGTCGCCCGAGGGTCTGGTTGTCGGTGGGAATTCTGGAGGCGGCACGCTCGTCTCTTGACCCAACCTTCGTGAGGGCGGGCAGACATGTGCGGCGCCTGAAGGAGATAGGAGTGCGCGGTGAGCTAGATGGCGCCGTGATCGAGCGGCACGCCGGAATGGCCGCGCAGACCGCTCGCGGCTCTCGCAGGGGCGTATCGGAGATCCATCTGCGTGCGACCTCGGTGCACAAGCGGGTGGTGGGAGCAATATGTAGGGCTGGTCCGGTACTCCGCCGGATCTTCCGCCGCGTAGGCATTCGTCGTCGGGATTTGGAGTTCGTCAGCGGGCGCACGGCGATGGTGAGCTTCGGCGCGGGGCGGGTTGCCCGAGCCGCCGATGTTGATCGAGCGGTGATTAGGAGGGCGCCGGGCCGTGCAGCGGATGAGCAATCGGCGGTCGCGCGGCTGGGCCGTCGTATGCCTGCCGGGACGGGGTACGACGGATCCTGCAGACGCGATTCGCTGGACCGTGTTGCTCGACTTCCGTACGGTGTCGAGCGCATGCCGGCGACTTTGACTGCGGCACGTCGTGGGTCGGCCATACCGTGAGTCGCACGCGGCTACAGCCGTCGGCTGAGGGCGGTTGTTGACGCACGACGGGGGCCGCTGGCTGAGTTCGACCGCTCAGGCCTTGCACTGCTGTGTGGATGGCACTCGCCTCGACGGGACCGCGACGAGTTGTGGGACTGCCGGCCGCCATCGCTGGAACGCGGCGAACCGTCGGCTCAGTCGAGCTGCAGCCGTCGGAGACAGAGGACACTCAGGGGGCACAACACGGGGCACGTGGTGGATCGGTGCAACACCGGTGCGCATGCCTGCGGCGCCATCTCCGATGGTGGCAGACCAAGGTGATCGTCCGCGACGACGAAGCCGGGCGCCAGGGGTAGAGCGGGAGACGCTCCTACGTGAGTTGGCCGCCAACCATGGCTCACGGTCGCCAACGTCTCGGAGCAGACGACGGCTCGTCGGAATCGTGGCCGCGTTCACGCGCTGCATGAGCACCTCGTCGTCGCGGCAACATATGGCTTGGGGTCTGGCGCAATGGCGGATCGCCGCAGTGGCGCCGCAAGACCCGCTCCCTCCACAGGGGCGCTCTCGCCGTGCTCCACGAAGCTATCCGGACGATCACGACGACAGGCGCGGTGACGGCGCGATCAACGCCGGCTCGCGTGGTGAGGTCGCGTCGTGTGGAGATTGTGGGCACGGCACCGGCCGACTGGCCGATTCGCGATCAACGCCTTGAGTCGAGGCGCTTGAGGCGAAGCGCTTGAGTCCAAGCCGCGCTCATGCCGACGTGGTTCCGGCTGTAGAGGTCGGCCGACGGATTCAGGTCGCGGTAGATGTCAGGCGGGACAGGCAGACGATCGCGGCAAGAACTCGAACTCCGCCTCCTCGCCGGCGCTCACCCGCCGCAGCCCTCGGCAATGTATTGAGGAGCGCTGGTCGGCACCCTGGAGGCCATGTGGCGCCCGGTGCAAGGGAGGCGACGTACCCCAGCGTCAACGCGGACCATGACGCATCCATCATCACCGGCCTGGCCAAGGCCAACAGCCTCACCCACCACCGCTCCCCCGGATCGAAGCGGCGCCACCGGGAGGTCTACGGCCGGCCATCCGATCCGTGCTGCAGGGCCGATGATCGCCTGCCATGCCGGTCATCGGAAATCCTCCGCACCGAGGACGCGCGCCGGGCCACGGTAAGAGGGAGCCGGGCCCAATACCTGAGTCAATGCGGCGTGGGCACTGCCGCGTCTCGTACGGCATAGGCAAGAAGCCAATGAGGCAGCGAGTAGTCGACAAGGGCAAAGCGTCAGTCTTCGCCGGCTCGCCCCCATCCCTTGTCGAGGATCGCCACTAGCGCCCACAGCCGCCGCCCCAGGTCGGCCGGGCTCCAGATCACCGCCGTTCGCAGGGGGCGGACCTAGCGAATTTCGCCTGCCCGCCGGCAGCCCGACCGCGAGGATCTTTCGGAGAGAAGACGCCGTGAAGCCAGTTCGGTTTCACGTGAAACGCGCCGCCCCGAGCGCCGACCGCATCAGCAGCAAACCCAAGGCCTGTGGAAAACCCGCGCACCCAGAACCTGGCCTCATCTCGCCATCCACTCCCCTCCGAGTTATCCACAGAAGTTATCCACAGGGCCCCCCGTTTCACGTGAAACAGCGCGTCAACCGGCCTGTCGGCCTGTGGATGAAGGCGGTGGATAACGCCCTGCGGCCGCCCCACGCAGGGTGTTTGATCGCCTCCGCTGCGGTGGGCATGCCGGTTGGTAATCCACAGGCTGCGCGGAGTGCCTGTGGATAACTCCGTGGACAACAGGCACCGCACCCGACCGCCACCAGCCCACCCACGGCCGATCAGCCACTGGCCATGAGTGGCGTGCGAGGAGCCGAAATGGAGTAAGGACATCGGGCGGCAAACCCGTTAGGGTCAGCGTCGTGCCCCACACCCCTTCCTCCGTGCCTGAGTTCACGAAGTGGCCGTCGTTCCCGTTCGAGGGCGACATCCGCGTGAAGCAGATCGACGACCCGGTGGAGGTCGAGCCGTCGCGTAAGGGCGAGGACTCGGCCGACTGTGTCGCGTGTGCCGCGCCCGATGAGGCGTACATCTGGGTCAGCGACCGCTGGCGGGTCCGCGCCATGGATCAGCCGTCCGGCCTGCCGATGGTCCTGATTCTGGAGTCCCGCTCCCACCTCGACCTGGGCGACCTGCCGAACCTGCTCGCGGCCGAGCTGGGCGTGATGACGGTACGGCTGGAGCGCGCCGTCCGCTCATTGGACGGCGTCGCGCGCGTGCACGTCAACCGCTGGGGCGACGGCTCCGCGCACCTGCACATGTGGTTCCTCGCGCGGCCGTACGGGCGGCTCCAGCTGCGCGGCACGTTCCTCTCCCTGTGGGACGCGATCCTTCCGCCGATCCCCGAGATGCAGTGGCGGGAGAACCTCGCGCTCGTCGCCGCGTGGCTCGCCGAATTCGGTGGCCGCCCGCTGGCCGAGCCGCCGCACATCCAGTGGCAGGCGCCGTCCAGCTTCTCCGCCGACGGTGACACCGACACCGAGATCGGCGCCGGCACGGGCACCACGCGGGAGTCGGACAGCAACGGCACGTCGGCACCAACGCCCGCCGAGCCGATCAGCTCGGTCGCCGCGCTGGAGGAGCCCGACGACGAGGCCGCCGCGACTCAGGCAGCCTCCGCATCCCCCGACCCGGCCGGCGACGCCACCCCGACCAACGCCTGATCCCCGAAGACCAACGACCAAGACCCTCCGGCAGGGGGTACGCAACGCCCTCCGGCGCCGCGCAGGCCGCCGGGGACATCGACCTATCGTCCGGATGCGTGGTCGGACATCGACCCATCGTCCAGGTGCGTGGTCGAACCTCGAACTACCGTTCCAGGTACGCGGTCGGTGCCGCGTACCGTCCAGCCCGCCTCGTTCTACCTCCACCAGGACCGCTTTCACCCGGCGACGGCCCTCTCCAGACATGGAGTGGCCCCTCATCCCTCATCCGCTCGCGATCGCGTCAGGGGCGGAAGGGTGATCGCCTAACTCGGTGCCCTTGTGGTTGGTGTGCGGCCGTGGTGCCGCGCCGCTCTCGGCGGCTCCCAGTCAGGCGCCGTCCCACGGCGCGCCTCGACTGGTGGCGGCGATGGGCTTTGGGGAATCGGGCGGGGCAGCGGGCCGCGACCCGTCAGTCGCGGCTCTTACGACCTCTGCGGCGTCCCCGGAACCGTGATGACGCCATCGCGTGATCGAACGCGATGGCGTCATCCTCGGTGCGACCCGAAAACCCAGGCTTACCGGCTCAGTGCGACGCGATCCAAACCCCGGATCGCTTCTGTCAGAGCCATTCTCTCGCGATTTCGGATCGAGCGAGATTCCGTGATGACCGCTTCGCAAAACGGTCAAACTCCCCGGCGGACCGCCCGCTCCACCAACTCGCTCAGCAGCTTCCCGAGATCGAGCCCCGCAGCCGCCACCGCGAGTGGCAGCAGCGACGTCTCGGTCATCCCGGGCGACACGCTCACTTCGAGCACGTGCGGCACACCGTCCGCGTCCACGATCAGATCCACCCGGGACAGGTCCCGCACGCCGAGCGCCTGGTGCGCCGCCACGGCCGTCGCGGTCGCCTGCGCGGTGACCGCGGGCGACAGCCGGGCCGGCGTGTGCCACGTGGTCACGCCGGCGGTGTACCGCGCCGCGTAGTCGTACACCCCGTCCCGGGGCACGATCTCCACGGCCGGCAGCGCGAACGGGCCCTCCCCCAGGTCCACCACGGAGACCGCGATGTCCGCGCCCGGCACGTACCGCTCGACCAGCGCGGTCGAGTCGTACGAGAAGCAGCCGACCATCGCGGCCGGCAGATCGGCGGCGTCGCGGACGACGGAGGCGCCCAGGCCGGATCCGCCCTGGGCGGGCTTGACCATCAGCGGTACGCCGAGCCGCTCCACGATCCGGTCCAGCACCGCGACCGCGCCCAGCTCGGAGAAGCGGTCGTGCGGCAGCGCCACCCAGTCCGGCGTGCTGATCCCGGCCTCGCGCAGCACCGCCTTGGCGGAGGGCTTGTCCCAGGCGAGGCGCGCGGTGCGGGCGTCGCATCCGATGTACGGCACGTCGAACAGATCGAGCACGCCACGCAGCGAGCCATCCTCGCCGATGGCGCCGTGCAGCGCGATGATGACCGCGTCCGGCGGGTCCGCGCGCAGGCCGGGGAGCAGCGCCACGTCCGCGTCCCGCAGCTCGGTCTGCACTCCGGCGGCCTGGAGCGCGTCGGCGACCCGGCGGCCCGACCGGAGCGAGACGTCCCGCTCGTAGGAGAGGCCGCCGGCGAGCACCAGCACACGAAGATCGTTCGACATGCTGTCGATCATGCCAATTGCGAACCGGGCACGTCGGCCCTGCCCTGGCCGCGGCGCAGCGCCGGCGCGCCGAAGACCGAGCGCAGCGCCATCTCCTCCTCCATCACGCCGGACAGCCGGCGCACGCCCTCGCGGATCCGCTCCGGCGACGGGAAGGAGAAGTTGAGCCGCATGAACTCCTGGCCGCCGCCGTCCGCGTAGAAGCCGGTGCCGGGCACGTACGCCACCCGGGCCGCGACCGCGCGCGGCACCATCGCCTTCGAGTCGAGGCCCTCCGGTAGCGTCGCCCAGACGAACAGCCCGCCGGCCGGCCGCGTCCACGTCGTACCCGCGGGCATGAGGTCTTCCAGCGAGTCGAGCAGCGCGTCCCGGCGCTCCCGGTACACCTCGCGGTACACCTTCAGCTGCTGACGCCAGGGCATCGTGGTCAGGTACTCCGTGACCGCGGCCTGCGCGAACGCGCTCGGGCAGAGCACGGTCGCCTCGGTGGCGATGACCAGCTTGTCGCGCACCGCGTGCGGCGCCAGAATCCAGCCGACGCGCAGCCCCGGCGCGAACGTCTTGGAGAACGTGCTCAGGTAGAAGACGCCGTTCCGCCGGCGCGCGCGCAGCGGCCGGGGCGCGTCACCGTCGAAGCCCAGCTGGCCGTACGGGTCGTCCTCCACCACCAGCAGCCCGGCCCGCTCGCAGATGTCCAGCACCTGCTCGCGCCGCTCCTCCGACATGGTCACGCCGGTCGGGTTCTGATACGTCGGGATCGTGTAGAGGAACTTCGCGCGCCGGCCCGAGGCCCGCACCGCGGCGATCGCCGACTCCAGCGCGGCCGGGATCAGCCCGTCGTCGTCCATCGCCACGTGCACCACCTGCGCCTGCGCGGCCTGGAACACGCCGAGCGCGCCCACGTAGGTCGGCCCCTCCGCCAGCACCACGTCGCCCGGGTCCAGGAACAGCCGCGCGACCAGGTCGATCGCCTGCTGGCCGCCGACCGTCACCACCACGTCGTCCGGGGAGGCGCCGCAGCCGACGTCGATGCCGGAGAGCGCCATCACCTCGCAGATCCGCTCGCGCAGCTCGACCGTGCCCTGACCGATCCCGTACTGCAGCGTGCTGCTGCCGCGCTCGCTGCCGAGCCGGCCCAGCATCTCCCCCACCGCGTCCAGCGGAAGCGCGGCGATGTACGGCGCCCCACCGGCCAGCGACACCACCTCGGGGCGGCTGGCGACGGCGAACAGAGCTCGGATCTCCGAAGCGGTCATGCCCCCGACACGGGCGGCGTACCTATCGGTGTAATCGTCGAGCGTCGTGCCGGACATGATCACCTCACTCTTAGGGGAGCGCACCCAGCGCGGGCGCCGGTGAACCGATGCTATGCCTCGCCCGATCGGGCGGCCTTCGGATAACCGGCCGGTCCACATGGCGGACCGGACCACGCGTCTTTCGCGCTGAGCTGAAAATCCGGCGTACGATTCTCGGCGGGAGTTCGTAAGCACCGTGGGGGATTCGCAGCCATGTCTCGTCGCCTGGTCAGCCTTACTCTCGACACGCTCGAGGACCTGCCCCGGGGCTGCCGCAAGTGCGTCTTCTGGGAACTCGACCCGGTCAGCGCCGAGCGCGCCTGCGCCGACGGCGCCCCCGAATTGGAGAAGGAGGCCTGGGTCTCGCAGACGCTGCTGGAGTGGGGCTCCTGCGGCAAGCTGATCTACGTGGACGGCATGCCGGCCGGCTTCGTCATGTTCGCGCCGCCCGCCTACGTCCCGCGCTCCATGGCGTTCCCCACCTCCCCGGTCTCCGCCGACGCCGCGCTGCTGATGACCGCGCACGTCGTCCCCGCGTTCGCCGGCGGCGGCCTCGGCCGCATGCTGGTCCAAGGCGTCGCCCGCGACCTCACCAAGCGCGGCATCAAGGCCATCGAGGCGTTCGGCGACGCCAAGTTCGGCGAGGCCGACGACGACGCCAAGGCCTGCGTCGCCCCCGTCGACTTCTTCCTCTCCGTCGGCTTCAAGACGGTCCGCCAGCACCCCCGCTATCCACGCCTCCGCCTGGAACTGCGCACCGCGCTCTCCTGGAAGTCCGACGTCGAATACGCCCTGGAAAAGCTCCTCGGCTCGATGACCCCGGAGACGCTGCTCCGCCCGGTCCGGCCCGCCACCAGCTCCACGGCCTGACAACCTCTTTCCATTCACCCGCTTCCGGCGGGTCCGGTTCCGCATGCTCCCGCGGGCACCGGTCGTCGCTGGCGCTCCTCCCTGCCGGCTCCGTGGCCGCAAGACCAACCCCGGCTGTAGTCCGCGCTCCCAGCAGCTCGTGGCGGCAATATCGCAGGACGTACTCGTGGCAGTGAGCGTCCCTCAATAGACGGCGAGATCACCGCAGCCGCGACGGACTTCCGGAGGCGGCCGGCAGGCGGGTGCTCACGGTCGGCCCTCGTGCGCTTGATCGAGGCGCGCAACCCCCTGGACCGGAGGCCGGCACCGGCCTTTCCGACCCGCGCGCACGGAAGCCGAGGTATCGGGCGAAAGTCACAGCCTCTGATAACTAGAACCCGGTTCTGTGGCCGACCGGCGGCCAGCCCGGACGTCAGAAGTCCGAAATATCGGCATAGAAGTGGGTCTTCGGCGACCGCGACGCGCACCGTTGCTGAGGCGAACTCAGTAGGGTGTCCGGCCAACGAGCAGCGATTCTCGACCAGGTAAGCAGAGCGAAGCGACCGCGCCGTGCCAGTCGCCGGTCGGGGTGAGCTGCGCGAACTGGGAGCGGGACAGGACCCGGGGCAGCGACAGCACCGCACCGCGGTCGCGCCGAATTACTGAGTCACGCTCACCGCCGCTGCGATGTGCTGGCGAGGCCGGCACGCGTGGCCGTCGAGCACCGTACCCGGGTAAGCAGAGCAAAGGCGGTGCGGATGGTCTTGGCACGGCGGGACCGGCAGGGAGGAGCGCCAGCGACGACCGGTGCCCGCGGGAGCATGCGGAACCGGACCCGCCGGAAGCGGGCAAATGGAAAGGGGGTTCAGGCCTTGATCGGGAGGCCGGCGGCGACCGCGGTGCGAAGCTGGCGGACGTCGATGGAGCCGGTGGGGACGTCGTGTTCGACGGGGTAGTACATGCGCTGGACCGCGGCCACGATGGACTCTATGGCCTGTTCGCGGAAGAGCGGGTCGACGAGGCGGTCGCGGTCGCGCGGGGAGGTCAGGTAGCCGAGTTCGACGCGGACGGCGGGCATGCGGCTCAGGCGCAGCAGGTCCCAGGTCTTGGCGTGGGTCTGGCAGTTGCGCAGGCCGGTGCGGGCGACGATCTCGCGCTGAACCAGGCCGGCCAGGCGCTCCGCGACCGTGGAGGTGACGCCGTCGGAGGTGCCGTCGCCGTAGTGGTAGGTGGCGACGCCGTCGGCCTCGGGGGTCTTGTAGCCGTCGATGTGGATGGAGATCAGCAGGTCGGCGTGCAGGTCGTTGGCGAGCTGGGCGCGGTCGCGGTCGCGGATGCGCGCGGCGGGTGACGGGCCGCGGGTGAGGTGGACGCGCATGCCGGCGCCGGCCAGGCGGCCCTCCAGGCGGGAGGCGAGGTCGAAGGTGAGCTCGGACTCGGTCCAGCGCAGCGGGCCGTCGGGCACCACGATGCCGGGGTCGGGGCCGCCGTGGCCGGGGTCGATGACCACGGTCTTGCCGAGCAGGTGCGGGCCGGACTGCCGGAACGCCTCGGCCTCACGCAGCCACTGCGGGCGACCGCCGACGACCTTGCGGCCGAGGCGGCGCAGCGCGTGCATGGTCTGCGGGCCGAACGAGCCGTCGGGTGAGAGGCCGACCTCGCGCTGGAACTGGCCGACGGCCTTGGCGGTGCGGGCGCCGTAGACGCCGTCCGGCCGGCCCACGTCGTAGCCCATCTCCAGCAGGCGTTCCTGCAGCGTGCGGACGTCCTCGCCGATCAGCGGGTGCGGGATGGCGTGGAACAGCGCGCGGGAGCCGAGCCGCCAGCGGGCCGCGTCGAGCGCGAGCCAGGTCTCCTCGTCGACCTCGCCGTCGACGGTGAGGCCGCGCCGCTGCTGGAAGGCGCGGACCGCGCGGTCGGTGTGCTCGTCGAAGAGGTCCTCGTCCGCGGCGAAGGCCGGGTCCAGGCGGGCCAGGACCGAGCGGATCTCCGCCACCGCGGGGCCACGGTCTCCACGTCGGATCGGGCGCACAGCAACGACCTCCTCAAAAACTCGAACCGGAGCGTATCGCGGGCGCACGGTCGCCGCGCGTTTCGCCGACGCGTCACTCACAGTAAAGAGCCCCGGCTCCGCGATGCGCACGAACCGGGGCTCTCGGTGCGAAAGAGTCTTACAGCGCGGACTCGATCAGGTTGATCAGTGCGCCCTTGGGCTTCGCGCCGGCCACCGACTTCACCGGCTGGCCGCCCTTGAAGACCGTGAGCGTCGGCACCGACATCACCCGGTACGCCATGGCGGTCTCGGGGTTCTCGTCGATGTTCAGCTTGACGATGGTGACCTTGTCGCCCATCTCCTTCGAGATCTCCTCGAGCAACGGGGTGACCTTGCGGCACGGCGCGCACCACTCGGCCCAGAAGTCGACGAGCACCGGCTTGTCGGACTGCAGAACCTGGCTGACGAAGGTCTTGTCGGTGACCGACTCCATGGGACGGATGCCTCCTCGGGGCTGGGGGTTTCTAGATCTCTTCGAACGACGCGATGAAGCGCTCGGCGTCGAGCGCCGCGGCGCAGCCGGTGCCGGCCGCGGTGATGGCCTGCCGGTACGTGTGGTCGACCAGGTCGCCGGCCGCGAAGACGCCCGGCACGTTGGTCCGGGTGCTGGGCGAGTCGACGGTGACGTAGCCCTCCTCGTTCATCGCGACCTGGTCCTTGAAGAGGTCGCTGCGCGGGATGTGGCCGATCGCGACGAACACGCCGGTGACGTCCAGCGTCTTGGTCTCGCCGGAGACCGTGTTCCGCAGGCGGACGCCGCTGACCTTGCCGTCCGCGCCGAGGATCTCCTCGACCGCGCTGTTCCACTCGACCTTGATCTTCGGGTTGTCCATCGCGCGCTGCGCCATGATCTTGCTGGCCCGGAACGAGTCGCGGCGGTGCACGATGGTGACCGTCTCCGCGAACCGGGTCAGGAACGTGGCCTCCTCCATGGCGGAGTCGCCGCCGCCGACCACCACGATGTGGTGATTGCGGAAGAAGAAGCCGTCACAGGTGGCGCAGGACGAGACGCCGTGGCCGAGGAACTCCTCCTCGCCGGGGACGCCGAGCCGCCGCCAGGCCGAGCCGGTGGAGAGAATCACGGCACGCGCGAAGTAGCTGGTGTCGCCGACCCACACGGTCTTGAGGCCCTCCGCACCCGGCTCGGTGACCGTGGTGCCGGTGAGCTCGACGCGGGTGACGTCGTCGGTGATGAACTCGGCGCCGAACCGCTCCGCCTGCTTGCGCATGGAGTCCATCAGCTCGGGACCCATCACGCCGTCCGGGAAGCCCGGGAAGTTTTCCACCTCGGTGGTGGTCATCAGCGCGCCGCCGGACTGCACACCCTCGATGACCAGCGGCTTCAGGTTGGCGCGCGCGGCGTAGACCGCGGCCGTGTAGCCGGACGGCCCCGAGCCGATGATGATCAGGTTGCGGACCTCGTCCACTGCCCACTCCTCAGTGTCTTCGTGTGCACCGCTGCCCGTCCGGCCGGTGGCGGGGCTGGGCGGCGATCGCCCCAGCAGAAACGTCATCGCATGGACCGGGATTCCCGGTCCGGTACACCGGTGGGCCGGCTCACGTCGGCAGGGCGCGGCCCGGAAGGTGTTGCCTGCTCACCCTACCGGCGCCGAATACCGGGTGTCCGCAAGCATGCCGTCGGCACCGCACTGCGGGCCGGCGACCCACACCATGTCCTGGCCGACCGAGTCCGTGAAGAGCACCAGCAGCCCGGGGCTGCCCTCGAACGAGGCATAGTCGATGAGCCGCGCGGTCAGCGAGGCCACGCCGTGCTCGATCGCGATCGCGCCCAGGCAGTGGTTCAGCGCCTCCGGATCGGTGAGCCGGGCCAGCACCGGCGGGATCGCGCCGCCGGCGTCGTCGCGCATCGGCGCCGGTGGCTTGCCGCCGGACTCGGCCAGCGGGCTGCTCAGCCCCTCGGCCGCCGCGACGCCGCGCTCCTCCACCAGCTCGGCCAGCGACCGCGCGGACGCCGATGTGTAGTCCCGGCCGCTGACCACGACCTGATGGGAGGGCAGCGGCGCGGCCGCGGCCTCCGGAGCGTCCGCGCCGCTGCCGGCGGAGGAGGTGATCTCGTTGTTCACCTCGAGGCCGTTCAGCAGGCCGGTGATGCCGACCGCGGCGAACGCCAGGACGCCGGCCGCGATCGTGGCGGGCAGGGCCCAGCGCGGGAATCGGCGCCGGCGGAGCGGGATCACCGGCGCCAGGGCCTCCCCGCGCAGTGCCGCGTCCAGCCGGGCGGCCACGTCGTCCGGCATCGGGCCGACCGGCGCCTCGGCCAGCGTGCGCAGGTCGTCGTGGACCGCGCCGGTGGCGTCGGCGAGCGCCGCGTGCGCGTCCCGCCACTCCGAATCCGATGCGATGAGCGCGGTGACCTCGTCGTGTCGCGGGTCTCCGTCCAGTACGCCGCCGAGGTAGTCGGCCAGGAGGTCCCACTGAGCCTCGGTCAGCGACGCGTCCGAGCTGCTCACTGTTCCTCCGCCTTCACTCGCAGGGCGTTACGCCCCGGGGACGGCGCACCTTCCGATGAGACGTTCCCGGCGTCCGCCGGGTTCCCGGCGTGAGCTGGATCGCTCGACTTCTCCGTGACCGGCGCGTTATCCCGTCGAGACCGGCCGGGCCGGAGGTGCCCGAGCGTGATCGCGAGCTTGGCCCGTCCGCGAGCGCACCGGCTCTTGACGGTCCCCTCGGCCACGCCGAGCACGGCCGCCGCCTCCGCGACCGAGTAGCCCTGCACGTCGACCAGGATCAGCGCGGCCCGCTGCTCGATCGGCAGCTCGTCGATGGCCTGCCGGACCACCAGCGCGGTGTCGTGGTCGATCACCGGCGCGGCCGGCTCGCGCTCCGGGCGGTCGTCGTCGGACGGGATGGAGAGCGGGACCGTGCGGTGGTTCTGCAGGCGCCGGATGCGGTCCAGGCAGGCGTTGACCACGATCCGGTGCAGCCAGGTGGTGACCGCGGAGTCGCCGCGGAACCGCGCGGCGGCCCGGTGCGCGGAGAGCAGCGCCTCCTGGAGCGCGTCCGCGGCCTCCTCGCGGTCGCCGATGGTACGCACGGCGACCGCCCAGAGCCGGTCCCGATGCCGGCCGATCAGCTCGGCGAACGCGTCCGGGTCACCGTCGACGTGAGCCGCGAGCAGCTCGTCGTCGGGGGTGTCAGGTCCCCTCGACGGTGATCTCATCGACCACGATCTTCCGCGAATCCGGCAGCTCCGTGAACCACACCAGCAGGTACTGGTACTTCGCGTCCGGGTCGAAGCCGTCGATGAAGGCCAGTGTGGGCGCGTCGTGGTTCTCGAAGCCCTTGCCGATCTGCGAGTACGTCGTGCGGATCTGCTCGTCGAAGCCCATCAACACGTCGTTCGACGCGCCGGTGTTGCCGGCCGCCGGGTCGCTGTCGCCGGTCAGCAACTGCGCGGAGATGCCCTTCTCCCCCAGCTGCACCTTGACCGAGGAGACCTGGCGCGGGCTGCCCAGGTCGATCAGCAGGCCGATGCCCGGCTTGAGGTTGCCGAACTTGCGCGTGTTGTACGTCGACGTGTTCCACGAGGTGCCGTCGTCGCCGTCGACCGCGAGCGCGGCGTCGGCGCGGTCGTCACCGGTGCTGTTAGGTCCCGGGTCGACGACGCGGACCTGATCCTTCGTCAGCTTGATCGGCTGCGGGTTCGGGATCGCGCCGGGCGCGGCGCCGCCGCCCCCGTCCGTGCCCTGGCTCGCGCCGGCCTGCACCGGGTCCCGGTCGCCGGGGTCGTCGCCGCCGAGCGCGGAGATGCCGAGCATCAGGCCGATGACCGCGATGGCCAGCAGCGCCGCCACGCCGACAGCGATCTTGCGGGCGGCATTCTGGGGCTGCTCGGGGCTGGCCTCGTCGCCCTCGGTGAACCGGAGCGGGCCGACCTCCTCCAGGTACTGCTCCTCGGCGGCCGAGTCGAGCCGGGTCAGCTCGGCGGCCAGCACGTCGGACGCGGGGACCGCGAGCTTCGGATCCAGCAGGTCCATGGTGAGGTCGTCGAGGTAGGCGGGCACGCCGGCGCGCGCCTGGCGCGGTGCCACGATCGTGCCGGAGCCGTCACGCACCGCGTCCGGCAGGCGGGAGGCGCCGGCCTCCGCGTGCGGCCAGTGCCCGGTGAGCGCGTAGTAGAGGACGCCGCCGACCGCACGCACGTCCTTGTCCGGCGTGTCGTCGCCGTCGGTGCGGGCGTCGGCCAGCACGACCCGGCCGTCGGTGCCGATCATCGTGGTGCCGGCGTGCACGTTGCCGTGGACCATGCCGGTGGCGTGCACGGCCGCGACCGCGTCGGCCACGCCGTGCGCGATCCCGATGGCGCGCGCCGCGTCCAGCGGGCCGGAGTCGGTGACCAGGTCGCGCAGGGCCAGGCCGTCGATCCACTCGCGCACGACGTAGGCCCGCTCGCCCTCGTCGATCGCGTCGTAGACGCCGGCCAGGTTGGGGTGGATGACGCGGCTGGCCGCGACGGCCGACTGCAGCATCTCGGTGGCGGACTCGCCGCCGGGGTAGCGCAGCACGACCGCGACCGGCCTGCGCAGGATGACGTCGGTGCCGCGCCAGATCTGCCGGCCGGCGCTGTCGTCGTTGACGTGGTCTTCCAACTGGTAACGGTCGGCCATGACGTCACCGACGGCGGGCTCACCGAAGGTCATCACGGACGGAACCGCCTCGGCGGCCTCTCGACCTTCGCCGACCTGGGTCACCCGTCCTCCCTCGGTGATCACAACATCACGCACGTCAATGCGCCGTGATCGATCGATTGACCCGCTGCGGACAATCCTCCCACGAAGGGTAGGCGTCGCGCCGCTTCCGCCGAGAGCGACCTTACCTGGACCGCGGGCACTCCCGGAGCGTCCGTCCCCACGCCGCCGTGATCGGCGGCGCCGGACCGGACCCTGCCACGATTGTGCGGCCCGACCTGGGATTACTCAAAGCCTGTGTCCACAACCATCGGGTGACGACTGCTTTATCCCGGGCGTGGACCGCTGAAACTACCGCCTGATCCGGCGCTTGACCATGTCCAGCAGCTGGGTGATCTCCCGTACCCGCAGCAGCAGCGCGAGCCCCAGGTACGCACCGCCGATAGCGGCACCGCCGACGACCAGGTTCAGGAACGCCTCCAGCCGGGACGGGGTGTCGTCGCCCGGCAACAATTTCATCACGAGCAGGCCGACCACGATCGAGCCGGCGGCCGCGACCATCACCTTGAGGATCGAGCCGGCCACGTCGCGCATGCCGATCGCGCCGATCCGGCGGCGCAGCACCGTGGCGGAGATGGCGGCGGAGACCACGTACGAGACCGCGTTGCCGATCATCAGGCCGGCCGCGACCCACCGGGCGTCGAGCAGCATGAAGCAGGCCACGTGGATCGCGATCCGGACCGCCACCACCGGCACGTTGACCAGCGCGGCGGTCCGGTTCTCGGACATCGCGTAGTTGGCGAACGTGAAGAGCTGGCTGACCGAGAACGGGATCAGCGCGATGCTGGCGCTGATCAGCACGATCGAGGTGGCCGCCGCGTCGTCGGCGCCGATCGCGCCGTGCCCGAACAGCGTGACCATGATCGGCGCGGCCAGCACGCCGTAGACCACCGCGACCGGGGCCAGCGCCGCGGTGGCGGTCCGCATGCCGCGGGACAGGTCCTCCGCGATGTCGGTGAGGCGGCCGTCCGCGGCCGCCGCGCTCATCCGCGGCATCAGCGCCGTGATGATCGAGACCGCGATGATCCCGTGCGCCATCATCAGCAGCAGGTAGACGTTGTTGTACATCAGCGGGCCGGTCTCGCCCTGGGAACCGGCGCGGTTCAGCAGGTTGAACACGACGATCAGGCCGATCTGGTTGACCACGACGTAGCAGATCATCCAGGCGCCGAGCCTGCCCAGCTCGCGGAGCCCGAGGTCGCCGAAGTTGAACCGCCACTTCCACCGGAAGCCGACCTTGCGCAGCGCCGGGATCAGGCCGGCCGCCTGCACCGCCATGCCGAGCAGCGTGCCGCCGCCGATGATCGCGATCCGGTCCGCGGTCATCGCGCCCGGGTCGATCTTCGAGGCGCCGTAGAGCACCAGGTACGCCCCGCCGGCGGCGATCACGATGATGTTGTTCAGGATCGGCGTCCACATCGGCGCCGCGAAGTGGCCGCGCGTGTTGAGCACCGCGCTGAACAGCGCGGACACGCCGGTGAAGAAGATCATCGGCAGCATCAGGTGGGACAGGCTGGTGACCAGGTCCCGGTACTCGCCGGTGGACTCCTCGCTCGCGTAGATCATGGTCAGCAGCGGGGCGGCGGCGACCGCGATCACGGTGGCCACGGCCAGCATGATCACGGCGAGGCTGAGCAGCGTCTGGGTGAACGCCTGGCCGCCGTCCGGGTCCGACTTGCGCCGCCGGACCAGCAGCGGCAGCAGCACGCTGGAGAGGATGCCGCCGAGCAGGAACTCGTAGATCAGGCCGGGGAAGATCTGCGCGGTCGTGTAGGCGTCGCCGACCGCGGCGCCCAGCGCGGACGTGAGCACCACCGTGCGCAGGAAGCCGGTGCCGCGGCTGACCAGGCTGCCCGCCGCCATGATCAGGCTGTTGCCGGCCGTGCTGCCGCCGCCCGACGGCGGCTCCGCACCCGGGACCTCGCCGGTGCCGCCCAGCGTGTCCGTGTCCGGGACGGTGAGCCGGGCCTCCTCCGCGTCGATCAGCGGCGGCGCCTGCCCGTCACCGTAGGGGCCGTCGCGATGGCCTGCGTTGGAGCTCCGGTACAGACCGCCGGTCATGTCGCATCCCCTCGGACCCGCCCGGCGGACCCGCGTGCCACCGGCGTTGAACGAACCCTAGTCAACCCGAGCACTTCCCGCGTCCGCGGGCGCACCCGCGCAGACCTCGCGCAACAGCGTCCCGGGCGCGGCCCCGGCGATCTCCTCGATCACCCAGGCGGCCTCCGCCGGGACCAGCGGCTCGGTCAGCGCGTCCAGCACGGTCGGGTGATCACAACCGGCCGTCTCCAGGGCATCGAGCAGCGACGGTACGGACGTGAGGTCCCCGCCGTGGACGATCCGCCGGGCCAGCGGCACCACCGCGGCGGCCGTGCACCAGGGCGCGCCGTAGACCTCCGCGGTCAGCCGCCGGCGGGCGGAGTCGAGCAGTTCGGTCAGTCCGGCGTAGGGGAAGGAGGGCTCCGTACCGGTGCGCAGGCTCTTGATCGTGAAGCCGAGCTCGTTGCGCTCCGCACGCTGCACCGCCACCCAGCCGAGACCGTCGTGCCGGTGCCAGTCCAGGCCCGCGCGGCGCCCGTCGCGGCCGGCCATCAGCCGGTCGATCTCCCGGTCGGTGAGCGCCTCCGGATCCACCGGCGCGGGCCACCAGCGCGGCTCCGCGAAGAACGGCAGCGGCTCCTGCTCCGGGCCCGCCTCCAGCGGCGCGGGGCGCAGCGCCCGGAACGCGGTCGTGAACAGCGCCCGGGCGACCGGCACGTCGTCCGCGAGCGTGACCGGCGTGAACCGGCTGAGCAGCGCGACCACCAGCCCGGGATGGGCCAGCGAGGGATCGTCCATCGCGATCACGCGACCGATCAGGTCCAGCTCCGGCCAGCGCAGCACGTGCGGGTGGCCGTCCTCCGGCGCGTCCCAGCCGAGCATCGCGCCCTCGTGCGAGCCGGACCCGGGCGCGGCCAGCTCCAGCAGGTGGAACGGCTGTGCGAAGTCCAGGTCCAGCCGGAGCCGGTAACCGCCGGCGACCGGGAACGTGATCAGCAGGTCGGGACGCTCGACCTCCTCCTCGCTGTGGAAGAACCACTCGGACCAGAACGACGACCGGCCGGCCAGCGCGCGCAGCGCCTCGGGAACTGCCATGGGTCACCATCCTGCCCTCCCGGGCGACCGCGCGCGCCGGTCGGGTCCGGCGGGCGTGCGGGCTGGCGATACGCTGGCGGTCCCATGTCTGAAACGTCCCAGGGCCCCGTCGGGGTCGACCAGCGCGCCCAGCTCTCCGCCGTGCAACGCAACGCCGTCGCGGAGCTGTTGCGCGTCTCCCCCGTCGCCGACGAGCTCGGCCGCCGGTTCGCCGACGCCGGGCACGAGCTGCACCTGGTCGGCGGCTCGGTGCGCGACGCGCTGCTCGGCCGCCTCGGCGACGACCTGGACTTCTGCACGGACGCGCAGCCGGATGAGACGCTCGCGGTGCTCAAGGGCTGGGCCGAGGCCATCTGGGAGACCGGGCGCGAGTTCGGCACGATCGGCGCGATGCGCGGCGGCCTGCGGCTGGAGATCACCACGTTCCGCGCGGAGGCCTACGACGGCGTCAGCCGCAACCCCGTGGTGAAGTACGGCACCAGCCTCGCCGACGACCTGGTCCGGCGCGACTTCACGATCAACGCGATGGCGGTCAGCCTGCCGGGGCACGTCTTCACCGATCCGTACGGCGGCCTGGCCGACCTGGCCGCGCGCGTGATCCGGACGCCGGGCACGCCGGAGTCGTCGTTCGGTGACGACCCGCTGCGCATGCTGCGCGCCGCCCGGTTCGTGGCGAAACTGCGGTTCACGCCCGACCCGGCCGTGGTCGCCGCGATGACCGAGCTGGCGCCGTCACTGGACCGGATCACCCCGGAGCGCATCCGCGACGAGTTCACCAAGCTGATGGTCGGCGTGGACCCGATCGCGGCGCTGCGCCTGCTGGTCGACACCGGCCTGGCCGACCGCTTCCTGCCGGAGCTGCCCGGCCTCAAGCTCGCCATCGACGAGCACGCGCAGCACAAGGACGTCTACGAGCACACGCTGACCGTGGTCAGCAACGCGATCCGGCTGGAGGGCGGCGGCGAGCCGGACTTCACGCTGCGGATGGCCGCGCTGCTGCACGACATCGGGAAGCCGGCCACCAAGGCGGTCGGCCCGGACGGCCGGGTCAGCTTCCACCACCACGAGGTGGTCGGCGCGCGGATGACGCGGCAGCGGATGAAGGCACTGCGCTACCCCAAGGACGTCACCGCGGACGTGACCCGCCTGGTCGAGCTGCACCTGCGCTTCTACGGGTACGGCCGGGGCGAGTGGACCGACTCCGCGGTGCGCCGGTACGTGACCGACGGTGGCCCGCTGCTCGACCGCCTGCACAAGCTGACCCGCTCCGACTGCACCACCCGGAACCGGCGCAAGGCGGCCGCACTCGCGGCGGACTACGACGCGCTGGAGGAGCGGATCGCCCGGATCGCGGCCGAGGAGGACCTCGCGCGGGTCCGCCCGGACCTGGACGGCAACGCGATCATGGAGCTGCTCGGGCTGCCGCCGGGGCCGCTGGTCGGGCAGGCCTGGCGGCACCTCAAGGAGCTGCGCCTGGAGCGCGGCCCGCTGACCCGCGACGAGGCGGAGGCGGAGTTGCGCGCCTGGGCCCGGGCGCAGGGGCTCTAGGGGCCTTTAGGACAGGTCCCACTCGGCGATCCGTTCACTCATTTCGATCGGATCAACCGCTTATGCGGGGTGCGCGGGTTCCGTTAGGTTCACTGCTCGGTCCTTCGTGGAGGGCCGGGTCGGTGGCTAAGGAGGGCCGGGCAGTGCGACCGTGCGCCATCTGTGGCGGGGTGACGGTCACGGCCGACGGGACGTGTGCCGGGTGCGGCGTGTCCCGGGATCGTCTGCAATCACCGGCTTACCCGACGAATCCGGCTTATCGCCCCGTTTCCGGGCCGCCGCGTGACGAGGCCGAGACCACGCCGCTGCCACCGCCGGTGTCGGGGCCGCCGGTCTCCGGCCCGCCCGTGTCCGGTGTGCCCGTCTCGGGGACGCCGGTCGTCCCCGGGGCCACCGCCGGTCCTCGCCGCGTGCCGAAGCCGCCCTCGTGGCGCACCCCCGCTCCGCCCCCGCCCCCGCCCCCGCCGCCGCCCAGGCCGGCCGAGCCGGTGATGGGGTACGACGCGCCCTCCCCCGCGCTGGCCGGCAGCGAGCGGGCGCACCCGCTCGCGGTCGTGCTGGTGGCGGTCGCCGGCGTGGTCGCGGCCGGCGTGTTCGGTGCGGTCGTGGTGCGGTTCGCGGGCGCGGACTCGCGGGCCGCCGACCGGCTCACCGGACCGCCGCCGGCTCAGGTCGCGGCCGCGCCCACGTCGCCGTCCCCGTCGCCCTCCCCCTCGCCGGCCTCCCCGTCGCCCGCGGCCGTGGCGGACGAGTGCCTGGTCGGGCCGTGGCGCGTCGCCGAGCAGCGGGAACTCGTCGCGCTGCCCGACCTCGGCACGGTCGAGGTGACGCTGACCGGCGTCGGCCCGGCCGTCACCTACCGGGCGGACGGCACCGGCGTGATCGAGTACGGCGAGGCGACCTCCTACGCCGCCACCGTGGACGGCCGGGACGCGCTGATCACGGTGGCCGGCACGGTGACGTTCGAGTTCGGGGCCGCGGACGGCGTGACGGCCGCGACGGAGGCACGGTCCGACGCCACGTTCACGGTCACGCCGGACGGGGCGGAGCCGGGCGCGCCGGCGGACTGGCCGGCCTCGCTGACCGAGTGGTCTTACGAGTGCGGCCCGAGCGACCTCGCGCTGACCGGTCCGGACGCGCAGCGTGAGGTGCTCACCCGGGGCGAGTGACGGTGCGGCGCGACATCGCTCGTTGAGTAAGATCCGCTGACCGTTGAGGCCATTGGGGCGAGTGGATCGCACCCGCTAGCGTCGGGTCTGAAGGTGGGACGGCAAGCCGGGAGGCGACATGGGGCCCTGCGCGGTCTGTGGGGGCGGCACGATCGACGCGGCGGGTAACTGCACGCAGTGCGGCAACTACCGCGGCACCGGCGAGGTGACCTCCGCACCGCCGGCGCCCTATCCGTCGCCCGGCTACCCGCAGCAGCCCCAGTCCCCGCCGAACGGTTACCCGTCGCCGACCAGCGGTTCCGGGTACGACGCCTACCCCAGCCCGCACACCAGCGGCGCCCCGGCGTACCCGACCAGCGGCGGTGCGGGCTATCCGGCCAGCGGCGGCGGTTACCCGAACACGCCGCCGGCGTATCAGCCGCCGTCCTCGTACCCGGCGCAGCCGCAGGCGTACCCGCCCGTCTACACGCCGCCACCGTCGCAGAACAAGGGGCGGCGCGGCCTGAACATCCTGATCGGCGCGCTGGTCTCGGTCGTGCTGGTGCTGCTCTGCTGCATCGGGCTCACCGTCTGGAGCACCAACCAGGAGGACACGCCGGTCGCGGACGGCACGCCGACCCCGACCGTCTCGGTGAACCCGGACATAGACTCCTGCACGGTCGGCACCTGGAACGTGACCACGCACACCGAGGACCTGGAGGTCCCCAACGTCGGCACGATCAAGCTGACCGGTGGGAAGGGCGCGAAGATCATCCTCTCCGAGGACGGTGCGGCCGTGTTCGACTACGGCACCGGCACGGAGTACACCGGGTCGGTCAGCGGGCAGACCGTGCGGCTGCGGATTCAGGGCGAGGTCAACTACACCTACACGGCGCGCGACGCCCGGATCGCGCTGACCGCGGTCGACTCCGAGGCCACCTTCGTCATCTTCGTCAACGGCGAGCAGACCGCGGAGGACGAGGAGTTCCTGGCCACCTCCGACACGGCGGACTACACCTGCGGCGACGACCGGCTGGTGCAGAGCGGCGACCTCTACAAGATCGAATACACCCGCGGCTGACGCGGGACAATGGGGACATGCGCTGGATGGTGATCGACTCGCCGATCGGCGAGCTGTCCGTGGCGGCCGAGCGCGCGGGCGTCGCGGGCCCCGCCGCGGTCGGCGGCGTGCACTTCGGCCGGCACCCGGCCGCCCGCGCGTGGACCGGCGGTGAGGACGCGCTGCTCGACGAGGCGATCGGGCAGCTGCGCGCCTACTTCGCGGGTGAGCTGACCGCGTTCACGGTGCCGCTGGCCGTCTCCGGCGGCTCGGACTTCGAGCGCGCGGTGTGGGACCGGATCGCCCGCATCCCGTACGGCGAGATGGTGACCTATGGGGAGATCGCCACCGGACTGGGCGACGCCGGCGCGGCCCGCGCGGTCGGCACCGCCTGCAACCGCAACCCGATCCCGGTCATCGTGCCGTGCCACCGCGTGGTCGGCGCGGGCGGCAAGATGGTCGGCTTCGGCGGCGGGATCCCCCGCAAGCGGGTTCTGCTGGAACTCGAGGCACGGATCGCGCTGCAACGCGACTGGCTCGCCTGACCGCCCCGATCGGGTGAATCACCCGGCGTGGTCGTACCTATATATAAGGAGAGGGCCGGGCCCGCGCGGACCCGGCCCTTCCGCGAGAGATCAGCGCTCGATCTCGCCGGCGATGAACCGGTCCACGGCCGCGTGCGCGTCGTGGTCGGAGTACTGCACCGGCGGCGACTTCATGAAGTAGGACGAGGCGGACAGGATCGGGCCGCCGATCCCCCGGTCCAGCGCGATCTTGGCGGCGCGCACCGCGTCGATGATCACGCCGGCCGAGTTCGGCGAGTCCCAGACCTCGAGCTTGAGCTCCGCGTTCAGCGGCACGTCGCCGAACGCCTTGCCCTCCAGCCGGATGTACGCCCACTTGCGGTCGTCGAGCCACGGCACGTGATCGGACGGGCCGATGTGCACGTCGCTCTTGACCATCTCGTGCGGGATCTGGGACGTGACCGACTGGGTCTTCGAGATCTTCTTCGAGATCAGCCGGTTGCGCTCCAGCATGTTCATGAAGTCCATGTTGCCGCCGAAGTTCAGCTGGTACGTGCGCAGCAGCTCGACCCCGCGGTCCTCGAACAGCTTCGCCAGCGCGCGGTGCACGATGGTGGCGCCGACCTGGCTCTTGATGTCGTCGCCGACGATCGGCAGGCCCGCGTCGGTGAACCGCTGCGCCCACGCCGGGTCGGAGGCGATGAAGACCGGCAGCGCGTTGACGAACGCGCAGCCGGCGTCGATGGCGGCCTGCGCGTAGAACTTGGCCGCCTCCTCGGAGCCGACCGGCAGGTAGGCGACGACGACGTCGGCCCGGGCGTCGCGCAGCGCCTGCGCCACGTCCACCGGCTCCTCGTCCGACTCCTCGATGATCTCTCGGTAGTACTGGCCCAGACCGTCGAAGGTCGGGCCGCGCTGCACCTGCACGCCGGTCGGCGGCACGTCGGCCAGCTTGATCGTGTTGTTCTCGCTCGCCACGATCGCCTCGGCCAGGTCACGGCCGACCTTCTTGGCGTCCACGTCGAACGCTGCGACGAACGTCACGTCGGAGACGTGGTAGTCACCGAACGTGACGTGCATGAGACCGGGGACCCGGTCGCTCGAGTCGGCGTCCCGGTAGTACTCCACACCCTGGACCAGGGACGAGGCGCAGTTACCCACGCCGACGATGGCCACGCGGACGGAACCCATCCCGCTTGCCTCCTTCTTCTTGGTCAGCACGACAGGTCGTCTGTCATGACGTGCCCGGCTCCTCGCCGGCGGCGTCGCCGGTCGAGGGCGGGAGATCGGTCGGGCCGGGACGGCCCGGCGCGCGGCCGGATCGCTCGCTCGCGATGAGCTCCTCCAGCCAGCGCACTTCGCGCTCACAGGCCTCCAGGCCGTGGCGCTGCAGCTCCAGCGTGTACGCGTCGAGTCGCTCGGTGGCCCGGGCCAGCACGTTGCGCAGGCCCTCGCGCCGCTCCTCGACCTTCCGGCGGCGGCCCTCCAGGATGCGCAGCCGGGTGGCGCGATCGGTGCGGGCGAAGAACGCGAAGTGCACGGTGAAGCTCGCGTCGTCGTACGTCTCCGGGCCGGCGTGCGCGATCAGCTCCGCGAACCGCTCCTTGCCCTCGGCGGTGATCTTGTAGACGATCCGGCCCCGGCGGCTGGTCAGCGCCGGCACCTCGTCCGCCGTCGCCGGTGTCTCGCCCGCCTGGGCGATCCAGCCGGCGAGTTGCAGGCGCTTGAGCGTCGGGTAAAGGGTGCCGTAGCTGATCGCCGCGCGGATCGGGCCGAGCTTGGTGCTCAGCTCCTTGCGCAACTCGTAGCCGTGCATGGCCGACTCGGAGAGCAGACCGAGGATGGCGAACTCCAGCACGGCCGCTCCTCTCTCTCGGGATTCTGGATCTCCCGATGTATCGGCCCGATACATCGAACCGTAGAACGTCAGGTGGCCGAGACGCAAACGATGTGCCGTTAAACGTTTGTGTCGGCCACTGACTGTCACGGAAAGTGAGCGTTGTCGCCTCTTGGGCCGGGAGCCGTTACTCTTCAGTCCGTGCGCACGCAGCGGCAGGTGGTGGACTACTCGCTCCAGAGGCGAGCGGTGCTGCGTGAGGTCCATTCGGGCAGGGTGGGCGTCCACGAGGTGTGTGATGCCTCGCCCTACCTCAAGAACGCGGCACGATTCCACGGCGAGCCGACCGAGGAGCGCTGTCCGATGTGCCGCCGGGAGAACCTCACCCTCGTGCACTACATCTACGGTGATGAGCTCAAGCAGTCCGCCGGGCAGGCACGGAAGCTGGCCGAGCTGCCGATGCTGGCGATGACGCTGAGTGAGTTCCAGGTGTACGTGGTGGAGGTGTGCCAGGGCTGCTCCTGGAACCACCTGGTGGAGCAGTTCCTGCTGGGCCGCGACGGCCTGGAGGCGGACGAGACCACCGGCGGGGCCGGTCACCGGCGAGGAGCGGAACGGTGACGCGCTCGTGGGCCGCAGACGCACGTGAGATCGTTAGCCCGATAAGTCCGTTTATTCCGGATGTAACGGCTACAAAGTCAAGTGAAAGGGCCGCGGTCTGTACCGCCGCGCCCCTAGTGTCCGTTCGTGGCGAAGCTCACGACCACCCCCGAGGGTCGTCGATCCGCGCCACCGCGACCGGCAGGGTGTGACGAATGAACGCGTACGGCGAACCCAGTTCTCCGCATGGCCGGGCCTCCGGTCCGGGCGGAGGCAGGATGCCGGGCTCCGGCGAGCCGGACGACGACCGCTACGGCGGCGCGGCCGGCTCGGGAGGCTGGCCGGGTAACGGCGCTCGCCCCGGAGGGAGCATGCCCCCGCGTGCCTCCGGCAGCGCTCGGCCCGGCGGACCCCCCAGCGCACGAGCGTCCGTGGGCGGCAGCGCCGCGGTCGGCGGTGCCCGCGTGCCGGGCAGCCCGGTCAGCGGTGGCGCGCCCGGGCGTGCCTCGGTCGGCGGCAGCGCCGCGGTCGGTGGCGCGCGGGTGCCGGGCAGCTCCGGTTCCGCCTCGGTCGGCTCCGCGCGCCCGGCCGTGCCGGGACGCGCGTCCGTGGGCGCCGCCGCGGTCGGCGGTGCCGCCGTGGGTGGTGCCGCGGTCGGCGGTGCGGCGGTCGGCGGCGCGCCGGTCGGCCGGGCCGTGCCGGGCCGCGCCAGCGTTCGCCCCGTCTCCCCGGCCGGCCCCGGTGGCCCCGGTGGGGCCGGACCGGGCGGCACCGGCCCCGGGCGCCGCGGCGCCGCCGCGCTGAGCCCGGACGCCGCGAAGCGCGCGCGCCGCCGCAAGATCGCCAACTGGTCGATAGCGGCGTTCGCCGTCGTCATCATGCTGGCCGGCGTCAGCATCGTGGGCCTGACCTACGCCTTCGACGACATCCCGGACATCAACACGTTCGAGCCGGAGATCTCCACGGTCGCCTACGCGGACGGCACCGAGCTGACCAAGCTCGGCGAGCACAACCGCACCGTGGTGCCGGACGAGAAGATCTCGCCGCTGGTCAAGCACGCGGTCGCGGCCGCGGAGGACAAGAAGTTCTACGACCACTCCGGCATCGACCTCAAGGGCATCGCCCGCGCCGCGTGGAACAACATCTCCGGCGGCAACACCCAGGGCGCGTCCACGATCACCCAGCAGTACGCGCGGCACGCCGCGGAGCTGACCGGCATCAACTACAACCGGAAGATCCGCGAGGCGCTGCTGGCCCGCAAGATCGAGGACACGTACGACAAGGACCAGATCATCTCGCTGTACCTCAACGCGATCTGGTTCGGCCGGGGCGCGGAGGGCGTCGAGGCGGCCGCCAAGGCGTACTTCAACAAGTCGGTCACCACGCCGCCCGGCGAGAAGAACGCGATCACCGCGTCCGAGGCCGCCGTGCTCGCCGCCGTGATCAAGCAGCCGGAGCCGATCAAGGGTGGTCACGCGGGCTACGACCCGCACTACAACCTCGAGGCCTCGAAGGAGCGCTGGGGCTACACGCTCGACAACATGGTCGAGATGGGCTGGCTGAGCGCGGAGGATCGGGCGAAGGCGGAGTACCCGGAGAAGAGCCTGGTCAAGTACAACCCGGACGGCTGCGTGTCGGAGTGCGCGAACAGCAAGCCGATCGGTCACGTGCTCAAGTACGTCAAGGCCGAGCTGGAAGAGATGGGCATAACGGACTGGCAGCAGCGTCCGTACCGGATCAAGATCTCGATCAACCCGGCCATGCAGAAGGCGGCGGAGGACGCGGCCTCGCGCAAGAGCAAGTCCTCGCCGATGAGCAAGACGGACGAGAACCACCAGGCCGCGCTGGTCGCGATCGACCCGACCAACGGCCAGGTGCTCGCCTACTACGGCGGTGACGACGGCCAGGGCTTCGACTACGGCGGTGGCAACGGCGGTCACAACCCGGGCTCGACGTTCAAGATGTACACGATCGCGGCCGGCCTGCGCGAAGGCATGTCGATGGACTCGTACTGGGACTCGACCAAGAACGTCGACGAGGAGCGCGGCGGCCGTGAGATCTCCAACGCGGGCCGTGACGATCCGGCGTGTGCGAAGTACTGCTCGCTGGAGAAGATGACGATCGACTCGTTCAACGTGCCGTTCTACTGGATGACCAAGGAGATGGGCCCGGAGAAGGTCGTAGCCGTCGCCCGGGACGCCGGCATCCGCACCATGTGGACGGACGAGGACGAGGTGATCAACCTCGCCGAGGTGGAGCCGAGCGCGGTCGCGCCGAGCAAGTTCGACGTCGAGGTCGGCTTCGGCCAGTACAAGGTGAAGGTCATCGAGCACGTCAACGGCCTCGCCACGCTCGCCAACCGGGGCAGCTACAACAAGGCGCACTTCGTGGTCAGCGTCGAGAAGAAGCGCGCGGACGGCGAGTGGGTCAAGGTCAACGGCGAGCAGATCAAGCCGGAGAAGAAGTTCGACACCGAGCAGATAGACAGCATGCTCAAGGTCCTCCAGAAGATCCCGGGCGCCAGTGACGGCAACGACCACTCGCTGGCCAACGACCGGCCGGCGTTCGCCAAGTCCGGCACCTGGGAACTCGGCAAGGAGGGCGGCACGAACGGTGACGCCTGGTATCTGGGCGCGACCACGCAGATAGCGGCCGGAGTCTGGGTCGGTACCTCGGGTGCGCGCTCGGCGATCAAGGACCCGGACGGCAGCGACATGTACGGCGGTGACACGCCGGGCCAGATCTGGGAAGACTTCATGAACGCCGCGAACAAGGCGGCGAAGTACGAGATCGAGAGCTTCCCCGAGGGCAGCTTCGTCGGCGACCCCAGCGTGCTGGCCAACGGTGTCTCGCCGGCACCGAAGGCGCCGGAGAACCCGAACCCGGGCAACAACCCGAACTCCAGCCCGAGCTGCCAGCCGTTCGACTTCAACTGCCTGTTCGGCAACAACCCGAACAACGGCGGCAACAACAACGGCGGTAACAACAACGGCGGCAACAACCCCGGTGGCAACCCGACGCCACCGGCGCCGAATCCGACCAACGGAATCCCCGGGCTACCGGGGAATGATGACGACGACGACTGACGGTCGATCCGTCTGACTCGATCGAGGCCGGTACGCACCTGGTGTGCGTACCGGCCTCAATCGTTCGTGGTCGATGCGGTGATCCGCCGAGGCCGTGTCCGGTTCTTCAGCGTCATGGGGCAAGATGCCTCGTATGAACGTCGAGCAGCAGCCGCGGGTCGACAACCCCGGACAGTCGGAGCCGTTCGTCCGTGGCCTCTCCGAGGCGATCGGCGGGCCGCTCGGCGAGCACGCCGCGCCCTCCGGCCACGGCGGTCCACAGGGCGCCCGGTTCTGGACCGCCACCCGGATCGTGCTGGCCCTGGTCTGTCTCACGCTCGCGCTGCACTGGGTGCAGAAGTCGCCCTGCCGCGACGGCGCCTGGGACAACCATGTGCAGTACACCCGGTTCTGCTACACGGACGTGCTCGCGCTCTACTACGCCGAAGGCCTCAACGAGGGCAAGGTCCCCTACCGGGATCACCCGGTGGAGTACCCGGTGGTCACCGGCTACTTCATGGGCGTGCTCGGCCTGCCGGTCCACGCGTACGGCGAGGCGAACCCGGGCATCAACCAGGGCACGCTGTTCTACGACGTGAACGCGCTGGTCCTCTCCGCGCTCGCGGTCGTCACCGCGGCCGTCATCCTCGCGCTGCGCCGCCGGCGCCCGTGGGACGCCGCGCTGTTCGCGCTCGCACCGGCGCTGTTCGTCACCGCGACCGTGAACTGGGACTTCCTCGTGATCGGGCTCGCCGCGGCCGGGCTCTACGCCTGGGCACGGAGCAAACCGGTGCTGGCCGGCGTGCTGCTCGGCCTCGGTGCCGCGGCCAAACTCTGGCCGCTGTTCATCTTCGGGCCGCTGCTCATCCTCGGGCTGCGGGCCGGGCGGATCCGGCCGGTGCTCGTCGCGCTCGGCACCGGCGCCGCCACCTGGCTCGCGGTCAACGCGCCGGTGTTCCTGCTCTGGCGCGAGTCGTGGAACCGGTTCTTCGAGCTCAACACGGAACGCCCGATCGACTGGGGCACCCTCTGGTACGTCGGCCGCTACCTGGACGGCAAGCTCGCCCCGCTGATCCCCGGCGAGCAGGGCATCTTCCAGTGGTTCAGCGACAACGTGGACCCGGCGCTGAACTGGACCAGCTACGCGCTGTTCGGCCTGGCCTGCCTCGGCATCGCGTTCCTGATCATGACCGCGCCGCGGCGGCCCCGCCTCGCTCAGGTGATCTTCCTGGTGGTGGCCGCGTTCCTGATCTTCAACAAGGTGTGGTCGCAGCAGTTCGTGCTCTGGCTGCTGCCGCTCGCGGTGCTGGCCCGGCCGCGCTGGGGCGCGTTCCTCGCCTGGCAGGCGGCCGAGGTGCTGTACTTCGTGGCGTTCTACGGCGAACTGCTGGGGGCCTCCGGCAAGCAGGTCTTCCCGGAGGGCGTGTTCGTGCTGGCGGCCACGCTGCGGCTGGTCACGGTGGCGGCGCTCTGCTGGTTCGTGATCCGGGAGATCCGGCACCCGGAGGAGGACCCGGTGCGCACGGTCTACGACGACGACCCGGACGGCGGTGTCCTCGACGGCGCGCCGGACGCGCCGTGGGTGATCAGCCGGTTCGGGCGCGGCCAGGGGGCGGTACTGCCGGTTCCGGCGCTGGCGGGCGCGGGTCTCGGCGCCGGTACGGCGAGCGGCTCGACCGCCTATCTCGCGGACGACCGCCTGGACGACCTGGACGACGGCGCCGAGGACCGGACCCCGGCGCCCGCGTCCGGCCCGCCGCCCGTCTCGGCGTCGACCACCGCTCCCGGCCCGGCCTCCGCCTCGTCGGGGCTGCCCGGCACCGACGGTCCGGCCGGCACTGATGACCCGGCCGGCACTGATGACCCGGCCCGTGGCGACGCTTCGGCCGGCGAGGACGGCTCGGCCCGTGGCGACGCTTCGGCCGGTGAGCGGCGGGCGAGTGACGACGACGGCCGGTGACGGTGAGCCGGCCGAGGTGCTCGACTGCCTCGGCCGGCGCTGCCCGCTCCCGGTGATCGCGCTCGCCAAGCGGCTCCCCGCGCTGCCCACCGGTGCGGTGATCCGCGTGCTGGCCGACGACCCGGCCGCGGCGAACGACATTCCCGCCTGGTGCCGGATGAAGTCGCAGGAGTACCTGGGTTCCCCCGCGCCGTCCACCTTCGACGTGCGCCGCCTGAGCTGACGTACCACGTGAACCGGCCCGGTCCGGCGAGTGCCGAACCGGGCCGTCCGTGCGTGGGTCAGAGGCGGTAGACCACCGCGTTCTCCATGTCCTCGCGGGTGATGCCGAGGTAGTCGACGGGAAGGTCGACGCGCGCCTCCAGATCCGTGCCGACGATCCACTCGCGCATCACCACCACGTTCCGCACGCCGATGCCGCGCAGGTAGTCGATGCTGGTCTGGTCGGGGAACGACTGCGTCGCGGCGCGGATCTCGTCGGTCTTCGTCGGCGTGAAGCCGCTGCCGCCGTTGGTCACCTCCTGGAACCGGGTGGTGGACCAGAGCATCACGTGCTGGTCCCAGCCGCCCACGCTGGGCAGCACCAGCATCGGCCCGTCGACCGCGCGCATCGCCAGCGGCTGCTGCGGCACGATCGGGTGCGGCGTGAGGTTCGCACCCTCCAGCACGATCGCCAGCAGCGGCAGCAGCGTGGCGAGGCGCAGCAGCGGGCCCGGCCGGGCCGGCACCCGCTCGCGGGAGAAGTCCACGGCGCGCCGCGAGTACGCCGCGACCGCGCCCGCGGCCAGCAGCGCCAGGAAGATGGTGGTCCACAGCACGAGCCGGCCCGGCGTGCGGATGCCCTGCCAGCCCGGCAGGTGCTCGAACAGCGGCACGTAGGTGAACGTCCCGCCGTAGAACGCGGTGCCCATCGACAGCACGCCGCTGACCAGCACGCCGGCCGCCAGCAGCGCGCGCTGCCGTACCGTCCAGATCGAGAAGAACAGGCCCGCGACCGCGAGCCCGATCAGCGCGAAGCCGGGCAGCAGCGTCATCTCCGGCTTGAACGGCAGCGCGTCGCGCGCCACCGTGTGCAGCTCGCCCCAGAGCGCGGACTCCGCGGGCGCGATGAAGAAGCTGCGGAGCGGCGGCGAGAACAGCTCGATGTCCGCGATGCTGCGCCTGGCGTTCGGGTACATCTCGGAGACCCGGAAGTACGGGATGGCGAGCAGCGCGCCGACCGCGGCGAAGATCAGGCCGCCGGCCGCGTCCGCCGCGAGCAGCCGCCAGCCGAACGGCTTCGGCTCCTTCCACACCCGGAACCGCTTCACCGCGTACGTCACGGCGGACACCAGCACGATCAGCAAGAGCACGTACGCGAACGGCAGCCCGATGCCGAAGCCGAGGCTGATCTGCCACGCCGCGACCAGCCAGCCGGCCAGCGCCCACCCTGCGTGGCGGCGCTCCGGCCGGTATCCGTGGCGCAGCGAGTAGCCGTGGCCGCGGGCCAGCATCGCCAGCGCGAGCATGATGCCGCCGCTGGACATGACGTGCAGGTGGCCGGCCTGGGGCAGGCGCCACGGCGCCAGGGCCAGTGCCGCGCCGGCGACCGCGCCCGCGATCCGGCCGGTGCCGAGCTGCCGAGCCAGTGCGTACCCACCGATGAAGACCAGCGCGTACGCCAGCACGTAAATGATGTTGTACCGCAGCACCGCGGCGACCGGGCCCTCGCCGATCATGCCGGCCGGGGCGTACCCGAGCAGCGCGTCGGAGAACGCGAAGCTCAGCTCGTTCGGATAGAACGTGTTGGAGTTCCACAGCTGCGCCGGGTCGGTCAGCAGGATGTGCCCGGACCAGGCCATCTGCCAGGCCTGGAGCGTCGGGTCCCAGATGTCCTGCGGGATCGTGTGCAGCGGGTATCTCAGCGTGGGCCAGGTGACGACCACGGCGGCGAGCAGGCCGGCGAGGATCGCGAACGTCCACTCGTGCACCAGCGCGCGGGCGACCGCGGTCCGGATCCGCCCCACCCGGCTGAGCTGCACGGGCGGCGGCGGCCCGAACGACTCGAAGGGGTCCCGGTTCGGATCGGTCATGACGGTCATCTGCCCGGGCCGGTCCGCCGGCCTGGCGGCCGGAGCGGCCGGAGTGGCCGACTCGCCGGGGGCGGCCGCGCGCAGCGACGCGGCGCTCCCCTCCGGCTTGCGCGCCCCGGCCTCCGCGCCACCCTGCCCATCGCCGGTGAGCTGCGGTTTGTCCGTACTCATCGCTCGACTGCCCCTTACGGTCTCGTGTGCCCGCCGGTGGAGACGGTCTAGTCGCCGATTTGGTTGCGAAGGAACGCGATGTCGGCGCTCTGCCCGTCGGCGCCACCGGGAGTCTCCACGATCACCGGCGCGTCCGCCGCCCGGACCACGCCGACCAGCAGCGCCGGGTCGATCATGCCGTGGCCGAGGTTGTCGTGCCGGTCCCGCCGGGAGTCGAACTCGTCCCGCGAGTCGTTGCAGTGCACCAGGTCGATCCGGCCGGTGATCGCCTTGATCCGGTCGACCGCGTCGATCAGCTGCTCACCGCCGGCGTGCGCGTGGCAGGTGTCCAGGCAGAAGCCGGCGCCGAACGGGCCGACCGCGTCCCACAGCCGGGCGATCGCGTCGAACGTGCGGGCGCACGCGTTCTCCCCGCCGGCCGTGTTCTCGATCAGGACGGGCAGCGGGAAACCGCCCTCCTTCGCCGCATAGTCGAAGGTCTTGCGCCAGTTGTCGAACCCGGTCGCGATGTCGTCACCGTCGCCGACGTGGCCACCGTGGACGATCAGCCCGGCCGCGCCGATCTCCGCGGCCGCGCGGGCGTGCGCCAGCAGCAGCTTGCGGCTCGGGATGCGAATCCGGTTGTTCGTGGTGGCGACGTTGATCCGATACGGCGCATGCACGAAGAGCCGCACGTCGGAGGCGCGCAGCGCGTCGGCGTCGGCCCGCGGCTCGGGGGTGGCAAAGCTCTGCGGGTCGGTCAGGAAGAACTGCACGGCATCGGCGCCGCGGGCGGCGGCAGCGGCCAGCGGGTCGGCCGGATCGACGTGGGCTCCGATTCGCATGACCGGCAGCCTACGTCGCACCCCCGACGGAATTCGCCCCTGCCCGCCCCTGAACGGGCGTCGCACGGCCCGGGGAGCGCCGTCACCGCGAGCACTTGCTTGTCGTTGTGCGAATGAATTCGGCGAGGGGTGTTTTACACCACTTTGTCGTCCGCCCTCACACCAGCCTGGGAGTCTGCCGATGCGGATCCGTGTCGCGCGCATGTCGCTGGTCGCGCTGGTGGCGGCGTTGCCGCTGCTGGCCGGCGGCCCGGCGGGGGCCACCGAGGAGAGCGGCGCGGAGGTGGTCTTCAGCGGCGGCGGGCTGCTCGGCGTGACCTGCGGCGCGAAGCCGAACGTGAGCACGGTCTCGCTGCCCGCCGAGTCCACCCTACGGGTGGTCAACCGGACCGGCTACCGGGCCAAACTGCTGCTGGACGGCGCCACCCAGGGCGAGATCGGCAAGGGCGAGGCCGCCAAGGTCCTGTTCCACCACGGCCCGGTCACGGTCGCGCTCAAGCCGAACTGCGTGCTCACCGAGGAGTCCGCGTCCGTGCGCGTGTCGGTGCGCCCGGCGGCCCGCGCGGCGGCGCCGCCACCCGCCGCGCCGCCGCCCGCGCCGGAGGAGCCGGCCCCGGCCGTGGCGATGCCGCCCGCTCCCGGGTCGCGCTCGCCGGACGCCGCGACACGCCGGCCCACGCCGGCCGATCGGCGGTCCGCGCCGGCCGCCGCGGACCCCGCGCCGGTTGCCGACACGCCGGTGGGTACGACCGAGAGCGCCCACGTCCCCGGCGTCGCGACCCCGCCCGCCCCGTCGCCGCCCGCGCTCCCGGACCCGCTCGCCGCGCCGCTGGGCCGGGACGTCACCGGCGCGCCGGCCGTGCTCGCGGAGGGCGTCGCGGCGGAGCCGGTCGCGTCCGTGGGGCCGGTCGAGGAGAGCGGCCCGGTCGGCCTGCTGGCGCTAATCGCGACAATTTGCGTGATTGGCGTGTCAGCTGGGGCAATTCGGGCTATTATCGCTCAGCGGGCCGCCCGAGCCGGGTACGTGTAGGTCCGCTCCGAAGCCCCGCGGGGCGCCGGTCCAACCTCGTCGGTGTGGTCGTTCCTCCCCAGGTCCCACCCCAGGAAAGCGGACCCGCGCCCCGCGGTTCCATGTCGTCGATCTATCGGGGTCCGCTGATTCGTGCCGCCGGGCCCCCGCTATCCTTGTCAGGTTGCCCGCGGCCGGTAATCCCATCGCGCTCGCGGCAACGACGCAGACCTCCTGTCACGGAAGGACCGTGACCGCTAGCCCATAGGAGGTGAGTACGTCTTGCGTCACTACGAAATCATGGTGATCCTCGATGCCAGTCTCGAGGAGCGCACCGTCGCCCCATCGCTCGACACGTACCTGAACGTGATCCGTACCGCGGGTGGCTCGGTGGAGAAGCTCGACGTCTGGGGCCGCCGGCGCCTGTCGTACGAGATCGAGAAGAAGGCCGAGGGCATCTACGCCGTCATCGACCTTCAGGCGACGCCCGAGGCCGTGGCCGAGCTGGACCGCCAGCTGCGACTCAACGAGTCCGTGCTGCGCACCAAGGTCATCCGGCCGGAAGTTCGCTGATCTTCCGGCTCCACCCGAAACGTCGCCGGGGTTTCTGTCGCACCCGTGTGGCAGTCTGACTCACCAAATCACCCCGGTGGTAGGAGAAGGTCATGGCAGGAGAGACAGTCATCACCGTCGTTGGCAATCTGACCAATGACCCAGAGTTGCGCTTCACCGCCTCGGGTGCGGCAGTCGCCAGGTTCACGGTCGCGTCGACCCCCCGGACTCTCGATCGTCAGTCCGGGGAGTGGAAGGACGGCGAGCCACTGTTCCTCCAATGCAGCGTCTGGCGTCAGGCGGCGGAGAACGTCGCCGAGTCGCTGACGCGCGGTTCTCGAGTGATCGTCCAGGGGCGTCTGCGCCAGCGGTCGTACGAGACCCGTGAGGGAGAGAAGCGCACCGTCATCGAGATGGAGGTCGACGAGGTCGGCCCCTCGCTCCGCTACGCGACCGCGAAGGTCCAGAAGATGTCCCGCTCCGGCGGCGGCGGTGGTGGGGGCTTCGGCTCCTCCAACGGCGGCGGCGGGGGCGGTGGCGGCTTCGGCGGCGGAGGGAACTCCGGTGGCGGCGGCAACTTCGGCGGAGGCAACAACTCCGGCGGTGGTGGCGACTACTCCGACCCGTGGGCGACCGCGAGTCCGGCCTCTTCCGGTTCGGGTGGCGGCGGCAACTTCGACGACGAGCCCCCGTTCTAACAGGTTACGGAGCAAGCAATGGCTAAGGCTGCGGCACTGCGCAAGCCGAAGAAGAAGGTGAACCCGCTCGACAAGGAGGGGATCACCTACATCGACTACAAGGACACCGCGCTGCTGCGCAAGTTCATCTCCGACCGCGGCAAGATCCGTGCCCGCCGCGTCACCGGGGTGACCTCGCAGCAGCAGCGTCAGATCGCCCGCGCGGTCAAGAACGCCCGCGAGATGGCGCTCCTGCCGTACACGACGACGGCCCGCTGAGAGGGGGGACGGACATGAAGATCATCCTGACCCAGGAGGTGTCCGGCCTCGGCGCTCCCGGCGACATCGTGGAGGTCAAGGACGGCTACGGCCGTAACTACCTCCTGCCGCAGGGTTTCGCGATCAACTGGACCAAGGGCGCCGAGAAGCAGGTCACGGTCATCCGCCGGGCCCGCCAGGCGCGCGAGATCCGTGGTCTCGAGCACGCGAACGAGGTGAAGGCCGCGATCGAGGGCCTGAAGACGGTCAGCCTCGGCGCCCGTTCCGGCGCCGGCGGCCGCCTCTTCGGCTCGGTCACCCCGGCGGACGTCGTCGGCGCGATCAGGGCCGCCGGCGGCCCGTCGATCGACCGGCGCCGCCTCGACCTCCCGGCCCACATCAAGTCGGTCGGTGCCTACACGGTGGGGGTCAAGCTGCACCCCGAGGTCACGGCCAAGTTCACGCTGAACGTGACGCCGACCAAGTAACGCTCGCACCAGCGCGGGAGCCCCGGGACGTACCCTCGTCCCGGGGTTTCGTGTTTTTGGTGCGGGTCAGCCGATCGGCTGACCGCTGATCGCGGAGACCAGCACGGTCGCCAGGCCGCCGCCCATCACGGCCGCGGCCAGGCCCACGCTCGCGGTCTTCCAGGTGCCGCTGACCAGGCGCAACAGGTACGCGATCACGATGCTCACGGCCAGCGAGATGCCGAACTGCGGCGCCGCGCCGAGCAGCGTCGCACCGGCCCGCGCCCGCTCCGCCGCACCCTGCGTCAGCGTGAAGATCGTGAAGAGCAGCACCGGCACCGAGTACCAGAAGACGGTGAACCCGATCGCGGCCAGCGGGCCGCCGGGCGGCGCCTCCTCCAGCTCGTCGAGCTCCTCGACCGCCACCCGGCGGCGCATCGCCGCGGACATCTCCCGACGCGGCGTGCGCTGCTCCGGCACGGCGTCCGCATACGACGGGCGGGCCAGACCGTCCGGGTACGTCCCCGTGGTCGCCTGACCGGCCGCCCAGTCCCGCTCCGCGGCCGACGTGTCGTCCTGCCACGAACGCACCGGACGAGACGCCCGGTAGACGCCCGCCGCCGGCGCGGCGCCGGCGGCCGGTGCGCCGGTCCACATCACCCCGTCCGGCGTACGCTGCCAGCTGCTGGTGTCCGTCTCCTGCCGGCGCGGATAGCGCGACACCTCGCCGGTCTCGCCCGCGTAGCGCGGCCGGCCCGCCCCCGGCTCCGCCCGGGTGAAGCCGTAGCCGCCGGCCCGGGTGCCGGTGTCCTCGGTCGCGGACCGGTCCCGCCGGCCCCGGGTGCCGTCCAGCTGCGCGCCGCGCCGCCACGTGCCGGTGTCCGACACCGTCTGCGGACCCCGCCAGTCGCCGTCATCCGCGTTCTCCGGGCGCCGCCGCCACGTGCCCGTGTCCGAGGTGCCCGCGGCGTCCGCGCGCCACCCCGGCCGCTCCTGGACCGCCTCCGGCGGCAGCTGCGGCGCGTTGCCGGAGCGGGGCACCGGCGGTCCCGGGTCGGGGCGCGGCCCACGGGTGCGGGCCGGGCCCATCGTCGGGTCGCTCCAGTCCGGCCAAGCGCTCTGCTGGTACTGCCGCGGCGCCTCCTCGGCGGCCTCGGCCCGCTCACCGGCGCGTTCGGCGCGCCGTCGCTCGGACCGGGTGGGTCGCGGCGCCTCCCAGGTGCCGGTGTCCTCCCGGGTGGCCCGGCCGCTCCAGGTCTCCTCCTCGACCGGCTCCGGCGCGCGCCGCTGCGCGGGCACCTCCGGCCGGTCCCAGCTGCCGGTCTCCGACACCCAGGTGCGCGTTTCCGTCACCCGACGCCACGAACCGGCGCCCGAGCGCCGGTTCCAGGTGTCCTCCTCCGCGTCGCGACCCCATGAGCCGCCGCCCTCGTCGGGTGGCCGGCGGCGGGGAGCGGCGTCCTCCTCGACCGGGTCGCGGCGGTAGCCGTACCGTCCGCCGGGTTGATAGGCGCGGTAGCCGGTCTCCTCCTCCGGCTCGGCGCGCGAGCCGCGCCGCCAGCTCGCCGTGTCGCTGACGTTGCGCCAGCTGCCGGTGTCGTACCGCCGATCGGCCCAGCTCGGCCGCTCCGGGGTCGCGTCCTCGTAGCTGAGGCTCTCGCTCACCCGGCCGTAGGTGGCGCCGCCGTCCGCGTCCCGCTGCCAGTCCTCCGTCTCGCGGCTGGCCTGCCAGCGGTTGCGCGCGCGGCTGCCGCGGACCGGCGGGATGTCGCCGACGCCGGTGTCCCCGGTGCGCTGGTAGAAATCCGTGGTCGCCGGGTCGGGATAGCTGGTGTAGCGGGTGAGCTGCGACTCCTCCGCCGCCCGTGGAGCGGGCAGCTCGTCGCCGTAATCGCCGGTTTCCGACCAGGACTCAGCGCGGCGCCGCTGTCGCGGCGCCCGCCCGCTGGTATCCCGATCGTCGTAGTCCACCAATGGAGCGTGACCGTTCCGAGACCAGATCGCAATACGTGTTCCAGGGACATCAACTCGCGGCGATGAGCCTACCGTCGGCCCGCGGTGCGTCGAGAACCGGACAAGGTTTCCTTCCTCCACATGCTGGGGAGGAAGTTTTCCCAGCTCAGGCCGGTTTGTGTGACGCGATCCACTTAGTTCTGCACAAGTTATCCACAGGGCTGCGCACAGCATGCGTCCTGATGTCCACAGGTAATACCCAGGCTCGTCCACCGCCCCGTTTGGGGCTCGGGCCTCGGGGTTCGTAGTGTGATCGCTCTACCGGCAGGCGTGTGCGCCGTTCCGCTTGTCGGCCGCCCGCCCGATGCGGGATAGTACGTATGTTCGACTGAGAGGGGGGCTCGATGTCGATTACCGACGACGTGCGGCCCGGCTCGTTCACCCCCGACGACTCCGGGGGCGAGCGCCCGCGCCGCCAGAAGGACCGTTCGTTCGACGGCCCGCCCCGCGACGGCGAGGGCGGTGGCGGCGGCCTCGACCGCACCCCGCCCCAGGACATGGCCGCCGAGCAGTGCGTGCTCGGCGGCATGCTGCTCTCCAAGGACGCGGTCGCCGACGTCGTGGAGATCCTCAAGACCGGCGATTTCTACCGGCCCATCCACGCCACCATCTTCGACGCCATCACCGACCTCTACGGCCGCGGCGAGCCCGCCGACGCCATCACGGTCGCCGCGCTGCTCAACGACGCCGGCGACCTGGCCCGCATCGGCGGCGCGCCCTACCTGCACACGCTGATCGCCAGCGTCCCCACGGCCGCCAACTCGTCGTACTACGCCCGCATCGTGGCCGAGCGCGCCGTCCTGCGCCGCCTGGTTGAGGCCGGCACCCGCATCGTCCAGCTCGGCTACGGCGCCGCCGCCGGCAGCGGGCGTGACGTGGACGACATCGTCGACCTGGCACAGCAGGCCGTCTACGACATCACCGAGAAGCGGGTCAACGAGGACTTCGCCAGCCTCGGCGAGATGCTCCAGCCCACCCTCGACGAGATCGAGGCGATCGGCGCCAACGCCGGCATCATGACCGGCGTCCCCACCGGCTTCGCCGACCTCGACCGCCTCCTCAACGGCCTCCACGCCGGCCAGCTCATCATCGTCGCCGGCCGCCCCGGCCTGGGAAAGAGCACGGCGAGCATGGACTTCGCGCGGAACGCGGCCATTCGGGCGAACTGCGCGAGTGCGATCTTCTCGCTGGAGATGAGCAAGGTCGAGATCGTCATGCGACTGCTCTCGGCCGAGGCGCGGGTGCCGCTGCACGTGTTGCGGTCCGGCCAGCTCTCCGACGACGACTGGACGAAGCTGGCCCGCTGCATGGGCGAGATCAGCGAGGCGCCGCTGTTCGTGGACGACACGCCGAGCATGAACCTGATGGAGATCCGGGCGAAGGCGCGCCGGCTCAAGCAGCGGCACGACCTCAAGCTGATCGTGGTCGACTATCTGCAGCTGATGTCCTCGCCGGGCCGCACCGAGAGCCGTCAGCAGGAGGTCGCCGAGCTGTCCCGTGGCCTGAAGCTGCTGGCCAAGGAGGTCGAGGCGCCGGTCATCGCGGTCTCCCAGCTGAACCGTGGCCCCGAGCAACGCACCGACAAGCGGCCCCAATTGTCCGACTTGCGCGAGTCCGGCTGCGTGCCGGCCGGCACAAGGGTGATCAGGGCGGACACGAACGAGCAGGTCACCATCGGCGAGCTGTTGACGTCGGGTGCCAGGAACGTGCCGGTCTGGGCACTGAACGACCGACTCCAGTACGTGCCGGCCACCATGACGCACGCGTTCCCCAGCGGTCGCAAGGAGGTGTTCCGTCTGCAACTCGCTTCGGGACGCCGGGTCGAGGCGACGGCGAATCACCCGTTCCTGACCATCGACGGATGGCGGGCGCTGGGCGATCTCGCCGTCGGCTCGCGTATCGCCGTTCCCCGGCACCTGCCGCCTCCGGCGGACATCGTGCCGTGGCCGGAGGCCGAGGTGGTGATGCTCGCTCACCTGCTGGGCGACGGGTCCTTCGGGCGCCGCCGGCCCATCCGGTACGCGAGCGTGGACGAGGCCAACCTGACGGCGGTCACCGACGCCGCCGAACACTTCGGCATCACCGCGGTCCGCGACGAGCACCCGGCGAACCGGGTCGTGGCATTGCGGTTGCCCGCGCCGTTCCGGCCGGCTCGTGGCAAGCGGAATCCGATCGCGGCGTGGCTCGACGATCTCGGCCTCTTCGGCCTCCGATCCCACGAGAAGTTCATTCCCGCGGGTGTGGCGTCCCTGCCGAAGAGGCAGATCGCCCTCTTCCTGCGACACCTATGGGCGACCGACGGCTCGGTCACGGTCACGAAGCACGGTCGCGGTGGCCGGATCTACTTCTCGGCGACCAGCCGGCGGATGCTCGATGAGATCTCCCTCCTCCTCCTGAGGTTCGGGATCTCCGGGCGCATCCGGGTGGCGACGGCCGGCGCGCATCGGCCGCAGTACACCCTCGACATCTCGGGCCGGGACGACCAGCTCAGGTTCCTGCGCGAGATCGGCGTGCACGGCCTACGAGGGATCGCCTGCGCCGAACTGCTGGCCGTCCTCGAAGGCGGCCGGAGTGATCCGGACGTCGATACCGTGCCGGCGGAGGTGTGGACCCGGGTGAGGTCGATCCTCACCGAGAAGAAGATCTCCCACCGCGAGTTCGCCCCCGCGATGAACACCCGGTTCAGCGGAAGCACGATGTCGAAGCGAGGCGCCGGCCGCGAACGGCTGGCCAGGGTCGCCGACGTCCTCGACGACGCGGAGCTGGACCTGTTGGCGACGAACGACGTCCTGTGGGACGAGGTCGTCTCGATCACCGCGGCCGGCGACATGGACGTGTACGACGCCACCGTCCTGGGGCTGCACAACTTCATCGCGGACGGCGTGGCGGTCCACAACTCGATCGAGCAGGACGCTGACGTGGTGATTCTGTTGCACCGGGATGACTACTACGACAAGGAGTCGCCGCGGGCGGGGGAGGCGGACTTCATCGTGGCGAAGCACCGTAACGGGCCGACGGACACGATCACGGTGGCGGCGCAGCTGCACCTGTCCCGGTTCGTGGACATGGCGATGTAGGGCCGCCTACCGCAGCGCGGCGGCCCTACCTACCGCAGTTCCTAGTCGAAGAGTTCGCCGAGGAAGCCGCGGTGCCGCTTGTTGCGGCGGTGGCCGTGGTGCCGGTAGTGGCCGTGGTACCCGCCCTGGCCGTAGGCGGGGGCACCGTGCCCGTACGCCGGGGTCGCGGCCGGGTAGCCGTGCTGCACCGGAGGCGGAGGCGGAGGCGCGTAACCGCCACCGTGCCCGGGCGCGGCCGGCGGGTAGCCGGCGGGCGGGGGCGGCGGAGCGGCCGCGGGGCGGGCGCCCTGCGGGTTGCGCTGGCTCCAGTTCTGCTCGGCCTCAAAGAGTTTTTCCAGCTCACCGCGGTCGAGGAAGATCCCTCGGCACTCGGTGCACTGGTCGATGGTGACGCCGCTGCGTTCGTACTGCCGCATCTGGCCGTGGCACTTTGGACAGGTCATCTGCATGGGTCGACGGTACCCCGGCCGGTCACGAACCGGGTGCCTACGGCGCCAGCCATGCGCCCAGCGCGGCCGCGGAAAGGCCCAAAGCCAGGTTCAATGCCAGATTGAGTACGCCACGCGCGCGCGGCGGCTCCCCGGCCAGCCGCACGGTGTCCGCCGCCAGCGTGGACCAGGTGGTGAGCGCGCCGCAGAAACCGCTCCCGGCCAGCGCGATCACCCATCCCGGCGCGCTGCCGTGCAGCAGGCCGAGCAGCAGCGAGCCGAGCACGTTCGCGGCCAGGATGCCCCACGGCAGCCGCCGGCCGAGGCGGGCGGCGGCGGCCGTGTCGAGCAGCAGCCGCGCCACGGCCCCGGCCGCGCCGCCGATCAGCACCAACCCCAATGTGGTCATGCCGACCCCGCGCGCCGGCGGCCCAGCCGGGCACCGAGCCAGGCGGCGCCGACCGAGCCGCCCACCGTGGCGAGCACGTACGCAGCGGCGGCGGGCGGCCGGTCCGCCAGGTCGAGCGTCTGCACCGTGAACGCGGAGAACGTGGTGAAGCCGCCGAGCACGCCCGTCGCCAGGAACGGCCGCAGCAGCGGGGACACCCCCGGCCGGTCCGCGATCCGCGCCAGGAGCACGCCGATGGCCAGGCACCCGATCACGTTGACCGCCACGGTCGTCCAGATCGCGGGCCAGGCGGCCGTCAGGGCGTACCGCGCGACCGCCCCGAGCGCGCCGCCGGCGGCCACCACCGCGATCACCGGCCGGCCGGGCCGATGGTCGCTCATCGCAGCATCTCCGGGACGACGGCGGGCCGGCCGGGACCCGGCGGGCGGATGCGGACGCGCGCGCGCAGCACCGGCACCCACAGCAGCAGCGCCGCCGGATAGAGCAGGTACCCGAAGCGGGTGGACGGCATCAGCAGGATCGCGACGAGCAGCCCGAACGCGCACACCGCGGCGGCCGTAGCGGCGCTGCGCGGCGGCCGGGACAGCAGCCGGAGCCCGATCGCGAGCCCGGCACAGAACAGCAGCGCTCCGGCGATGAACGACCCGCCCGGCAGCGTGCGCGCGATCAGGTAGCCGGGCAGGTGCGACCCGGCCGGGCTGCTGACCACGCCGTACCCGAGCGGGAACCACAGCACGTTCTCGACCATCGCGGACCCGGCGAACAGCCACTCCGGGAGCGCGGTGAGCAGCGGGATTCCGGCGGCGCCGGCGCAGAACAGGGTGGCGGGCCGGTATCCGCGCGCGGCGGCCAGCACCACCAGCACGATGACGACGGGCCAGGCGAACAGCTTGAGCGTGGCGGCCGCGCCGGCCGCGAGCCCGGCCGCGCCGAACCGGTGCGCCGCGACGCAGGCGAGCGCGAGCAGGCAGAGCGCGAGGACCGGCAGGTCGTCGCCGCCGGTGGCGAGCGTGAGCGCGCAGATCGGCAGCGCGGCGACGGCCTGCAGCGCGCGGATCGCCGGCGCGCGGGTGACCGCGACGCGCAGCGACCCGGCGGCGATGCGCGCGGCGGCCAGCACCGCGATCGTGGTGACCAGCGCGAACCAGATGCGCGCGTCGGTCCACCAGTGGACCCCGGCCAGCGCGCGGGGCAGGCCGAACAGCGACATGCCGGGCTGGTACGGCACGTACCCGAGCAGTCTCTCCGGCTCCGGGAGCCCGGCTATCGCGTCCGTGCCCAGGTACGGGCTGCCGGTGTGCAGCAGGCGGGCGCCGGCCTGCTCGACGACCAGCACCTCCTCCTGCGCGTGGGCGAGCTGCGGAGCATGGGCGGGGCCGGGGGCGCGCCGCCCGGCCAGCACGATCAGCGGCAGCACCGTGACGCCGGCGAACGCGGCGGCGGTGACGGCGGCGCGGTGCATCGGCCCGGCGTGGCGCGGGCGGAGCAGCTGTCCGGCCGTGAGCAGCGCGCACGCCGCGTACCCCCAGACCGCGATCAGGCCCCAGGAGCGGTGTGACGGCAGCGTCGACGCGACGGCGGTGACCAGCGCGAAGACGGTGGAGGCGCCGTACAGGACGAGGTCGAGCGCGAGCCCGCCGGCGTACCGATCGATCGCATGCCACCCGCGCGAAACCCGGGCGGCGGTGATCACGCTGGCAAGTGTGGCAGACGGCTGCCCGTGCGGCCGGTTCCCCGGCGGGTGGCGGAGAGCCGCACCACCGCGCCGGTGTCGTGCAGCGACGGCGCCAGGTGGCCGGGCCGGTCGCCGGAGCCGCGGTGCAGCGCGGCCAGCAGCGAGTCGACCGGCAACGCGCGGGCGAACAGGTGTCCCTGACCGGCGCCGCAGCCGAGCTCCCAGAGCGCCTTGCGCTGCGCCGGGCTCTCCACGCCCTCGGCCACGACCAGCAGGTCCAGGCTGCGCCCGAGCTCGACCGTGGCACGGACGACCGCGGCGGCCTCGGGCGAGCCGTCCATGGCGGACACGAACCGCCGGTCGATCTTGATCTCCTGGACCGGGATGCGCGGCACCGCGGCGAGCGAGCTGTACCCGGTGCCGAAGTCGTCCAGCGCGAGGCGCACGCCGGCGTCGCGCAGCTCGTGCAGCACCCGGTCGACCACGGCGAGCTGGCTGAGCGCGAGCGTCTCGGTCAGCTCCAGCACCAGCCGGTCCGCGGGCACGTCGTGGGTGGCCAGCCGCGCCGCGACCAGCGCCGGGAAGCCGGGGTCGAGCAGGCTGCGCGGCGACACGTTGACCGCGACCGGCAGGTCGAACCCGGCCTCGCGCAGCGTGCTCACCGCGCCGAGCGACTTCTCCAGCACCGTATCGGTGAACGCGGGCAGCAGCCCGGACCGCTCGACCGTCTCCAGGAACCGCAGCGGGTCGAGGTGACCGCGGACCGGGTGGTGCCAGCGGGACAGCGCCTCGGCCGCGACGACCTGGCCGGTGCCCAGGTCGAGGATCGGCTGGAAGTTGACCGCGAACTCCTCCTCCTCGACCGCACGGGTGAGGTCGCCGCCGAGCGCCAGCCGCGCGATGTCCGCGGTGTCCTTGACCCGGCTGTACGTCGCTATCCGCTCGCCGCCCCGCTTCGCCTGGTACATGGCGACGTCGGCGCGGCGCAGCAGCTCGGTCATGCCGCCGCGGCCGGGCGCGACCGAGATGCCGCCGCTGGCCTCGACGCGCAGCTGCATGCCCTCGGCCGTGAACGGGCGGTGCAGCGTGTCGAGCAGCACCTCGGCCCGGTGCACCGCGACCGCGGGCGCGGACAGGCCGCACAGCAGCACCGCGAACTCGTCGCCGCCGAGCCGGGCCACGATGTCGCCGGGGTGTGCCGCCGCCTCCAGCCGCCGGGCGACCTCGGTCAGCACCTCGTCCCCGGCGGTGTGCCCGAGCGTGTCGTTGACCTCCTTGAAGTGGTTGAGGTCGACCAGCAGCATCGCTGTGAGCCCGTCGTTGTGCGGCTCCTGCAGGTGGCGGGCGCCGCGGTCGAGCAGCGCGCGCCGGTTGAGCAGACCGGTGAGCTGGTCGTGGGTGGCCTCCTGGGCGTGCGAGGCGGCCACGCTCATCAGTTCCTGGTACGCCGTGGCGTTGCGGATCGCGGTGGACAGCGCGGACGCGAACGTGCGCAACGTGTACTGCTCGCGCTCGGAGAGCCGCACCTGTGAGTGGAACCGCAGCCGCAGCATGCCGATCTCGCCGCCGGCGCCGGACCCGGCCAGCGGCACCGCGAACACCTGCCGCTCCGGCTGGGGCGCGTCGCCGGGCGCGCCGTCGAAGACCACATGCTCGCCGCGCCCGCGCACCAGCCGGCCGCCGATCTCCACCTCGATCTCGTCCGCGGAGAACAGCGGCTCCGCGCGGACGACCGCGGTGTGCAGCACGCGGGCGAGCTCCACCTCGTTCAGCGCCTCGGTGACGGTGGCCAGCCGCTGCCAGGCCTTGCGCTCCTCACGGGTGCGCATGCGGTTGTCGTACAGCAGCTGGACGATCACGGCGACGGCCGCGACGATCAGCGTCCACGGCGGGTCGACGCGCCAGGTGGCGGCCGCCGCGAGCGCGACACCGATCTTGACGATCAGCGTGAGCGAGCGGATCGGCCAGTCGCCGAGCACGAGCTGGCGCAGCGTGCCGCCGGTGGCCAGCGCGAGCACCGGCATGGCGAGCAGGTCGTCCGCCACGACCAGGACCGCGCCGGCCACGACCAGCGCGACGAGCTGCTCCGCGATCGGTAGCCGGTCGCCGTGCGGCGGGCCGAAGATCAGCGTGGTGGCGCCCAGCGCGAGCGCGGCGGTGAGCACGGCCTTGGCGGTGTTGAACGCGATCTTGTCGGCCCGGATGCGCCGCCGGAACTTCGGCAGCGCGGTGCCGGCCGCCAGGCACAAGAGCGCCCAATGCGGTGGCAGAAACGCGATGGTCAAAAGAATGCCGGTCTCGGACCAGTTGTACGAGACGATCGCGCTCCGGATGCGGATCATCGAGGTGCCGACATCGAACGTAAAGGCGATCATCGCGGTGGCCACGAGCGGTAGCCACCATTCGCGAAGATCGGAATTTCGGAGAGCGGTCCAGGCCGCCCAGATCAATATCGGAACGGCCGCCAGCGTGAAAAGGCTGACCAGCTGCCGTAGCAGCTGGTCAGCCCGATGGCTGGTAGTCGCCTCGACCATGTGACGCCTCGTTCCAGGGGACCGTACCGGTCAGCCTACTGGGAACGTGTCCGCCGGCCTAGTTCTGGATCGGATTCCGGTTCAGAGCCACTCGGTGCCGCGCATTGTGGTCATCCCTTCGTCTCGACGGTGCGGTTTTGTATTTCAAGAAGTCTGTCGGCCGTTGTCTTTAAGGCCCCCAGTCAAACCCTGCTCGGTGTCTGACTGAGGACGACTCTAGATTCGACGCGAAAACTGCGAAAGATTGAAATGTCTCTCGTTTCGGTAAATGCTAAAGTAGACGCTATTGATTACTTAGAGAAACCGTTCGGCAACGGAATGCATTCATTTCGCGCTCGTCTCGTCGGTACCCATGAGGGGCGTGAATTCCCTGATCAGGGTAGGTGTCCCCGACAATTGACGGCAGATCACGAACGAGTGACAGTGTCGCAAATTCGAGTCGGGTGAACGCGTCCGGGCGCGTGGAAAGGCGGTCACGGCGCGCACCTGGGCAGCGCCACCAGCCGTGCTCATAAACTGCCCGAGTGAGCGATCCCCGAAACCTGACGCATGTCGATTCCAGCGGCGCCGCCCGCATGGTCGACGTGTCCGCGAAGTCGGTAACCACTCGTACCGCCGTGGCCGCCGGAGTGGTCCGCACCACACCCGAGGTGATCACGCTGCTGCGCCGCGACGGCCTGCCCAAGGGCGACGCGCTGGCGACCGCCCGGATCGCCGGCATCATGGGCGCCAAGCGCACGCCCGACCTGGTGCCGCTCTGCCACCCGATCGCGCTCACCGGCGTCACGCTCGACCTGGCGCCCGGCGAGTCCACCGTGGAGATCACCGCCACGGTCCGCACCACCGACCGCACCGGCGTGGAGATGGAGGCGCTGACCGCGGTCACGGTCGCCGGCCTCACGCTGATCGACATGATCAAGGCGGTCGACCCGGCCGCCGTCATCTCCGACGTCCGCGTACTCACCAAGACCGGCGGCAAGACCGGCGACTGGCAGCGACCCGAGGAGCGCCCGTGATCACCGCCCGCGTCATCGTCGCCTCCAACCGCGCCGCCGCCGGCGTCTACGCCGACACCAGCGGCCCGATCCTCGTCGCCGGCCTGCGCGACCTCGGCTGCGACGTCGGCGACCCGATCGTCGTCCCCGACGGCGAACCCGTCGCCGACGCCCTCCGCACCGCGGTGGCCGACGGCGTCTCCCTGGTCCTGACCAGCGGCGGCACCGGCATCACCCCCACCGACCGCACCCCCGACGTCACCCGCGCGATCCTCGACTACGAGATCCCCGGCATCGCCGAGGCCATCCGCGCTCACAGCCGCGACAAGGTCCCCGCCGCCGCGCTCTCCCGCGGCCTCGCCGGCGTCGCCACCCGCACCCTCATCGTCAACCTCCCCGGCTCCACCGGCGGCGCCCGCGACGGCCTCGCCGTCCTCACCCCCCTCCTCCCCCACGCCCTCGACCAACTCCGCGGCGGCGACCACTGACCTTCTTCCCTTTCCCACTCCCGGCGACCCGGGTCCCGCATGCTCCCGCGGGCACCGGTCGTCGCTGGCGCTCCTCCCTGCCGTTCCCGCACGCCAAGACCCCAGCCCGCTCGCCGTTCCGCACGCCGCGGCGCGTCCCGGGGGTGGCGACGCCCGCTCGGTCTCGCGCTCATGAAGACCTCCGGCCGCCGCGTGGCCTGGCCCGGGGGCGGCGAGACGTGGTGCCGTGGTCGGCGCCGCGCGGCACGGCACGGGGCGGGGAGGTGCGCGGGAGGGCGAGTGGGGCGGTAGCGGATAGGCTCGGTGCCGTGAGTGCAGAGACCGGGCCCGCGACGCCGATCGCCTGGGCCGAGGCGCAGCGGGTCGCGTTCGAGGCGGGCCGGGACGCGGTGACCGGTGCGGAGCGGGTCGGGCTGGCTGAGGCGGACGGCCGCACGCTGGCCGAGCCGCTGGTGACCCTCACCGACCTGCCGGCGTTTCCGACGTCCAGCATCGATGGGTACGCGGTGCGCGGCACCCCGCCCTGGCGGGTGCTCGGCCGCGTGCTGGCCGGTGCGGTCGCGCCGCCGCTGCCGGACGAGAGCGGCGTGGCGATGGAGGTCGCGACCGGCGCCATGGTCCCGGACGGCACCGAGGCGATCCTGCGCACCGAGGAGTCCACCACCACCCCGGACGGCCTGATCGAGGGCACGCCGCGCGCCGAGCCGGAGTGGCGCGTCCCGGGTGACGAGGCGGCCCGCGGCGAGGAACTCTTCCCGGCCGGCACGGCGGTCGACCCGGGCGTGATCGGCCTGGCGGCGCACTGCGGCTACGACGAGCTGCCGGTCCGGCGGCGCCCGCGCGGGGCGGTCCTGGTCTTCGGCGACGAGCTGCTGACCCAGGGCGTGCCCGGCGGCGGCCTGGTCCGGGACGCGCTCGGGCCCGCGCTCCCCTCCTGGCTGCGCCGGCTCGGCGCGACCGTCGACACCGGGGTCGTGCACGGCCCGGTCAAGGACACGCTGGAGGCGCACGTCGACGCGATCCGCGCGGCGCTGGACACGGCGGACCTGGTCTGCACCACCGGCGGCACCATGCGCGGCCCGGTCGACCACCTGCACCCCGCGCTCCGTGAGCTGGGCGGGGACTACCTGATCAATACGGTCGCGGTCCGGCCCGGCTTCCCGATGCTGGTCGCGCGGGTACCCGGGTCCGACGGCCGGGACCGCTTCCTGGCCGGCCTGCCCGGTAACCCGCAGTCCGCGATCGTGGCGCTGATGTCGCTGGTCGCGCCGCTGCTCGCGGGCCTCGCCGGTCGTGCGCGGCCGGAGCTGCCCCGGGTGACGCTGGGCGCCCCGATCCGCGGCCGGGGCACGGACACCCACCTGGCCCTGGTGCGGGTCGACCGCGACGGGATGGCCCGGCCGATGGCGCACGTCGGCTCCTCCATGCTGCGCGGCCTGGCCGGCGCGGCCGGCTTCGCCGTCATCCCACCCGGCGAGTCCGGCGAGCCCGGCGCCCGCGTCGACCTGGTACCGCTGCCCCTCCTGAACGGGGAACGCCGATGATCACCGTTACCGACCAGGTGCTCGACATCGCCGCGCACGAGGCCGCGGTCGCCGACGTGCGCGCCGGGGCCGTCGTCTCGTTCGCGGGCGTGGTCCGCGATCACGATCACGGCCGCTCCGTCGAGCTGCTGGAGTACGAGGCGCATCCCTCCGCCGAAGCGGTGCTGCGCGAGGTGGCGGCAGAGATCCTGGCCGACCCGGACGTGTACGCGGTCGCGGTCTCCCACCGCCACGGCCCCCTGAAGATCGGCGACGTCGCGCTGGCCGCGGCCGTGAGCACCGCGCACCGGGCGGCCGCGTTCGCCGCCTGCGCCCGCCTGGTCGACGAGGTGAAGGCCCGCATCCCGGTCTGGAAGCGCCAGGTCTTCACCGACGGCACCGACGAGTGGGTCAACTGCGCCTAGCCACCCGCAGCACCCACCGGCCATCACCCACCGACGCGCCCGAACGGGACGTATCAGGACACGACTCGTCCGAATGGGCCGTTCCCGGACGAGCCGTGCTGGACGAGCCGTGCCCGGGCGCGTGGTGCCCGGGCACGTGGTGCCGAGTTCGGTCGGGCGCGCAGCGCCCGAAATTTCCTGATATTAAGGCCGGGAGTCGGTCGTCCACTGTGACTATGTGAGCCGCAGGCACGTAATTCAGCCCGAATAACGTGCCTGCGGCTCACAAAGTGAGGTGATCAATCAGGCCGCATGGAGGTTCTGATCATCTTGAGCCGCACAACCGGAAGATGATCAGGCAAGCCCCCCGCCCCAACCCTCCAGGCGGGAAACGCCGGACGCGTCACCTGACCCGACCAGCGACGGCCGCCGCGTGTTCTCCCCAGCCACCCACCCAACCGGCTCCGACGCCGCGAGCGAAGCGGAGCGCCAGCGGAGTCGTAGCCCGCGGCGAGGTTTGCCCGCGGGAGCATGCGGGCCGGACCACGCCGGGAGTGGGAAGATCGGGGTCCGAGGCCGTCTTCGGGGTTGACGCAGTGTCCGCGGGAGCGTGCGGGTCGGACCACGCTGCCCGGGGGGAGTTGGTCCCCGGGGCAGCGGAGCGTTCGCAGACCGGACCACGCCGGGGAGCGGAAAGATCGAAAATCTTTACAGCGGTTGGGTACGCAGGTAGCGGGCGAAGTGCGGGACCGTGAAGGCGACCGTGCCGCGTTCGCCCGAGTAGATCAGGCCCTTCTTGATCAGGGCGTCGCGCGCCGGTGACAGGCTGGCCGGTCGGCGGCCCAGGGCGCGGGCGATGTCCGAGGTCGGCACCGCCGTGTCAAGGCTGTCGTCGTCCGGTGAGAGCGAGGCCATCGCGCGCATGTAGTCGCGTTCCGCGGGGGTGGCGCGGTCAAAGCGGGAGCCGAAGAAGCCCACGGCCAGTTCCGCCTCGGCCTCGGGGGCGGCGACGCGCACGTCCTCGGCGGTGATCGGGGTGCGTGGGGCGTGGTCCCAGGTGGCCTTGCCGTAGGCCTGGACGAAGTAGGGGTAGCCGCCGGACTTCTCGTAGAGCAGGTCGAGCGCCTTCTGCTCGTATTCGACCTGCTCGCGGAGCGCGGGTGCGTTGAGCGCCTGGTCGGCGGCGATCCGGTCGAGCCGGTCGATGCGCTGGTAGCGGAAGAGGCGCTCGGAGTAGGACTTCGCGGCGGAGAGGACGGCGGGCAGGTGCGGCAGGCCGGCCCCGACCACGATGAGCGGGCCGCCGAGCTGGGAGAGTTCGTGGCAGGCGGCGCAGAGCGCGGAGATGTCGGCCGCGTTCAGGTCCTGCATCTCGTCGATGAAGATCGCGATGCCGGTGCCGACGTCGGTGGCGATCGAGGCGGCGTCCGTGAAGAGCTCGACCAGGTCGATCTCGATGTCGCCGGAGTCGGCGCGGCCTCGGGTGGCGGGCACGTCGATGCCGGGCTGCCAGCGCTCGCGGAGCTTGGCGCCGTCGTCGTTGGAGCGCAGCGCGAAGGCCTTGAGCACGCCGAGGAAGTCGTCGATGCGGTCCGGCGCGCGGTGCCGGCCGGCCAGCTCGCGGACGGCCATGTGCAGCGCGGCGGAGACCGGGCGGCGAAGCGACGTGTCCGGGCGGGCCTCGATCTTGCCGGTGCCCCAGAGTCGGCCGATCGCCTGCGAGCGAAGGCTGTTGAGCAGCACGGTCTTGCCGACGCCGCGGAGTCCGGTGAGGACCAGGCTCCGCTCGGGGCGGCCGCGGGCGATCCGCTCCAGCACCACCTCGAACGCCTCCACCTCGCGGTCCCGGCCGGCGAGCTCGGGCGGGCGCTGGCCGGCGCCGGGGGCGTAGGGGTTCCGGATCGGATCCACGTATCGCACCGTATCGGGGTGTCTAGGGCAGAGGCTAGACCCTGATAGATGTCTCGATACGGCGTCTGACAAAGAATAAGGCCGTCTAGCGATATCGCTAGACGGCCTTATAAATGGCTATCAGGAGGTACGCGGCGTCTCGGTCAGCGTCTTCAGGCACAGCACGTAGTCACCCACGCCGCCGACCGCGGTCGAGGTGTACATGTACCAGGAGTCGGCGCCCTCGATGTCCTTGCACGCCTCCTCGCCGTCGTCCGTGAACGGGATCCGGATCAGGACCTCCATGGTGTCCTTGGCGCAGGGCACCTTGCGGATCGACGCGTTGTCGTCCGTGCCGTCGTTGACGATGCAGTCGCCGACCTGGACGTTCTCCGCCTCGTCGTCGCCGCCGGTCTCGGTCGGGGTCGGGAACGGGTCCTCGGTCGGGAACGTCGGCACCGTGGTCGGCACGTTCGTCAGCGCGTCCTCGATCGTGTCGCTGGCCTGCCGCGCCGCGAAGAAGACGCCACCGCAGATCAGCAGCGCGAAGACGGCCACCGCGCCGACGATGATGCCGACGACCTTGCCGGCACCGCTCTTCTGCTGCGGCGGGGGCGCCCAGCCGCCCTGCAGCTGCGGGCCGGGCGGGGGCAGGGGCGCGCCGTAGCCCTGCACCGGCGGCTGCTGCGCCATGTTCGGGTCGCCGTACGGCGCCGCGTAGGGAGCCTGCGGCGTCTCGCCGTAGCCGGGCGTCCCGTAACCGGGCTGGCCGGAGACGGGTGCGCCGTAACCGGGCTGGCCGGACACGGGTGCACCGTAACCGGGCTGGCCGGAGACGGGCGCGCCGTAACCGGGCTGGCCGGAGACCGGGGCGCCGTAGTTCGGCTGGCCGGAGACCGGAGGGGTGGCGAAGTTCGGCCCGCCGGAGGTGGGGTACGGCGGGGGCGGGGGTATGTCGCCCTGCGCACCCTGCGGCGGCGTGCCGTAGGACGGGGGACCGTACGGCGCCGGCGGCGGGTACTGACCGGCGGGGTTATTGGGGTCGTACTCCGGGTGCTGGCCGGGACCGGGGGGTGGTCCGTAGCTAGACATCGGCTCTCCTAGGTTGTTCTTCTGCGCACCGAGGAAGCCTCACCAAGGTCCCCGCTGCTGGGGACCCTACCGCTGCTTCAGGCAAAGGACGAAGTCAAGGGAATCAAGCTGACTGTTGAAGAAGTACCAGTTTGTGTACCCCTCGACGGCCTCGCACTTCTTTTTCGCGTCGTCCTCACCGGTGGCCGGTGCGTCGAAGCGGGCGAGCACCTCGTACACGCTCTTGCCGTCGCAGTCGGCGATCTTCATCACCGGCTTGCGCTCGTCGCCGACGTTCTCGACGCACTCGCCCTTCTTGACGTCGCGTGCGTCGCTGACCGCGGCGGCCGAGCCCGAGGGGTCCGGGGTGGCGCCACCGGTGGTCGGCGCCGGGGTGCCGGAGCCGGCCGGCTGCGGCGTCGGGTCGTCGGTGGCCGAGTTGTCGATGTCTTCGCGTGACTGGTTCAGCAGGTAGAACGCGGTGCCACCGCCGGCCAGCACGAGCAGGACCAGGACGCCGATCAGGATCATCATCCCGCCGCCACCCTTGCGCGCCGGCGGCAGCGGCTGTGGGGTGGGCTGCACGGGCGGCGCCGGGGACCAGCCACCGGGCGCGGCCTCGGCGGGACGCTGCGCGTAGCCGGTGCCGGTGACGTCGTAACCGCCGCCGTACCCCTGCTGCTGGTCGTAGCCGCCCCGCCCGTACCCCGGCTGCTGGTCGTAACCGGTGGCGAAGTTGCCGCCGTCGCCGTTCTCGTCCCGGCCCCAGTCGCCCCATGGATCGGACGGCTCGGTGTACGGCTCCTCCTGGGGGTCCCGGCCGCGTCCGGGATACGGCCCGCCGGGCGGTCCGTAGTTCGACATGGCACTGCCTCCTACCGAGCTTCTGCGTCAGCTACCTGCGGGTCGGGCCGCCGGCCCGGCGACCTGTGTCACCGTAGCCGGGGCATGCCCCTCCCCCACCTCCCGGAAGTGTGCCAGTGTCGGCAACCCGTGTCGTGATCAGGCGGGCTACGATCAGCGCGGTGTCCGTCTCACTCGTCGTCATCACGGCAGCGCTCGGCGCGATCATCGGAATCCTGACGCCGCGGGTGGCCTGGCGACTCTCCGTGGAGTACGGCGAACCACCCCGGTCGGCCTGCGGGGACTGCGGACACCCGATCGATTCGTGGGTACGCGTCCGCGTGTCCTGCCCGGGCTGCGGCCGCCGGCTGGGCCCTCGCCCGTGGCTGACGACCGTGGTCGGCGCCGCCACGTTCGCGCTGCTCGGCTGGGCGTTCGGCCCCGACCCGGCGCTGCCCGGATACCTCGCGGTCGCCGCGGTCGGCGTGCTGCTCGCGTTCGTCGACCTGGCCGTGCTGCGGCTGCCGGACCCGCTGGTCGGCGCCGCGGGCGTGCTCGGCGGCGGCGTGCTGCTGTTGATCTCGCTGCTCGACTGGTCCTTCGCGCCGCTGCTCCGGGCGCTGCTCGGCGCGCTCGTCCTCTTCGGTGTGTACCTGGTGATCGCGCTGATCCCGGGCGCGAACCTGGGCTTCGGCGACGTCAAGCTCTCCGCCGTGCTCGGCCTGATGCTGGGCTGGCTCGGCTGGCCGGCCGTGGTGCTCGGCCTGCTCCTCCCGCACCTGCTCAACGGGCCGGTGGCGCTGGTCCTGCTGCTCACCGGCCGGGCCGGGCGCGGCACGGATCTGCCGCTCGGCCCGGCGCTGCTGGCGGGCACGCTGGTCGCCGTCGTGATCGCCCGGCACGGGCTGCCACTGTTCGGCTGAGATCACCATATGCACTGGTCAGTACGCTCGGATGATCGGCTGATGTCGATAGTCCGAGCGGTGATAAATCGCCGCTCGGCTATCGGTTATCCGACATCGCCGGTACGAGTGGCCGGCCATCGTGCAAATCGGAAGTTCCACCCATCCACGGGTGTTGATATGTCTCATTCGCTCGGTTTGGCGTAGGCCGAACGGCCCATCCCATGTCGGCTGCGGATGTCATCCCATCGACATCCGGCCTCCACGCTGGCCATTCCATCGGCCCGCTCACCTGACTAGTCATGGTGGAGGCGGCGGGCAGAGTCGTTACTCGGCCGGTCCACGGCCACCCAGCTCAGCCGAGCCGGTCGCCGGCTCGACCCCTCGGCGCGCACCCGGCACGGCCTGCCGGGCGCGCCACGACAGGCCCGACCCGAAGACCAAGGGGAGAAGAATGCTGAACCTCTACCTGCGGGCGGCGGTGCTAGTCGCCGACCGGCTGAACGCGTCACGACGGGACCGCGGTGCGACCGCGGTCGAGTACGCACTGATCATCGCGGGCGTCGCGGCCGTGCTCGCCGTCCTGGTGTTCGCCCTCGAGAGCCTGCTGAGCGACATGTTCCGGGACACCTGTACCAGCATCGCCACGCCGGACGCCCCGGCGCCGGCCGAGTGCGCGCCGTAAGCGAGTGACCTCACGGCCCGTACGGGGGCGGGTCGTGAGGTCCGCACACGCCGAGTGGGAACGAGACGGAAGGCAGTCATGCGGCTCAGGGGGAGGCGTGCCGATCGGGGCGCCACGGCGGTGGAGACCGCGCTCGTCCTCCCGCTGCTGTTGATGGTCGTGTTCGCCATGATCGATTTCGGCCGGATGCTGAACGCGCAGATCAAGGTCACCGAGGCGGCCCGGGAGGGCGCACGCGCGCTCACGCTGGTCGACGAGGAGGAGGCCGACGCGGTCGCCGGTACGGTGATGGGCGGCCCACCCGGCACGGATCTCGAGCCCGGCCTCTGGATCGCCGTCCCGGACGGTGACTGCACCGTCGGCGGCACCCACGAGGCGACGTACGAGGTGGCGTACGGCTTCGAGTTCGTCACGCCGCTCACCATGCTGGCCGGCATGGCCGTGGACACCCCCCTGCGGCTGGCTGCCAAGGCGGTCATGCCATGCCGCGCCTGACCGGATGGCGATCGCGCCGGAGGGACCGCGGCGCGGTCGCCATCCTCGTCGCCATGCTGTTCGCCAGCGGCACGGTCTCCGCACTGGGCGCGCTGACCGTGGACGTGGGGCTGATCTACGCGGAGCGGGCGCAGCTCCAGACCGCCGCGGACGCGGCCGCCATCGCGGTGGCCAAGGTGTGCGCGCTGCGCCGGGCCCAGTGCAACGCGCCCGACATGCTGGACGAGGCCCGGCGGTACGCCGGGGACAACGTGAAGGACGCCGCGGTCGAGATCAGCGCGGTCTGCGGCGCCGTGCGGATCGACGTCCCGCTGTCCCGCCCCGGGCCGATCCACTCGTGTCCCGCTCCGGCGGGCAACCTGACCCGCTGCCTGGGCAGCGCGTCCGCCACCGGCGAGTACATCGAGGTACGCGTGCGGACCGAGCGTCCCGGCGGCAGCACCGCGCTCCCGCCGGCCTTCGCCGGTGCGCTGACCGCCACCGACGGCGTCACGGTGGGCGCGTGCGCGCGCGCCACCTGGCAGGCGGTCAGCACGGTGACCGGCGGGCTGCCGGTGGTCATGTCGGACTGCGTGGTGCGCAAGACGCTCGACGACCACGGCCGGCAACCGGCCCCGACGGGCGGCGGACATCTGGCCGACGTCGACGCGGAGGTCAAGCTGCCGTTCCGCTCGATCAGCCCGGGGTCGCCCGCGTACGGCTACTGCCGGAGCCCGGGCTGGCCACGTCGCAGCAACGCGACGGACGGCTTCGCCGGCGAGGTGCTCGGTGCGGACCCCGCGCCGTGCAGTGAGTCGTTCACGGTCGGGGGCGTCCACGCGCTCCAGGGCGGCGGCGGTGACGCCGACCGGTTCTGGGGCGAGTCCCGCCGGCGGCCGAAGCCGCGGGGCTGCTTCCCACGCCTGAACGAACTGGTCGAGAGCAAGACCCCGGTGCCGGTGGCCGTCTACCGGCCGGACCGCACCGGCCGGGCGTACGTCGAGAGCGTGCGCGGTTTCGTGGTCACCGGGTGGTACCGGATGGGCTGGCCGGACCGCAAGCCGGCCCGGCCGGGCCCGGACGACCGGTGGAACATGCGATCGACGCTGACCGGGCAGACCCGCTGCGCGCCCACCGGGGGCTTCACGAGCTCCTGTCTCTTCGGCTACTTCACCGACGACCCGGCGGGCGGCGGCGCGGCCGGCCCCTCCTCGATCCGAATCATCGGCTGACGATCAAGAAACGGACCGTCCTTCATGTCTCGTCGTATCCTCGCCGTCTTCCTGGCGATCGTCCTGGCCGTGCTCGGCACCGCGGCGGTGCTCTACTACGTGAACCGGGCCGACGACCGGGCGGTCGACGACGTCAGCGCTATCGAGGTGCTGGTCGCCCAGCAGCGCATCGCGACCGGCACCACCGGCACCGTGATCCGTGACCGGCAGCTCGCGGTCGCCACCCGCATGCCGGCCGCCAGCCTGCCCGAGGGCGCGGTCACCTCGATCACGCCCGAGCTGGAGAAACAGCTGGTCACGTCCACGCTGCAACCGGGCCAGTTGCTGCTGCGCAGCATGTTCGCGAACGCGACGGAGACGTCCAGCGGCCTGGCCATCCCGAGCGACAAGGTGGCGGTCAGCTTCGAGGCCTCGATGGCGCAGCAGGTGGCCGGGTACGTGCGGCCGGGCGCGCACGTGGCGCTGTTCGCGTCGTACACCGCGACCGCGAACGGCAGCAAGGCGATCGGCGGTGAGGGCGTGCGCGGCACCGCGGTGCTGCTGCCCCGGATCGAGGTGATCGCGGTCGGCGAGTACGGCACCGGCGAGACCACGATCACGCCGCAGGACGGCGCGCCGGACGCGAAGCCGACCACGCTGGTCACGGTGGCCGCGTCCACGGTGGAGGCCGCAAAGATCATCACGGCGGCGAACGCGGGCGCGATCTATCTGGCGCTGCTCACCGAGGAGTCGGACGTGCAGGCCGGCGTCGGCGTCGACGACAACAACGTGTTCGGGTGAGGTCGCCGTGACCATCCTGTACGAGCCGTCCCGCCAGGCCGCCCAGCACTTCGGCATGCTGGTCGGCGGCGTGGTACGCACCGCCGCCAGCCTCGACGAGGTCTACGCCCTGCTCAATGAGGACCCGGACGAGCAACTGGTGCTGATGGGGCCGAACACGCCGCTGCCCGAGGCGGTGAGCCTGGCCGCCCGCCAGCGCCTGGCCCGGCCGTCGCTCGGCGTGGTGCTGCTGCGCCACCAGCTCGAGGTGAACGTGCTGGCCGAGGCGATCCGCTCCGGTGTGCGCGAGGTCGCGGACGTCAACGACCCGACGAACATCCTCGCCGCGTGCGCGCGCTCGCAGGACCTGTCCCGCCGCATGCACGGCGGTCTGCACGCGAAGACCTCGGACCGGGCCGACGCGGTGGACGGCAAGGTGATCACGGTTTACGCGGCCAAGGGCGGCTGCGGCAAGACCATGCTGGCGGCGAACCTGGCGGTGGCGCTGGCCGGCAGTGGCGAGAAGCGGGTCTGCCTGATCGACCTGGACCTGACGCTCGGCGACGTGGCGCTGATGCTGCAGCTCTCGCCGGAGCGCACCATCGCGGACGTGGTGCCGGTGGCGGACCGGATCGACGAGACCGGCCTGCGCACCATGGTCACCAACTACTGCCCCGGCGTGGACGTGCTGCTCGCCCCGGTGGTGCCGACGATCGCCGAGCAGATCAGCCGGGACCTGGTGAGCGAGGTGCTCTACCTGGCCCGCGGCATGTACGACTACGTGGTGGTGGACAGCCCGCCGGTCTTCAACGACCACGTGCTGGCCGCGCTCGACTCCTCGCACCAGTACCTGCTGGTCGCGACGCCCGCGGTGACCGCGATCAAGAACCTGCGAATCCTGCTCGACACGTTCGACGTGCTCGACTACCGCAAGGAGAACCGGCTGGTGGTCCTGAACCGGGCGGACGCGCGGCTGGGCGTGACGCCGGCCGACATCGAGCGCGTGCTGCGGATTCCGCTCACCACGCAGATTCCGGCCAGCCGCGACGTCTCGATCTCCATCAACCGGGGCGTGCCGATCGTGCTCGACTCGCCGGCGCACCCGGTCAGCGAGGCGATCCGCGACCTGGCCGCGCACCGGATCGGCGCCGGTGTCGCCACCCCCAAGGGCCTGAGGTCCATGCTGTCCCGCCGCGGAAAGAGGTGAGATCCGCCATGTCCGAGCGGTTCAGTCCAGATGAGAGCGAAGTGGAGGCGGCATGACCGACCAGCAGAACCGGAGTCGTGGACGCCGCCCGGACGACATCCCGCGCACCGGCAGCGGCTTCTCCGCCGCGGAGATCCTGGCGTTGAACGAGGACTCGCCCTACCCGGCCACCGCGATCCCGGTGACCGCGGTGCCGAGCGCGAACTTCCCGCTCAGCGGCGCCTCCGCGCCCACCTCGGGCGGCGGTGCGTTCGGCCGGCGCAACGTGCGCCGTGCGTACGACCCGCTCGCCGAGGTGCGCCGCCGCGCCCACGGCGCGCTGCTGGAGCAGCTCGGGCCGCAGATGTACGAGGCCGGCGCGGACGAGGAGGAGCTGGAGCGCCGCGTCCGCGAGGCGCTGCCCGGCCTGCTCGCCAAGGAGGACCAGCTCACCGCCGGTGACCGGGGGGTGGCGTTCCGGCAGGTGATCGACGAGATCGTCGGGCACGGCCCGATCGAGCCGCTGCTGCGCGACCCGGACATCACGGAGATCATGGTCAACTCCTGGGACCGGATCTACGTGGAGCGGTTCGGCCGCATCCAGTCGGTGGAGACCGCGTTCCTGGACGAGTGGCACCTGCGCCGCGTCATCGACAAGATCGTCTCCCGGGTGGGCCGGCGGGTGGACGAGTCCAGCCCGATGGTCGACGCCCGGCTCCCGGACGGCAGCCGCGTCAACGCGGTCATCCCGCCGGTCACGCTGGACGGCGCCGCGATGACGATCCGGAAGTTCGCCGCCAATCCGTACGGTGTGGAGGATCTGATCGCGTTCGGCACGCTGAACCCGTCGGTGGCGTCGTTGCTGTCCGCGTGCATCCAGGGCCGGCTCGACGTGCTGATCACCGGCGGCACCGGCACCGGCAAGACCACGCTGCTCAACGTGCTCTCCCAGATGCTGCCGCCGCACGAGCGCATCATCACCATCGAGGACGCGGCCGAGCTGCGGCTGGCCCAGGACCACGTGGTCCGGATGGAGTACCGGCCGCCGAACATCGAGGGTCGCGGCGAGGTGACCATCCGTGACCTGGTGCGTAACGCGCTCCGCATGCGCCCGGACCGGATCGTGGTCGGCGAGGTCCGCGACGGCGCCGCGCTCGACATGCTCCAGGCCATGAACACCGGTCACGACGGCTCGCTCACCACGGTGCACGCGAACTCGCCGCGCGACTCGCTGTCCCGCCTGGAGACCATGGTGCTGATGGCCGGCATGGACCTGCCGGTGCGCGCGATCCGGGAGCAGATCGCGTCCGCGGTGGACGTGATCGTGCACCTCAGCCGCCTGCGCGACGGCACCCGGCGGATCACGCACGTCACCGAGGTGCTGGGCCTGGAGGGCGACGTGATCACGACGCAGGACATCTTCCTGTTCGACTTCAAGTCCGGCACCGACGCGTACGGCCGCTACCAGGGCGAGCTGCGCCCGACCGGCGTCCGGCCGCGCTTCCTGGACAAGCTGGCCGACTCCGGCATCGACGCCTCGCCGCACAACGTGGGCCTCCAGGACGTGCTGCAATGATCGAGACGGGTACGCCGGCGTTCCGGATCGCGATGGCGGTGCTGGTGTTCCTGGCGCTGCTGGCGATCTTCCTGCTCATCTTCTCGCCGATGTTCGGCCTGGTGGAGCGGCGCCGCCGGATGGCGCAGGTGGAGGAGCTGGCGACCGCGGGCCGCGCCGACCGGTCCGCCGCGTCCCGGTCCGCGTCCCCGTTCGCCCGGGTCGCGGTCTCCGCCGCCGAGCAGGTGGTGCGCACCCGCGGCTGGGAGGAGCGGATGTCCCGGCAGCTCGACCGGGCTGGCCTGAAGCTGCGGCCGAGCGAGTGGCTGCTGGTCCGGATCGGCGTCGCGCTCGGGCTCGCGGTCGTCCTCACGCTGCTGCTCGGCCCGCTCGGCTTTCCGCTCGGCGCGGTCCTCGGCGTGCTGGCCACCGCGCTGTTCCACCGGCACCTCGCGGGCCGCCGCGACGACCGGTTCGCCGCCGCGCTGCCGGACGCGATCCAGATGGTGATCGGTTCGCTGCGCTCCGGATTCTCGCTCCAGCAGGCGCTGGACGCCATGGTCCGTGAGTCGGTCGACCCGCTGGCCGGCGAGTTCAGCCGCGCGCTGGCGGAGGCCCGGCTCGGCATGGAGTTGGAGGAGGCGCTGGACCGGGTCGCGAAGCGCATGAACAACAAGGACCTGGCCTGGACCGTCATCGCGATCCGGGTGCAGCGCGAGGTCGGTGGCAACCTGGCCGAGGTGCTGAGCACCACGATCAGCACCATCCGCGAGCGCGAGTTGCTGCGCGGCCACGTCCGCGCGCTCTCCGCGGAGGGCCGGCTCTCCGCCTGGGTGCTGCTCGCGCTGCCGATCGTGCTCGGCGCGTTCATGTTCCTGACCCGCCGGGAGTACGTGGCACCGCTGCTCACCGACCCGCGCGGCATCCTGCTGCTGCTCGCCGGCGTGGTGCTGGTCGTGCTCGGCGGCTTCTGGCTCACCCGCGTCGTCCGGGTCGAGGTCTGAGGTGGCCGTGGACCTGATCGTGCTCGGCGCCGGGCTCACCGTCATCTTCGCGGCGCTGCTCATCCTGTTCCTGGCGCTGGTCGTGGGCGACACCGGCCGTCGCGGGCTGGCCCGCGCGCTCGCCGACATCAACGCGGTGTACGCGCCGGGCGCCGCGCACGGCCGCCGTACCGCGCTGTCGACCGCGCCGTACGGCCGCAACGCGCTCGGCCGCGCCGTCACGCTGCTGGCCAGCCGGCTCACCCCGGACGCGGCCGCGGGCTGGCTGCAGCGCGCGCTCGACCACGCCGGCAACCCGCCGAACTGGCCGCCGGCCCGCATCCTCGAAGCACAGGGCTGGGGCGTCGTCGTGGGCGTACCCGCCGGTGCGCTTCTGGGTCTCGGGCTCGTGGCGGCCCGCGACCTCTCCGCGATCGGTACGCCGGTGCTGTGCGCGCTGGCCGGTGGCCTGATCGGGCTGTGCGGGCCCTACCTGCTGGTGCTCAACGCGGCGCAGCGCCGTCAGGAGCGGCTGCTGGACACGCTGCCGGACACGCTGGACATGCTGACGCTGTGCGTCGAGGCCGGTCTCGGGTTCGACGCCGCGCTGATGCAGGTGGCGGCCGGGATCGAGGGCCCGCTCAGCGGCGAGTTGGCCCGTGCGCTGCAGGAGATGCAGATGGGCAAGCGCCGTGCGGAGGCGCTGCGCGCGCTGGCCGACCGCACCACCATCCCGGAGCTGCGCAACGCCATGATGTCCATCGTGCAGGCCACCGAGCTGGGCATCCCGGTCGCGTCGGTACTGCGCGAGCAGTCGCGCGAGATGCGGGTCAAGCGCCGGCAGCGCGCCGAGGAGCGCGCCCGCAAGGTACCGATCAAGATCCTGTTCCCGCTGGTGTTCTGCCTGTTCCCGGCGCTGTTCGTGGTCATTCTGGGCCCGGGCGTACTGCGGATCATCGATACCTTCACCAACTAGCGTTGTATGTCTTTGGTCGGATGTGTCCGGCGGCGCGCCGGCCCAGAATCGATCCATGGATGCCTTCATCATCGTCGCGGTCCTGGCCGCTCTGTTCCTGCTCCTGGTCATCTGGTGGATCGGCCGCCACCGCCGCACCGGCGTGGCCCTCGACGACCGGCGCCACTCGTCGTCCTGGATCTTCGGCGCCTCCGCGTTCGGCGACTCCGGGAACTCGAACTCCGACGGCGGCGGCTGGGGCGGCTCCGACGGCGGCGGTTGGGGTGGCGGCTCCGACGGCGGCGGCTCGGGCGGTTACTGACCGGCCAGCAAACCGCGGTCCGTCGCCGCGATCACGGCTTGCTCGCGTCCGGTCACGCCCAGCTTGTCGTAGATCCGGGCCAGGTACGTCTTCACGGTCGACTCGCTCAGGCCCAGCGCGGTCGCGATCTGCGGCACGGTCAGGCCCTCGCGCAGCAGGTTGAGCACCTCGCGCTCGCGCGGGCTGACCACGGTGGCGGAGTGCCGCCGCCGGCTGAGCGCACCGGCCAGGTCGGGTGCGGTGAACGAGCTCGGCGCCGCCGCCGCGTGCCGGACCGCGGCCAGTATCGCGCCCAGTTCCTCGGTCCGCGGCAGGAACGCGGAGATCCCCGCCTCCAGCGCGCGCAGCAGCAGGTCGTCGTCGCGCGCGGCCAGCAGCACGATGCCCAGCGCCGGGTGGCTGCGCCGGACCTCGGCACCCCAGGTGAGGCCGTTGCCGTCGGTCAGGTCGAGGTCGAGGAGCACCACGTCCGGCCGCTGCGCGCCGAGCAGCGCCAGCGCCTCCGCGCCGGACGCGGCGGCGCCGACCAGCCGCAGGTCGGGCGCACCCTCGAACGCCGCCGCGATCCCCACCCGGGTCAGCGTGGCGCCGGACGCGGAGACGACGGTGACGGCCATGGGCGGAGTCTGGTCGCTCCGCCGGGGTTTGGCGGTCGGCTACCCGACACCGTGCCGTTCGGCCACTCGAGATCGACCCGAGCGGCTAGAGCAGGCGTAGCTGACGGTCCTTCGGTTTGCGCGGTTCGGCGGCACCGAGCCGCTCGAACAGCCCGGCGTCGATGTCGGACAGGAACGGCGTCGGCACACTGTCCCGCTCCGCACCGTACCGGAAGCGTCGCGCGGCGTGACTCAGGTAGAGCCGGTCCTGGGCGCGGGTGAGGCCCACGAAGAACAGCCGCCGCTCCTCGTCGACGTCCTCGGACGACGGTCGCTCACCCGGGAACCGCATCGGCAGCAGCCCGTCCTCGCAGCCGGCCAGGAACACCACCGGGAACTCCAGGCCCTTCGCGGCGTGCAGCGTCAGCAGCGTGACCGCCTCCGCGCGCGGGTCCAGCGTGTCCACCTCCGCGCCCAGCGCGATCTCGCCCAGGAAGCGCTGCACGTCGTCGCCGCAGCGCAGCGCCAGCGGCTTCAGCATCTCCACCGCGGTCCAGATGTCGGCCGGCTCGACCGTGGCGGCGGCGTCCAGCGTGGGCGTCGCGTACCGCTCGGCCAGCACCTGCCCGGTCAGCCGCACCCGGGCCGCGACCGAGCCGCCCAGCCCGTCCTGGTGCCGCAGCTCGCGCGCGATCGCGGCGACGCCGGCGCGGTCCCGCAGCCGGTTGTGCGAGCGCTTCTGCACCGGGACGCCGGCCCGGTGCAGCGCGTCCAGGATCGGCCCGGACTGCGCGTCGGTACGGTAGAGCACCGCGATGTCCGAGAACGAGATGTTCGACGTGTGCCCGTCCGCCCGGCCCGCGTCCATCGACCGGTGCGACACGCCCCCGACCAGCTCGTCCACGGTCCGCGCGACGAACTCCGCCTCCTCGCCCGCGGACCCGGCCGCGAACCGCCCGACCAGCGGCGCCTCCGGGTCCAGCCGCGCCGGGTCCAGCCGCCGGCCGCGCACCAGCGAGGCGGGCGCGATCGACTGCACGGCCGCGGCCAGGATCGGCGCGGACGAGCGGTAGTTGCGGGTCAGCCGTACCGTGCGGGCGTCCGTGAAGTCCTGCGCGAAGCGCAGGAAGTAGCCGACGTCCGCGCCACGGAACGAGTAGATCGCCTGGTCCGGGTCGCCGATCGCGCACAGGTTGCCGTCCGGCGGGCTGAGCAGGCGCAGCAGGTCGTACTGCACCGCGTCCACGTCCTGGTACTCGTCGACGAAGATCCACCGCCAGCGCGCGCGGTACTCCTCGACCAGCGCCTTCGACTCGCTCAGCAGCGCGACCGGCAGCGTGACCAACTCGTCCAGGTCGACCAGGCCGTCCGCGCGCAGCAGCTTGGCGTACGCGGCGTCGTCCTCCCCGGCCTCGGCCCGCGCGGCGGCGCGCTCCGCGTCGTCCGCGATCCGGAAGTCCGCCGGCAGCCCGGCCGCGGTCGCGTTCTCCCGGAGGATCTGCAGGCCCAGCGAGTGGAACGTGGAGACCGTGACGTCCTCCGCGACCGGGCCGAGCAGCCCGTCCAGCCGCTCGCGCATCTCCTCGGCGGCGCGCCGGGTGAACGTGATCGCCAGGCACTGCTCCGGAAACACGTTGAGCTCCGCGCACAGGTACGCGATCCGGTGGGTCAGCGTGCGGGTCTTGCCGGTGCCCGGGCCGGCCACGATCAGCAGCGGGCCGGACGGCGCGGACGCGGCCACCCGCTGCATCGCGTCCAGCCGGTCCAGCAGCCCGGTGCCGACCTCCTCCATGCCGGAGAGCATCGGCTCGAACGGCTCGTGCGGCGACGGCGGCGGCGCGATCGGCGGCGGCGCGGTCCGCGGCGTGGCCTGCGGCTTCTTCTGCGGGACCGAGGCGACGCCACGGGCCGGGCGCGGGCGGGCCGCCGTGTCGCCGGAGCCGGCCGGGCTCGACGCCGTGACCAGCAGCGGCGTGGTCGGGTCCGCGGCGGGTTCGGGTGCGGGGGCGGCCTTCTTCGCGGCCTTCGCCGGAGTTTTCCGGGCCGGCACCCGCTGCTGCGGCACCGGGAGGTCGAACAGCGTGTCCGCCTGCGCTGCGCCGCCCGAGGAGCCCAGCTCACCGGGCTCGAACAGCTTGATGATCCCGTACTCCCCGTCGTACCCCGGGATTCTGTGCACCTGACCGCGGCGCAGCCGCGCGATCGCCTCGCCGATCAGCTCGCCGCCGGCCGCGGTCACGTCCGCCACCGGGACCGTGGTCAGGATGTCCAGTTCGGAGCCGAGCGCCGCGATCAGCGAGTGCAGCTGCCCCTCCACGGTCTTCGACCGGGCGCCCACCGCGTTGATCTCACCCAGGATCTCGGCCAGTGGCACCAGGTGCGTGACCCGCTTGGCGTTCGGCCGCGCGACGTCCGGCGCGCGGTCGGCCAGATCCTCGACCCGGCTCAGCACGCCGATCGTCAGACCCTTGCCACATTCCGGGCATATGCCGCCAGCCTCGCGGGACCGGGACGGCTCCCAGTTGATCCCGCAGTTCCGGTGCCCGTCCGCGTGGTACTTGCCCTCCTCCGGGAAGAACTCGATCGTCCCGGCGAGCCCGTCGCCGGTGCGCAGCGCCTCCCGGACCGAGTAGTAGTCCAGCGCGGAGGAGAGCACGGTCGCCTCGCGGGCCAGCGCCGGCGGCGAGTGCGCGTCCGAGTTCGAGACCAGTTGGTACGCGTCGAGGCTGCTCACCCGCCCGTTCATCGCCGGGTCCGAGGAGAGCCCGGTCTCCACCGCGAAGATGTGCGGCGCGAGATCGGCGTAGCAGTCCGCGATCGCGTCGAAGCCGGACTTCGAGCCCAGCGCGGAGAACCACGGCGTCCAGATGTGCGCCGGCACCAGGTAGCCGTCCGGGCTCGCCTCCAGCACGATCTCCAGCAGGTCGCGCGAGTCCAGCCCGAGGATCGGCCGCCCGTCCGAGCCGAGGTTGCCGATCCGGCCCAGCGCGGCGTTGAACCGGGCCGCCGCGTCCAGGTCCGGCATGTAGATCAGGTGGTGGACCTTGCGCGTACGGTCGCCCCGCTTGTAGATCGTCGAGATCTCCACCGAGAGCATGTAGCGCATCGGACTCGCCTCGGCCGCGCTCGACAGTCGCGGCGGCAGGCGCCGGGCGATGTCCGCCTCGACGTCCGGCGCGAGCCGATAGAGGCCGGGCTCCGCGGGCTTCAGCGTCTCACGAAGGTGGTCGAACCATGCGGGGTGCGTGAAGTCACCCGTGCCGAGCAGCGCCACGCCCTTGCGCCGGGCCCACCACGCCAGGTTCGGCATGTTGAGATCACGACTGCAGGCGCGCGAGTACTTGGAGTGGATGTGCAGGTCCGCCACGAACGTGGGCGTGGCCGTGGTGCCGTCGAAGGGTGTCGCGCTCAACGGGGGCACGCTGCATCCTGCCACGCGCCGCCGGCCGTCCGCGCGGCGCCACGCCCGGAATGTGACGTGATCCGGCTTCTCAACCCCCGGCGAACGGCGGCAGCACGTCCACCGTCGGGTCCGCGGGCAGGGCGGCCGTGCGGTCGCGCCAGGCGGCGCCGTCGACCAGGTAGCTGGCCCGGGCGAACACCGATGCCAGCCGGTCGCCGTGGCGGTCGGCCAGCTCGGTCAGCAGCGCGTCCAGCGTCGCGGCCGGCGAGTCGAGCGTCTCCTCGGAGGTGCCCGCCGCGGCGCGGGCCGCCGCGAAGTACCTCATGGTGATCTTCATGCCGGTCAGCCCCCGATCGCCGACATCGGGCGGGCCGGCTGCAGGAACGTCGGGTCGTCGATGCCGTGCCCGGCCCGCTTGCCCCACATCGCGACCCGCCACCGGTCGGCCAGGTCCTCGTCGGAGGCGCCGGAGCGCAGCGCGGCGCGCAGGTCCGACTCCTCGGTGGCGAACAGGCACGCGCGCACCTGACCGTCCGCGGTCAGCCGGGTCCGGTCGCAGTCGCCGCAGAACGGGCGGGTCACGGTGCCGATCACGCCCACCCGCGCGGGCCCGCCGCCGAGCGCCTGATGCCCGTCGACCAGCCAGGTCTCCGCGGGCGCGCCGCCGCGCGCGACCGGGTCGGGCAGCAGCGTGAACGCGGCGCGCAGATCGCGCAGGATCTCCTCGGCGGTGACCATCGTGCTCCGGTCCCAGCCGTGCTGCGCGTCCAGCGGCATCTGCTCGATGAACCGCAGCTCGTAGCCGTGCTCCAGGGCGAACCCGAGCAGCGCGGGTGCCTCGTCGTCGTTGATGCCGCGCATCAGCACCGTATTGATCTTCACAGGCGTCAGCCCGGCCTCCGCCGCCGCGCGCAGCCCGGCCAGCACGTCGGGCAGCCGCCGGCGCCGGGTCAGCGTGGCGAACCGCTCGTCGTCCAGCGTGTCGAGCGACACGTTGATCCGGTCCAGCCCGGCGTCGCGCAGCGCCACCGCGGTGCGCTCCAGGCCGATCCCGTTCGTCGTGAGGCTGATCTGAGGCCGCCGCTCCAGCGCCGCGACCTCGGTCACTATCTTGGTGAGGCCGGGCCGGATCAACGGCTCGCCGCCGGTGAAGCGCACGTCCTCGACGCCCAGCCGCTCGACCGCGATCCGGATCAGCCGGATCACCTCGTCGTCGGTGAGCACGTCCGAGTTCGGCAGCCAGGGCAGGCCCTCCGCGGGCATGCAGTACACGCAGCGGAGGTTGCACCGGTCGGTCAGCGAGACCCGGAGATCCACGGCATGCCGTCCGAACCGGTCGACGAGACCGGGGTCGGCCGGGCGGGGTGCGGCATCGTCCACGCCTCGAACTTAGCGCGCCCACCTATCACAGTCGAAGCATCGCGTCGGCGGCCGCCCGGACCGGGGCCCGGTAGGCGGCGCCGAACAGCGCGGTGTGCACCAGCAGCAGGTGCAACTGGTGCAGCGGGACGCGGGTCCGCCACGCGGCGTCCAGCGGCCGGCCGAGCGCGGCGGCGCGCTCCGCGTACCCGCTGATCAGGTGTTCCCGCTCCGGGACGCCGCCGAAGAGCAGCAGCGCGGCCAGGTCGGTCTCCCGATGACCGCCGTGCGCGGCCGGGTCGATCAGCCACGCGCGCCCGTCCGCGCCCCACAGCACGTTGCCCGGCCACAGGTCGCCGTGGATGCGGGACGGCGGCTCGTCGCCGCCGTACTCCTCGATCCGGTCCAGCACGCGCGCCACGGCCGCGTGCGCCGCCGCGTCCAGCGCGCCGTTGTCCACCGATCGCCGCAGGTGGGGACGCAGCCGACGGTCCGCGAACCACGGACCCCACGGCCCCGGCGAGGGCGTGTCGTCCTGTGGCAGCGCGCCGATGAAGCCGTCCGCGTGCCCGGGCAGCGCACCGAACGCGGGCGCGCCGGCCAGGTGCGTGACGGCCAGCTCGGCACCGAGACGCCGGGCCGCGTCCGCCGTGGGGGCGCCCGGCTCGATCCACTCCAGCGCCAGCAGGTCCGGAAGAGCCACCAGGACCTCCGGCACGGGTACGCCGCCCGCCGCGCCGAGCCAGCGCAGCCCCGCGGCCTCCACCTCGAAGAACGTCTCCGGCATCGGGTCCGGCCGGCCCTTGGCGAAGAGCGAGGTGCCGTCGTCCAGCGTCAGCCGGAACGCGTCCGAGATGCTCCCGCCGCCCACCGGTGTCTGCCGGATGCGCTGATGGGTGAGAAATGTCGGGAGATGCTGCGGGTGCGCACGAAGGTATGACATGTCCACGCGCTGTTGCCCCCAACCGGGTGCCGACCGACGGACCGAACAGTCATTATGTCCGCATGAGTACGGTCAGTGTCCGTCCATACCGTCCGGCCGACCACAGCGCGGGCCGGCGGCTCTGGGGCGAGCTGACGCAGCGACACCGGGAACTCTACGACGATCCCGGCTACGGCGGTGCCGACCCGACCGCCGCGTTCGAGGAGTACCTCACGCGCCTCGACCTGTCCGGCGTCTGGGTCGCCGACCACCCGGAGGACGGCGTGATCGGGCTGGTCGGCCTGATCATCGACGGCCGGCGGGGCGCGGTGGAGCCGATCGTGGTCGCGGACGGGCACCGCGGCGAGGGCGTCGCCACGGCGATGCTCGGCTTCCTGGCGGAGGAGGCGCGCCGCCGCGACCTGACCGCGCTGACCGTCACGCCGGAGTCCCGCAACGTGGAGGCGATCACCTGCCTGCACGCGGCCGGGTTCACGGTGCTCTCCTCGGTGGAGCTGGCGCTGGATCTCGGGCGTCGCCCTCGGTCCTGGCGCGACGGACCCCGATTCCTGGACCTCGACTTCCGCTCCTGACCACGTGTTTCCCGCCAGCCGGACATTTCGGCTGTGGACGGGCGGTGTGTCGTCCACAGGGCGTTCGACCCCTGTGCGGCCGTCGCGAGCCTCGATGCATGAGCCTCTCCGACCTTCGGGTCTCCTCCCCCGCCCAACTCGTCGCCGTCGTGCCCTACCTGCTCGGGTTCCACCCGCGCGACAGCCTCGTGGTGGTCGGCAGGCGCGACCGCGCGCTGGTGTTCGCTGCCCGGCAGGACCTGCCGCCGCCGGAGACGCCGCTGGCCGAGCTCGACGAGTTCGCCCGGCAGACCGCGGCCGTGGTGGCGCGGCAGACCGTCGACTCGGTCGTGCTGCTCGGTTACACCGAGCGCGGCAGCGGCGCCGCGCTGGTCGCCGCCGTCGGCGACGCGCTGCTCGACCTGGCCATCCCGGTCCGGGAGCAGCTGCGCGTCGCGGACGGCCGGTTCTGGTGCTACCTGTGCACGGACGAGGGCTGCTGCCCGCCCGCCGGCCGCTCCTACGACGCCGAGGCCGGTCAGGTCCGCGAGGCCGCGGGCTTCCAGGTGTTCGCGGACCGGGCGGCGCTGGTCGCGTCCGTGGCGCCGGTCCAGGGCGACGCGCGCGAGGCGATGCGCGCCGCCACCGCGGAGGCGGACCGCCGCCTGGACGAGCTGGCCGCGGGCCAGCGGACCGGCCCGGGCGCGCTGCTCGGCGCGATTCACCGGGCCGGCGTCCGCGCGGTCGGCACCGCGCTGACGCGATACCGGGGCGGCGGCATCCTCTCCGACGCCGAGGTGGCCTGGCTGACCGTGCTGCTGGCGCACGCGCCGGTCGGGGAGTACGCGTTGAATCGCGCGGACGCCGCCGGCTGGCAGGTCACGCTCTGGTCCGACGTGCTGCGCCGCGCCAGCGCCGAGCTGTCCGCGATGCCGGCCGTGCTGCTCGCGTTCACCGCCTGGCGCACCGGCCAGGGCGCGCTCGCCGCCGTCGCCGTGGACCGCGCGCTCGACGCCGACCCGTCGCTCGGCATCGCCCGCCTGCTCGACGAGGTGCTCACCGACGGCATCCCGCCTTCCGCGCTCGACCGCCCGGGGGCCGCGTGATGAGCACGGCCCACCGGTCAGGCGGGCAGCCAGGCCTGCTGCTGGAGGGTGGACAGCGAGACCGCGCGCAGGCCGCCCGGCCCGACGGTCCACAGCGAGTCGCCGATGACCAGCGAGCGGGTGATCGGGCCGCCGTCCGGGTGGGCGAGCGTGCCGGCCTCCGTGACCGTGTCCCCGGAGACCCGCAGCACCAGCGCGGACGGTCCCGCACCGGTGCGGTCGGCGACCGGCACCACCAGCTGCCCGGTGGCCGGCCAGAAGAGGAACGCGTGCGGGTCGAACTCGGCGGCCGAGCTCGCGGCCGGCAGGTGGTGCTGCGCGAGCCGGGCCGGCGCCGCCGGGTCGGTCACGTCGAAGAGCGAGACCTGCAAGCCGGTGACCGTGCCCGCGCTGGTCGCGTCCTGGCCCACACCGATCAGCCGGCCGGGCGCGGCCGGGTGCAGATACGCCGAGTAGCCGGGGATCTTCAGCTCCCCGGTCACCACGGGCCTGGCCGGGTCGCGCAGGTCGATCGTGTAGAGCGGGTCGATCCGGCGGAACGTGACGACGTAGCCGCGGTCCCCCAGGAAGCGGACCGAGTGGATGGTCTCGCCCCTGCCCAGGTCGCCGACCGAGCCGGTGATCGCGAGCGCGGCGCCGCGCTGGGTCAGCACCGTCACCTCGCTCGCGTTGCGCGCCGTGACCGTCGTGGCGGCGCGCAGGCTGCCGTTCCACTCGGACAGGGCGTACTGGTTGAGCAGCCGGCCGGGCACCACGCCGGACGCGGCGTACCGCGGCATGCCGGTGCCGCCGGTGTCGAACTTGTAAATCTCCGTGCGGTCCGCGCCGCCGTCCGCGACGTAGAGGCCGGTGCCCGTGCCGTAGACGGTGTCGCCGTCCGCGGACACGGTCACCGGCGCGCCGTCGGTCATCGCGGCGGCGGCCAGGTCGAAGCTGAGCATGGTCAGCATGCGGACGCCGTCGTAGGAGGCGGGCCGGCTGACCCGCTCGCACGGGACGGTGCCGGTGGCGACGGTGCCGTCCGGCGCGGTCACCTCGAAGCGCGGCAGCCACACGTCGTCCGGTGCGGACTCCACGGCCCGGCGGTTCGCCGCAGCGTCCGCTTTGTCCAGGGGAAACGTGATGCGCGGCGAGGAGCGGACCACGACCCGGGCGGTGCCGCCGGTCTGCCGCGCGTCGAGCAGCGCGCCGGTCATCGCGTAGCGGCCGAGCTGGCGCGGCGCGCCGGACAGGTCGATCAGGCGCAGATCCAGCCGCGACGGGCGCGGCGACGGCCATCCCCGCTCGTCCTCGGCGAAGCCGTTCGGGACGGCGACGGGCGTCTCCGCGGTGGACAGCACCAGCGCGCGATCGCCGGAGAGCAGCAGGTCGGAGGCGCCGTACGCGTCGGTCAGCGCCAGTTCGCCGGTCTGCGTGCGGGTCGCCGCGTCGATCACGCGGAGCACCGGGACGCCGCCGCGCGGCGCGATCGTCACGATCCGCCGGCCGTCCGTCTTCACCAGGTCGGGCTCGTCGACGCCCCGCTCGTGCGTGTTCGTCCCGGAGAACGCGTCGGTCCCGGCCGCGGTGTCACGCTCGGCCGCGAGGTCACCCCCGGCGGGCGCGTCCGGCACCATCGCGGCGCCGCCCTGGGCCGGCACGACCACCTCGTCGCCCTCGAAGCCGTACGGGCCGACCTTCCGCACCGCCGCGGCGCGCAACTCGTCGTAGAGGCCGGGGCAGGAGTCGTATGAGACCAGTCGCGGGCCGCCCGCCGGCGCCACCGGCGGATCGACGCGCGGGTCGTCCGGAGACGACGTGCAGGCCGTCAGCGCCAGCAGGGACGCGAGAACGGCCGGGCTCCACCGGGACACAGTCATGCCCGGTTGGACGACGCAGCGCGCCCGGCCGTTCCGTGCGGGTCAGCTCAGAGATACATGCCGGTGCGGTGGTCGTCCGACTCCTTGACGAGCGGCTTGTCGCCCTCGCCGAAGAACCGCTTGCCGCCGAACTCGCCGTGCAGCCGGTCGTCCAGCTCGTCCGCGAGCCCGGTCATCACCTGCACCGCCAGCATCAGGTGGGTGGCCTGGAAGTTCCGGCCGAAGACCGGGATGGACGCCCACACCGTGTCGTTCGCGCAGTAGAGGCGGCCGATCGGCATGCGGTTGGTCAGCTCGGAGAGCTTCACGTACAGCTGCTCGGTCGGCTCGATCTCGGTCAGGATCGGCGAGAACACGTCCACCAGCGGCGGGTTGTCGCGCACCCGGACGAAGACCATCGCGGAGCCGGCCCGGATGCCGATGTCACCGTCCGCGTCCACCTGCAACTGCTCGACGGCGATCTTCGTCATCGAGCTGATCACCATCTTGACCTGGTCGTCCAGCTCGAAGCCGGCCAGCGGATCGCCGTCCTTGCCGGAGATCAGCGCCTCCTCCAGGTCCAGCTCGGCGCGCTCGATGTCGCCGATCGTCGGCTCGTGCCGGGCCGTGCCCAGCGGCGCCGTGTCGATCGGCTCGTCCTCGCTGTCGTGCACCAGGTACACCACGAACGCCGGGTGCGGCGCGCCGTAGATGTCGCGCAGCGTGCGCGCCACCGTGGTCGCCAGCCGCGACACGCCGGCCGTGTTCGTCCGCAGGCCGAACTGCCCGCCCGAGCCCTCCACCACGCCGGGCGGCGACCAGCCCAGCGCGACCATCTCCGCGACCGCGGCCCGGTCCATCCGGTAGCCCTCGGGCAGCTGGGCGTTGCTCACCGCGAACGCGAAGGTGTGCCCGTCCTCCTTGACCGAGATGGTCACGGAGTAGACGGCCTCACCGACGCCGGCCGCGGTCGGATCCAGCGTCAGCTCGACGTAGGCGCCCTCCGGCAGCGACGGGAGCACGTCGGCGAGCGCACGAGCGAACTCGTTCCACGCGTCGGTGACCTTGCTGCGCAGGTCGGCCGTGGTGGGCTCGTCGAGCAGGATGTGCTCGCTCGTCTGGTCGGCCGTCTTGGCCGGTTGATCGTTCCCCGCTGCCATGTTCTCCGCCTCCGTCCCTCGGGTTCACCCTACCGATGGGCCGTCGCCGTCAGGGAGCGCGTGCGTCTTTTGTTCGGCCGCACGCGCCGGGGTCAGGACGGCGTCGGCCACTGCACCGCCAGAGCGGACAGTCGCGCCGCGGCGTCGTCCGGCTCCGCGCCCCGGCCCACCGCGAGGCCCAGCAGGAACGCGGTCACCGGCGCGCCCGGCCGCACCACGTTGTGCGCCACGTCCTTGGCCAGCTCCAGCACCAGGCCCACCGGCACGTCGGCGGGCTCCAGGCCCAGCTCGACGGCCGCGGCCACCACCCACTCGTCGAGCCCCTCCGGTCCCGCCACAGTTACCTCCACCGCTTACGAATCTCCGGCGGCCCAGTCCTCCGCCCGCCGTAGATCCTCCTCCGTGTCACAGTCGAACCACGGCGGCACCCCGGAGCCGGTCCACCGCACGTCCCGTACCCGCAGGCGGGCGAACAACGCGCGCATCGACGCGCCGGACAGGTCGCCGCGCTCGGCCGCCAGCCCGTCCAGGGCCGCCGCCAGCGCCTCCACCCGCCACACGCCGCACAGCAGCTGGCGGCGTCCGCCCTCGTCCAGGAAGCACGCACCGTCCACATCGGTCCCCGCGCCGCCGAGCGTGGCGGTCAGGTCGGCCAGTGCGGCGGCGGTGAGCATCGGCAGGTCACCGGCGAGCAGCGCCACCGTCGCGGTGCCGGGCGCGTCGCGGATCAGCGCGGACAGGCCCGCGCCGGCGCCGGCGACCGGGCCGCCGCCCGGCGGCGACTCCACGGTGCGCAGCACGCCGGCGGGCAGCGCCAGCCCGTCCGGCCCGACCACCACGCGCGGCGACATCCCGGCGGTCGCGTCCAGCACGCGGGACAGCATCGGGCGGCCACCCACCAAGATCCCCGGCTTCACCACGCCGCCGAGCCGGCTGCCCCGGCCACCGGCGAGCACCACCACGCCGCAGTCGTGCGAATCCATGACGTCGAACCTAACCGCCCGGCTCCGGCGGGCGGGCGTCGCGCGCCGTGCGGTCGCCGGTGTCGCGGGGATACCGTGGGGGGCGTGGGCAGAGCGACGGATCGGCGCACGGTCGTGCGGATCGATGTGGACGGCGACGGATCGGTGCGGCGCCGGCCGGACACGCTGAGCGCGGAGGAACCGTTCGAGATCCGGGTCGGCCCGGCCGGTCCGGGGCGGCGGGCGCCGCTGGCCGTGACCATGCGGACCCCCGGCGACGATCTGGATCTGGCGCTCGGCTTCCTGTTCACCGAGGGCGTGATCCGGTCCGCGGACGACGTGGTGACCGCGCAACTCTGCGCCGGAACCGACATGCCGAACACGTACAACGTGGTCGACGTGGTGCTGGCCGCGGACGTGCCGGCCCCGGTCACCGACCCGAGCCGCAACTTCTACACCACGTCCTCGTGCGGCGTCTGCGGCAAGGCCAGCATCGACGCCATCCGGACCCGCTCGGTCCACCCGGTCGCGGACGACCCGATGCGCGTCTCGCCACGCGTCCTGGCCGGCCTGCCGGACCGGCTGCGCGAGCGCCAGCGCACGTTCGAGCGCACCGGCGGCCTGCACGCCGCCGCGATCTTCGACGCCGACGGCGACCTGCTGGCCATCCGCGAGGACGTCGGCCGCCACAACGCCGTCGACAAGGTGATCGGCTGGGCGCTCCGCTCCGGCCGCGTGCCGCTCACCGGCCACATCCTGATGGTGTCCGGCCGCGCCAGCTTCGAGCTGACCCAGAAGGCCTGGATGGCCGGCCTTCCGCTGCTCGCCGCCGTCTCCGCCCCCAGCACCCTCGCCGTCGACCTGGCCGACGAGGCCGGCATGACCCTGATCGGCTTCCTCCGCGGCACCAGCATGAACGTCTACACCGGCGCCACCCGCATCACCCACCCCTCCCCCGTCCCCACCCCCTGACATCTCGGCCGTCCCGGCGGCCACGGTTCGTCTCCGGCGCAGGCAACGACGACGGGCGTGGCGACCGGCTCGCGGACGGTTCTCCACCTCGGTACAGGACGCCGGCTCGGCCGGCGGTGGCGGAGCCGGGACCCGGCGGTGGGTCGTCATGGTGACCGGCATCGGACCCGCTCCGATCGGCGGCTCGGAAGTCGTGTGGGTTTCGGTGACCACACGGACACCGGCTCCGACCGGCGGACCGGAGCGGAGCGCCAGCGGAGTCGGAGGGAAGCCGGAGGTTGGCCCGCGGGAGCATGCGGGCCGCACCGGGCTGGGAGCGGGAATATCGGGGTCCGGGGCCGTTCCCGGAGTCGGCGCGGTGCCCGCGGGAGCATGCGGGCCGGACCGGGCTGGGAGCGGGAATATCGGGGTCCGGGGTCGTCCCGGGAGTCGGCGCGGTGCCCGCGGGAGCAGGCGGGCTGGACCACGCCGGAAGCGGGTCGGAAACGGCCGGTCAGATGCTGGAGACCAGGCGGGATAGGACGATCATGCTGCGGGTCGAGGTGACGAAGGGCTCGGCGCGGAGGCGTTCGAGGGCCTGTTCGAGGTGGGCCATGTCGGCGGCGCGCAGGTGGACGAGGGCGTCGGCCTGGCCGGAGACGGTGTAGGCGGCCAGCACCTCGGGATGGCGGCGGGCGGCGACCGTGATCTGGGCGGGCGTGGTGCGGCCGGTGCAGAACAGCTCGACGAAGGCCTCGGTGTGCCAGCCGACGGCGGCGGGGTCGACGACCGTGGTGAAGCCCTTGATGACGCCGGCGGCGCGGAGCCGGTCGACGCGGCGTTTGACGGCGGGGGCGGAGAGCGAGACGCGCGCGCCGATCTCGGAGTAGGACGAGCGGGCGTCCGCCACGAGTGACGCAATGATCTGCTGATCCACGGCGTCTATCTGCAACGATCCGCTCCTTCCACGCATGGTTCGGGGCTGTTTCCCACGCCCGAGCGTACCTACTGTCTAGAGGCATGATCCTCGGGGAACGTAAGGCCATATGTCGGACATATCTCATGTGTGCGCCGCGATTCTTCCGCGTCGAGTATGAGATCAATCCGTGGATGGACACCGGGGTGCCGGTGGATGCGGACCTCGCGGTCAAGCAGTGGGAACGGCTCCGCGAGATGCTGGTCGAGCTGGGCCACACCGTGCACGTCCTCGAACCCGATCCAGCGTCACCCGACATGGTGTACGCGGCGAACGGCGCGTTCACGGTCGACGGCGTCGCCTACGGCGCCCGCTTCCGGTTCCCGCAGCGCGCGGCCGAGGCCGCGGCCCACCGCGCGTTCTACGCCGCACACGGCTGGCCGATCACGGAGCCGGCCGAGGTCAACGAGGGTGAGGGCGACTTCGCCTACCTCCCGGCGGTCGCGGGTGGGCTGATCCTGGCCGGGTACGGCTTTCGCACCGCCCCGCCCGCCCACGCCGAGGCCGCCGAGGTGCTGTCCCGCCCGGTCGTCTCGCTGCGCCTGACCGACCCGCGCTTCTACCACCTGGACACCGCGCTGGCCGCGCTGGACGACCGCACGATCGTGTACTACCCCGGCGCGTTCTCCGCGGCCTCCCAGCGCGTGCTGCGGCAACTCTTCCCGGACGCCGTGCTCGCCGACGAGGCGGACGCGCTGGACTTCGGCCTCAACCTGGTCAGCGACGGCCGCCACGTGGTGCTCAACGGCGACGCGGCCGCGCTCGCGGCGAAGCTGGCCGCCGCCGGCTTCACCCCGGTGCCGGTCGAGCTCACCGAGCTGAAGAAGGGCGGCGGCAGCGTCAAGTGCTGCGTGGCCGAGCTGCGCGGCTAGGGCCTAGCCCAGCGTGGACAGCTCGGAGATCAGCACGTTGGCCAGCAGCGTGCCGTCGCGGCGGACCTCGCGCAGGTACCACTTCTGCTGCGGCGCCCGCGTCTGGTTGAACTGCCACGACCCGCGCGGGCTGTCGATCGTGCCGACCCGCCCGATCGCGAGGTTGATGTCCTGCGCGCTCGGCTCCGCGCCGGTGATGCCGATGGCCCGGTCCAGCACCTGACCGGCGTCGTAGGCCGCGACCGACGCCGCGGTCGGGATCGCGGAGAAGCGGCGCCGGTAGTTGTCCGCGAACCGCTCGTTGAACCCGTTGTCCAGGTCCGCCGCGTAGTTGTGCGCGGTGAAGATGCCCTGGGCGAGCGCGTCCATCTGCGCCAGGTTGGTGCCCTCGGTGAACAGGCCGGGCGCGTAGATCGGCTGGTCCAGCCCGGAGGCGCGCAGCTGCTTGACGAGCGTCACCGCGGCCGGCCCGAACGCGTGGCAGAACAGCACGTCCGCGTCGAGCTGCTCGACCGACTCGATCGCCTCGATCAGGTCGCCGGCGGCCGGGTTGTACGCGTCCGGCATCCAGATCGGCCCGTCGGAGATCTGCGGGGCGCTGGTGCCGAACGCGCTGCGGAAGCCCTCGACCGCGTCACGCCCGCTGGTGGCCGGCGCGATCATCGCGATCTTCCCGCTGGTCACTTTGTCCTTCATGTACGTTCCGAGCGCTTCGCCCGGTTCGTCGTCGACGTACGACGTGGACCAGGTGTAGACGGCGCTGTTCACGCTCGCCGGTCCGCCGCCGGTGCCCAGCATCGGCAGCTTGGCAGCCTCGATCTTGGCGCTGACCGCCTTCACCAGCATCGAGTTGCTGACGCCGACGATGGCCACCACGCCACTGTTGATCAACTGCTCGGCCGCGGCCTCGGCGGTCTGTGGGCTGTCGCCCTCCTCCGCCGTGACCAGCTCGACCGCGTGCCCGCCCAGCAGGCCGTTGTTGAAGTCCAGGTACAGCTGGAGGCCGTTGACGATCTCATCCCCGGCCGGCTGCCGGTCGCCGCTCAGCGGTGCGATCACGCCGATCTTCAGCACCTTGTCGGTGATCTTGCCGGTCGCGTCGTCATCGGTGTCGCCACCGCCGCAACCGGCGAGCACACCGGACATACCGGTCATTCCGATCCCCGCGCCGAGCCCTGCGAATATGCGCAGTGCCCGCCGGCGGTCCATGTGCGACACGCGTTCGCTCCCACCTGAAACTGTTTACGATCTCCGGGTCCATGGGCTGTCTACCCGGTCGAGGGGCCTGCGTCAATGCCACGATCTCGGAGCATTGTGCCTCATCAATGCATGGGGCCGGTCCTTGGCGGGTACGCCGCGGGGTGAGCGAAGATGGAGCCATGAGCGAGGCACCCGACAGCACCGAAGAGAAGGACCCCCAGGGCGGCACCGTCCTCGTGGTCGGTCCGGACGGCCGTCCGCTGGGCACCGTGCAGACCGACGAGACCTCCGAGGGCGAGGATCCGTCCCGCCTGATCGAGCAGCCGGCGAAGGTCATGCGCATCGGCAGCATGATCAAGCAGCTGCTGGAGGAGGTGAAGGCCGCCCCGCTGGACGAGGCGAGCCGCGGCCGGCTGCGCGAGATCCACCAGCGTTCCATCACGGAACTCGAGGACGGCCTCGCCCCGGAGCTGCGCGAGGAGCTGGAGCGGCTGTCGCTGCCGTTCGAGGGGGACACGCCGCCGAGCGAGGCGGAGCTGCGCATCGCCCAGGCTCAGCTGGTCGGCTGGCTGGAGGGCCTGTTCCACGGCATCCAGGCCGCGCTGGTCGCCCAGCAGATGGCGGCCCGCCTGCAACTGGAGCAGATGCGCGGCGGCGGCCGTCCCGCACTCCCGGCCGGCCCCGGCGGCCTGGTGCCCGGCATGGCGGCGCCGAACGCGGACGCCGGCCGCACCGGTCAGTACCTGTAAGACCTAGAGATCGAAGACCTTCTCCAGGTACGCCGCGACACCGTCCTCGTCGTTCGTCAGGGCGGTGTCCGCGGCGATCTCCAGCACGGCCGGGTGCGCGTTCGCCATCGCCACCGGCCGGCCCACCCAGGTGAGCATCGGCAGGTCGTTGGGCATGTCGCCGAAGGCGATCACGTCCGCCGCGTCCACGCCGTGCCGGCGGCAGTACCACTCCAGCCCGGCCGCCTTGGTCACGCCGACCGCGGAGATCTCCACCAGCCCGGAGTACGACGAGTGGGTCGCCTCCGCCAGCCCCTTCAGCGCGCCGTTGACCAGCGCGGTGAACCCGTCCGCGTCCTCGCTGCCGGACCGGGCCAGCATCTTCACCGCGGGCGCGGAGGTGATCTCCTCGGGCGAGCCGACCACCCGGATGGTGGGCAGGCCGGACTCGTACCGGACCGGCCACTCCTGCTCGTGGAGCATGTGCCGGCTGTCCTCGATCTCCACCGCCAGCACCACGCCCGGGATCTCCGCGCGCAGCCGCTCCGCGATCCGGGACAGGATCTCCGGCTCCATCGGCGCGGTGTGCAGCGGCGTGTCCGTGTCCGGGTCGTAGATCACCGCACCGTTCGCGCAGACCGCCGGGATCGGCGCGCTCAACTGCTCGTAGACCTGGTGCAGCCAGCGGATCGGCCGGCCGGTGACCAGCACGACCGGCACGCCGGACGCGGTCACCCGCTCCAGCGTGGCGATCGTGCGTGCGCTGATCGTCCGGTCGCTCCGCACCAGCGTGCCATCGATGTCCGTGGCGACCAGGCGCGGGAGGCTGTTCATCAGTGGGAGAGTAGCCGATCGAGGTAGACCGCCACACCGTCGTCGTCGTTGCGCAGCGTGATCTCGTCGGCGACCGCGCGCACGCTCGGGTGCGCGTTCGTCACCGCGACCCGGCCCCAGCCGGCCCAGCGGAACATCGGCAGGTCGTTGGGCATGTCGCCGAAGACGAGCACGTCCGCCGGGTCGACCCCGAGGTGCTCCGCGACCACGGCCAGTCCGCTCGCCTTGTCCACGCCGGGCGGGGCGATCTCCACGTATCCGAGGCCGGCCTGCGTGACGGAGGCCAGCGACGGCGGGATCACCCGCTGCGCGCGGGCCAGCAGGTCGTCCACGTCCAGGTGCGGTGCCCGGGCGAACGCCTTGATCACGTCGCAGTCCAGGCACTCGACGCGGGACCGCCGCTCTATCCGGTCGTACCGCCAATGGGGGTCGAGGTCACCCCAGAGCGGCGCGTCGTGCTCGTCGGACGCCTCGACCATCACCAGCAGCGCGCCCTCCGCCGCCTCCTCCAGCAGCGTGAGCGCGCGGGTCAGGTCCGCGGAGGGGAGCCGGGCGTCGCGCAGCACCACCGGCTCGCGCGGGTCGCGCTGGTCCACCACGCGCCCGCCGCCGGCCATCACCAGGAAGTCCGCGTCCCGGATGTCGTTGCGGGTCAGCTCGGTCAGCCGCGGACCGCGACCGGTGGCGCCGACCACGGGTATGCCGGCCGCGCGCACCCGGTCCAGCACCGCGTGCGTGAAGTCCGAGACGGTGTCGTCGCTGCGGACGAGCGTCCCGTCGAGGTCGGTGGCGATCAGCTTGGGCAACCCGGCCCGCACCGTCCCAAGGCCCTTAGTTCGTGACACGACTGCGGTCTGACCAGCCACGACAACCTCCCTCGCCTGCCCGCACCGGGAACGGCGGGTCCGCTCCCGGCGGCGGGGGAGAGCAACGATAGCTCACTGATTGCTACGCCACCACGACTTCTCTGTGACGCGGCAATCAACAGGCAGGGTACGGAAAGATCAGCGCTTGGCGACCGGCTCCAGCACCTCGCGACCGCCCAGGAACGGCTGCAGCATCTTCGGCACGCGCACCGAGCCGTCCGCCTGCTGGTGGTTCTCCAGGATCGCGACGATCCACCGGGTGGTGGCGAGCGTCCCGTTCAGCGTGGCCGCGGTCTGCGTCTTGCCGTCCGCGTCCCGGTACCGCACGTTGAGCCGGCGGGCCTGGAACGTGGTGCAGTTCGACGTGGAGGTCAGCTCCCGGTACGCACCCTGCGACGGCACCCACGCCTCGCAGTCGTACTTGCGGGACGCGCTGGTGCCGAGGTCACCGGCCGCGGTGTCGATCACCCGGTACGGCAGCTCGCACTTGGCCAGCATCTGCTCCTCCCAGGCCAGCAGGCGCTTGTGCTCCTCCTGCGCCTCCTCCGGCCGGCAGTAGCTGAACATCTCCACCTTGTCGAACTGGTGCACCCGGATGATGCCCCGGGTGTCCCGCCCGTACGACCCGGCCTCGCGCCGGAAGCAGGTCGACCAGCCCGCGTACCGCCGGGGCTCGGACAGGTCCAGGATCTCGTTGCTGTGGTACGCCGCCAGCGGCACCTCCGACGTGCCGACCAGGTAGAGGTCGTCCGCCTCCAGCCGGTAGACCTCGCTGGCGTGCGCGCCCAGGAAGCCGGTGCCCTCCATCGACTCCGGCTTGACCAGCACCGGCGTGATGATCGGGGTGAAGCCGTACTCCACCGACTGCGCGATCGCCATCTGCAGCAGCGCCAGCTCCAGCAGCGCGCCGACGCCGGTCAGGTAGTAGAACCGGCTGCCCGAGACCTTCGCCCCGCGCTCCATGTCGATCGCGCCGAGCGACTCGCCCAGCTCCAGGTGGTCCTTGATCTTGAAGCCCGGGTCGCGGTCCACGCCCAGCCGGCCGTCCGGCGTGACCTCGCGCAGCACCACGTAGTCGTCCTCGCCGCCGGGCGGTGCGCCCTCCTCGACCAGGTTCGGGATCGCGTACTGCGCGCGCTTCAGCTCCGCCTCGGCCTCGGTGACGCCGGCCTCCGCGGCCTTGACCTCGGCGGCCAGGTCCTTGGTGCGGGCCAGCAGTGCGGCCTTCTCGTCCGGCGCGGCCTTCGGGATCTGCTTGCCGAGCGTCCTCTGCTCCGCGCGCAGCGCCTCGAACCGCTGCACCGCGGACCGCCGGGACTCGTCCGCCGCCAGCAGATCGTCGACGACGGAGTCCGACTCACCCCGCAGGCGCTGGCTCGCTCGGAGCGCGTCCGGGTTGTCACGAAGCAGGCGCAGATCAATCACGGGTGTTGAGCCTACCGGGGACCCGGGAGAGGCTCACTCCGATATCCCTAGCGCCACGGCTCCCGCCGGTCGTCCGTGAACCGGTGGAACGGCTCGACCGGTTCCACGCTCAGGTCCAGCGGCGAGGCCGGCGTCTCGTCCGCGTGCCGCGGCGCCACCGGCCGCCGCCACTCGTCCGCGTCCGGGTCGCGCTCCGGCCCGCCGGCCGAGGCCGGCGGCAGGTCCTCGCCGCGCGGGCGCGGGACGAACCACGCCACGATCCCGAGCAGCGCCACGCCGCCGATGCCGAACCAGGTGCCGTTCTCGGTGTGCAGCTCGAAGCGGGAGTCGCCGGAGGTGTAGATCAGCCCGCCGACCTGAATCATGTCCGAGTCGGCCGCGACCACCAGCGCGGTCGCGCAGGCCAGCGCGGCACCGGCCATGGCGAGCGCCAGCACCCGGGCCTGGCCGCGCCCGGAGACGCGGCCGAACAGCGCCAGCGCGACGCACCCGGCCAGCGCGATCGCGGCGCCGAGGAACCCGTACGCGAGCACGCCCAGCTGGCTCAGGTGCACCAGGATCGGCGAAATCCCCTCCGGGTCGACGATGTCCGCCTCCTCCACCTGCAGCTCGTAGCGCTGCCACGCGGTGATGAGCGAGCCGAACAGGCCGGCCGCGCCGAGCGCTGCCAGGCCGCGGAGCACGAACCGGTCCGGCCGGAGGCGGGCGCGCCACCGCGAGGGCCGGGCGGGCGGGGCCGTCGGCTCCTCGCCGCCACCGTGGTCGAGCAGTTCGGGCACCGGATGGCCGTTGATCGCGGCGCCGGGCTCCCGGGGCGTCTGCTGCTCCATGAGGATCCGCCTCCCTCCGAAGGATTGTGTCACGCGGGCCTGGGAACTCAGCTCCCTTGGACATGACGTCACAGTCCCGGCGCCGGTTGCGGGTTCCCCGGAATCCGCCGCTCACCGCGTTTCGCGTCTTTCGTGGCGTGGACGCACCGGGGCCCGGATTGGGCTAGCGTCTGACGTATGCCAATTCGCTCTGGCTCTGCGCGCTGGCAGGGCAATCTCACCGACGGTTCCGGGACGGTCCGCACCGGCAAGGGCGGCCTCCAGGGCAACTACTCGTTCAAGTCCCGCTTCGAGGAGGGCGAGGGTACGAACCCGGAGGAGCTGATCGGCGCCGCACACGCCGGCTGCTTCTCGATGGCGTTCTCCAAGGCCCTGTCCGACGCCGGCTTCACGCCGACGTCCGTCGACTCCACCGCCAAGGTCCACATGGGCCAGACGGACGCGGGCTTCTCCGTCACCAAGATCGACCTGGAGACCACCGGCGACGTGCCCGGCATCGACGAGTCGACGTTCCTGAAGATCGCGGAGGAGGCCAAGGCCAACTGCCCGATCTCCCGCCTGCTCGCGCCGGGCGTGCAGGAAATCACGCTCTCCGCGAAACTCGCCTGACCGCCGGTTCCGGGCCGGTGATCGGCCGGCCCGGCGCTGGCATAGTTGGTCGCGTGCCCGTGGAGATGGACCGCGACCGCTTCGAGGAGCTCGTCGGCGAGGCGCTCGACGAGGTGCCGGAGGAACTGCTCCGGCTGATGGACAACGTCGTCATCCTGGTCGAGGACGACTCCCCGCCGGGCGAGCCGGAGCTGCTCGGCCTCTACGAGGGCCACGCGCTGACCGAGCGGGGCTGGGACTACGCGGGTGTGCTGCCCGACCGGATCACCATCTACCGGCGCCCGATCCTGCGCGTCTGCGACAGCGAGGACGACGTGGTCGACGAGGTCGCGGTGACCGTGGTGCACGAGATCGCCCACCACTTCGGCATCGACGACGCGCGCCTGCACGACCTCGGCTGGGGTTGAACGACCGATCTAGGCTCGATGTCGGAACAGTTCGGTCTGGCTGGAGGAACCAATGCGCAGTGCCCTCTTCTCCGCTGAGAACCTGGAGAACAACCAGGATCAGCACCCCGGCATGCGGCTGCAGAACTCGAAGATGCTGAAGTACCAGCTCAACGGCGAGATGATGGCCCGGACCGGCACGATGGTGGCGTACCAGGGACAGATGCAGTTCCAGGCGCTCGGCTCCGGCGGCCTCGGCAAGTTCATCAAGAAGCAGCTCACCGGCGAGGGTGTGCCGCTGATGAAGGTCTCCGGCCACGGTGACCTCTTCCTGGCCGACCGCGCCTCCGACATCCACATCATCGACCTCGAGCCCGGCGACGCGCTGTCGATCAACGGCGCCAACGTGCTGGCGTTCGACCCCACGCTCAACTACGACATCAAGATGGTCCAGGGCATGGGCATGATGTCCTCCGCCGGCCTCTTCAACTGCGTCTTCACCGGTTACGGCCGGATCGCGGTCACCTCCAACGGCACGCCCGTCGTGCTCAACATCGACGCGCCCACCTACGTCGACCCGCAGGCCGCCATCGCCTGGTCCGCCAACCTCCAGACCGGCTACCACCGCGCCGACCAGCTCGGCATCGGCACGCTCCTCGGCCGCTCCACCGGCGAGGCCTTCACGATGAGCTTCGCCGGCCAGGGCTTCGTCGTGGTCCAGCCCTCCGAGGAGCCGCCGGGCGGCACGGTCATCGGTGGCCAGAGCAACAGCGGCGGCGGCCTCCTCGGCGGCCTCCTCGACTGACAAACCCAGAAGCGGATCTTCCCACTCCCGGCCCGGTGCGGCCCGCACGCTCCCGCGGGCAAACCTCGCGGCGGCCTCGCCGCCGCTCGGACGCCGCATCGGAGCCGGTCCCGCCGCTGGTCCCGAAAGGGCCGCGCTCCCGCGGGGCTCGCGGGCTCCCGGCGCGGCGCGGGTTCCGTAGGCGCCGGCGTGCTTCGTCGCCCGGGCTCCCGGCCGGGCTCGGTCGCCTGAACTCGGTAGGGCCGGTATCGACGGGGCTTGGTCGCCCGGGCTCCCGGTGCGGCGCGGGTTCCGTCGAGAAGCGGTCGCCCGGGGCCGGTGGGCGTCGTCGCCCGGGTCCCGGCGGGCTCGATCGCCTGGACCCGGTGGGGCTGGGCGGCCTTGGGATCTCCGCCGAGTCTGGTCGCCTGGGCTTGGTCGCTCGGGGCCCGGGAGGGCTCGTGATGCGGTCTCCGCCCGGCGGACGGCCACCCGGGGCCCGGCGGACTCGGCGAGGTACCGGTCGCCCGCGTGGGTCAGTAGTCGCCGTGGCGGAGGCGGTCGACCCAGGCGGCGGAGGCGGCGAAGGCGTCGTCGGAGAGGCCCGCGGGGGCCGGAACCGGGTGGTCGAGTTCCGGGGTCCAGCGGTGGCGCGGGTACGAGCCGAGGAACCGCACGTCCGCGCAGACCCGGCGCAGGCCCTGCAGCGCCTCGCCGAAGCGGGTCTCCGCCACGTGGCCGGCGCAGTCCAGGAAGAACACGTACCGGCCGAGCTGCTCGCCGGTGGGCCGGGACTCGATCCGGGTCAGGTTGATGCCCCGGACGGAGAGCTCGGTCAGCACGCTCAGCAGCGCGCCGACCTGATCGTGCCGGATCATCAGCGCCAGCGAGGTGAGATCGTCCCCGGTCGGCGCCGGCGGTGCGGCCGGGCGGGTGACCAGCGCGAACCGCGTCACCGCGTGGGCGTGGTCGGCGATCTTGTCGGCCAGCACGGCCAGCTCGTAGCGCGCGGCACCGAGCGGCGCGCAGATCGCGGCGTCGAACTCGCCGGCCGCGGCCGCGATCGCCGCGGCGGAGTTGGACAGCACGTCCGTGATCTCGGCCTCCGGCAGGTGGGTGCGGAGCCAGTTGCGGCACTGGGTGGACGCCTGCGGGTGCGCGGCCACGGTCCGGATCGCGGCGAGCGGTGTGCCGGTACGCGCGCCCAGCACGAACTCGACCGGGATCACCACCTCGCGCGTGATCATCAGCGGCCCGCTCGCGATCAGCTCGTCCAGCGTGATCGGGACCGCGCCGCCGATCGAGTTCTCCAGCGGGACCAGCGCCGCGTCCGCCTCGCCGGCGCGCACCGCGTCCAGCGCCTCGGGCACGCTGCGCGCGGGCACCCGCTCGCCGGCCACCGCCTCCTCCACCGTGAGCAGCGCCTGCTCGGTGAACGTGGCCTCGGGTCCCAGATACACGTACCGCATGTCTCCGACTTTAGATCTGGAACGCCGCCGTCGGCGTCGGGGAGGCAGTCGGGGAGGCCGTGGGGGAGACCGTCGGGAGCGGCGTGGCGGTCGGCAGCGGCGCCTCCGCGCAGGCCACCGCCCGGAGCGCGGACGGTGCGGCGCCGCGCACCCGGGGCGTGCACACGTTCGTCCCCGCGGTGACCAGCTTCAGCGTGTCCGGCGTGCCGCTGGTCACCACGAACAGCGGCTCCGCGTCCGGCACGGTGACCAGGCTGAGCTGCCACGTGCCGGCGCAGAACGGCCCGCTGCTCACCCGGGCGCCGCCGGCGGCCGACACCAGGCCGCCCGTGCCCCGCAGCACCGCGATCACGTCGGCCGCGCCCGGATCACCCTGGCACGGGACCAGCACGGACTCCGCGTACCCCTCGGTGGGGGAGGCGGTCGGGGTCAGCCACGGCAGCGGCATGGAGGGCACGTCGAGCACCGGCACGGACGCGGCGGCGGACACCCCGGCGCGCGGGCGGGTGGTCGGCTGCTCGAGCCCCGGTGGAGTGCCGCACGCGGCGATCAGCGCCGCGCTCACCACGGGAAGCGCGAGCGCGATGAGGGTACGCGAGACCGGCACGAAGACAGATGGTAAGCCCGTCACGGCGGATCGCCGAGGACCAAAACTTACGTGATCTGCGCGAAGAACGTGAGCGAGCCGCTGACCGCCGCGTCCTGGAAGAGCGGCGTCGCGATGCCGTCGACCGTCTCGTCCGTGCCCGGCTCGGCCGCGCCGTCGACGCGCATCAGGCCGCGGGCCAGCCGCCCGGACGTCACCGCGAGCAGCGGCGGGATCTTGTCGATGTCCGACTCGGTCAGCGCGTTCCGGTTGGCGGTGAAGTCGATCAGCCGTAGCACGTCGAGCAGCGGGCGCCCGACCACCTCGACCGGGTCACCCATGCCGAGCAGGGCGCAGCAGGACGGCGACGCCGCGACGATCGCCAGGTCGGTGTCGATCACCAGGCACTGCTCGGTGGCGGACGCGGCGACCGCGGCCCACCCCGCCATGCCGGACGGATGCGCGGCGACCGGCGACGCGAACTGGTGCCCGGAGAGCGACAGCTCGATCTGGTGTGCCAACACACGCCTCCCAACCCTGTGTCGACGGACCGTGGCCGGGCCGGACTCGACAACTCTAGCCCCGAAAGATCGCTTCGGCCGTGGCGGGATGCCGACAGACCATGGCGGGCCGGGCGGCGGACGCCGATCACCGTGCGAGGTGATCAGCCCTGCCGTCCGGCCCGCCGTGCGTCGTTCGCGGCGTGCCTTCGCGGCGTTACCGATTTGAAACGTTACCGGCGCGGCGTGCGCTTGTCAGCCGCGGTCCGACCTTCGGCGTACCAGCGGTAGTTCTCCGCGGCGGCCCGGTACGGCGCGTTCAGCCAGGTGGACGGGTGCTCCGCGACCTGGGTGAGCTTGCTGGCGGTCTCCGCGCTGATCCGCGCGCCGCCGGCGACCAACAGCCGGTCCAGCTCACGGTCGGTGGCGACGAGACAGTCCTTGGGCAGGCCGTAGACGCTGATCACGCCGGTGCCCACGAACGTGAGCACGGGGGTGACCGGGATCGGGTGGCCGACCGCGGCGGAGAGCGCCTTGGCGGCGCGCTTGGCGTCGCGCTTGGCCTCGGCCACGTAGTTCGGCCGCTTCCCGTTGATCTGCACGACGTCGCCCGCGATCAGCACGCGAGCCCGGCCGTGGTCCGCGACCGCGACCGCGAAGATGCCGCCCGGGCCGATCGCCAGGAATCCGGCGCGCTCGTCCGGCGCGGTGTCCACGTCGAGCAGCTGGCTGGGCATGTCGGCACGGGGCCAGTCGACGATGTGCCAGGCGGGGCCGAGACGGTCCAGACGCGACAGCGCGCGGTGACCGGCGGCCTCGATGCGGCGGGCATCCCGCTCGGCACGGCGGCGTCGGGCCCACTCCATGGGGCCCGGACGCACGGCGTCCAGCGGCACCGGGAGTCCGTCATCCTGGCGGGGACGGGTCTCGCCGGTGGTGAGCGCACGTTGAGTGGGGACGGTTGTACGAGCGGAAAAGACAGACATCGGTACCTCCGGCAAAAGGTCCCATTGGTTGTCGTGACACTACGGTACGTGGTTGACCCGGCACGGATGCAAGACCCAGACCCCTGAATTCTGCGGAGTGAGACATGAATCCGCGCTATTCACCTTTTTCCCACATGGCGCACACCGCCGCGAGCCGACTGTCCGAAAAGGCTCGGTAACGATCAGCGCAGTGTGAGCTGACGGCCGAGAAGCCCCTGCTTGGCGCGCCGTGCCGCACCGTCCAGTGTGTCATCCGCGAGCGCCTCCGCGTACCGCTTCGCGAAGTCCGCCAGCGGGGACTCCCACTCCGCGGCCGCGGGCTCCACCGGCAGATCCCACACCGGCGTCAGCAGCCCGTGCGCGCGGAACATGCCGGCGAACTTGGTCTCCTCGCCGAGCTTGAGCTCACCGGCCGCGCTCAGCCGGGCCAGCGCGTTCAGCGCCGCGTCCTCGTTGTCCGGCAACACCCACCGCACGTGGGACTTCTCCGGCACGCGACACCAGTACGCCGCGGGCGCCGCGGCGAGCCGCACCGTCGGGTAGACGGACGCGTTGGCCCGCTCCAGCGACGCCTTCACGGACGGGTCGTCGGCCGCGCCCTCCTCGAGCCAGAACTCGAACCCGTCGTGCATGGTGATCTCCAGCGGACCGTCCGCGAGCACGTCCTGCAGCCGCGGCCCGGGGCCGGGCAGCGCCGGCACGGAGACGGTGCTGCCGGGCGTGGTGTCCAGCGCGGAGAGCAGCGCGGCGGCCAGGTCCCGGGAGACGTCGCCGGACTGGATGTGCCGCTGAAGGCCGATGAAGACGCGCCCGTCCGGGCGGGTCATCGCGGGCCACGCCATCGGCAGCACGGTCGCGAGCGTGACGCTGCGCTCGCCGTACTTCTCCACCAGATCGGGGGCCAGGCGCAGCGGGGCGGACGCGGCCGGGACCAGCTCGCGCAGCGCGACCCACTCCGGTTCGTCGGCCAGGCCCTCGAACGGCCGGTGCACGAAGATGTCCCGGACCTTCTGGCGCTTCGGTGCCGCGTCGGCGGCGGACTGAGTGTTCCTACGGCGCTTGCTCACGGCGACTCAGCCTAGGCGGTCGGCCCGCGGGGCGTCGCGCGCGGCACGGGTCCCGTCGGCGGGATTTTCGCTACGCGAGGCTGAACTCGGCCCACACCGAGTGCCCGTGCTGGTCTCGGTCGGTGCCCCAGCAGTGCGACAGCGCGGCCACGATGCCCAGCCCGCGGCCGTCGATCGAGCGCGGTCCGGCGGGGCGCATGCGCGGCCCGGTCGCGGCGCCGCCGTCGGTCACCCGGACCTCCAGCACCGGCGCGTCGCCGAGGCGGCCGGGGGCGGCGGGGGAGCGGCGCAGCCGCCAGCTCAGCCGGATCACGCCGCCGGGCAGCGGGCGCGCGTGCCGTATCGCGTTGCTGAGCAGTTCCGCGACCACGGTGACCACGTCACACAGCAGGTGTGCGGCGACCGATCCGGTCAGTTCCTGGGCGAGCCGGCGCCGCGCGGCCCGGACGCCCTGGGCGTGGTGTGGCACCACGAGACTCCGGGACCGGATGTCGACCGCGGACGAACCGTCGCTTCCGTTCTCCTGTTGCACGGCCGTCATGCGCCGCCCCCTCGCAGTCTCGACCATGGCCCCGACCGTGGCGGACGCGGGTCAGCCGCGGGGGAGGCGCACCTCTACGATCGCGCCCCCGCCCGGCCGGGGCCGGATGGAGGCCCACCCGTTCTGCCGCTCCACGATCCGGCGGACCAGGAACAGTCCGAGCCCGGCACCGGGGTAGCGGCGGTGGTCACCCGATTCTCCCTGCCAGAAGCGGTCGAATGCGCGTTCCACGTGCTCAGGACGTACCCCGATGCCCCGGTCGCTAACCCGGAACGCCACGGTCTGCTCGTCGGACTCCGCGGTCAGCTCGATCGGGGAGTCACCCTCCGCGTACTTGCCGGCGTTCGTCGCCAGCTCGGTCACCACGGTGGCGATCGAGGCCCGGTCGCCGAACGCCTTGGGCAGGTCCTCCGGCACGTCCATGGTGACCCGCCGGCGCAGGTCGCCGGGCAGCCCGGAGACGGCCGCGCGCAGCGCCTCCACCACGTCGAACGGCACCGGCGCGCCGCCGCCCACCGGACCCAGGCCGCCGGTGGTGGCCAGCAGCCGGTCCACCAGCCGGGCCAGGTCGGTGGAGCGCTGGCCGATCGCGCGCGCGGCCTCGCGGCGGTCCGCGTCCGCCAGCGCGTCCCAGTGGCCGGTGAGCGTGTCCGCGTACCCCTTGATCACGGTCACCGGCGTGCGCAGCTCGTGGCTGGTGACCGCCAGGAACAGGTCCCAGTCGTGGTTGAGCTGGTGCTGGTCGCTGATGTCGCGGAACGTGACCACGCGGGAGTACGAGCGGCCCGGCAGGTCCCCGGCCGCGATCTTCAGCCAGCGGCCGTCCGGCATGCGGTGGTCGATCACCCGGCCGGTCGGCGGCGCCGGGAACGGCAGCGGCCGGTTCAGCGCCTGCGCGGCGGTCCGGCCGGTGACCCGCTCGGCCGCGGGGTTCCACAGCCGTACGTAACCCTGGGAGTCGACGACCGCCAGCCCGTCCGCGAGCGCGGCCACCACCGGGCCGTCGCCGTGCACCGGCAGGCCGGACTGGTCGCCGTAGAGGTGGGCGACGGAGACCGCGACGTACCCGAGCAGCGCGTGCGCCTCCGGCGAGCTGGGCTCGTCGCCGTCCGAGAAGAACGCGTGCAGCGAGCCGAGCGCGAGCCCGCCGGCCTCGACCCGGGCGGCGAGCATGCGCCGGATGCCGCGCGCGGTGAGCTGCGCGGCCAGCTCCGCGGGCAGCGCCGTGACCGGGACCTCGTTGGTCGCCGGACCGGACAGCAGCCGGGCGATGGCCGGGTCCGCGTGGTCGACCATCCGCCCGAGCGCCCAGCTGGACGCGCCGCTGGTGGCCACGATGCGGCCGCGGCTCGGACCGTACTCCGCGAACGACACGCCGCGCGCACCGAGCGCCGTCTGCACGACCTCCAGCAGGCGGTTCAGGGCGGTGACCCCGGACGCACCCGAGTTGATCAGGTTGATGACAGCGGTGTGCCCGGCGATGAAAGCGGCATAGTCGGGACGGTCCGGCATGTTCTGAGTCTGCCTCGCTGTGGGGGACTTGCGGCAGTGGACGGTCACCGAAGGGCGCCGAGCGTCACACTCGACGCGCCGGGCCGTCAGATCACGCGTGCGGGATTCCCGTCGTCGGTGACCATCGGGCGGGACGCCGCCTCCCACGCCTTCATGCCGCCGGTGAGGTTGCGGACGTTGTCCCAACCGTTGTTGAGCAGGTAGTTCACCACCTGCGAGCTGCGGCCGCCCACCCGGCAGACCACGATCACGTCGCCGTCGGCCGGCACCTCCTCGATCCGCACCGGGATCTCCTGCATCGGCAGGTGGTGGGCGCCCGGCGCGTGGCCGGCGTCCCATTCGTCCTGCTCACGGACGTCGAGCAGGTAGGCGCCGTCCGGCACCTCGGCGGCGGTCACGCTGGGAACCTGAGATCCAAACACGTCCCCCAGCGTACGGCGCGTCAGCTCCGGGAAATGACCTCGGGGTTCTCGATCACGAACTCGGTCAGCCGGTCCTCCCGGACCGCCTCGAACATGCGCTGGCTCAGCTCGGAGAGCTGCTCGTACTCCGTACCGTCGACCGTGACGGGGTTGAATCTGCCCCCATTGGTGTTGAGCGTCATCAGGTCGCCCACCGCCACGCCCTTGAGCGTGAAGATGAAGTCCGCCACCGGGATGCCGCCGGTGTCCAGCGTGAACGCCGCGCCGGCCGCGTGGATGAGCTGGTCGACCAGCAGCGGGTTGGAGGTGACACCGCTGCTCGCGGCCTTCCGTACGATCGCCTTGATCATCTGCTGCTGGTGGCGCTGCCGGCCGTAGTCGCCGTCGCTGAGGCTGTAGCGCTGACGGGAGAAGTCGAGCGCCTGGGTGCCGTTCATCTGCTGGCAGCCCTTCTCGTAGACGACCTCCTCGGCGTACCGGCGCTTGCCGGCCTTGCGGGCGTCCACCTTGTAGAGCTGCTCGCCGTCGACCATGACCATGTGGTGCGAGACGGTCCGCTCGTCCACGCACATCCGGACGCCGCCGAGCTCGTCGATCACGTTCTTGAAGCCGCCGAAGTCGATGATCGCGGCGCCGTCGAAGCCGATGCCGGTCGCGTTCTTCAGGGTCTCCGCCATCAGCTGCGCGCCGCCGGCCCAGTCGCCGCCGTTCTGCGCGCCGTAGTAGAACGCGTCGTTGATCTTCGCGGTGGCGCCGGCGAAGCCGTTCTTCTCGTACGGCGGGATCTCCGCCAGCGTGTCGCGCGGCACCGAGATCAGGAACGCCCGGTCGTGCGTGGCCGGGATGTGCAGGATGACGATCGTGTCGGCGCGGGTGTTGTTCTCCTTCCAGTTCTCCCGCACGTCCACGCCGAGCAGCAGCATGTCGATCGCGCCGTCCAGGCTCGGCCCGCCCTCGGCCGCGCCCTTGCCGCCGCCGCCGAGCAGGTCGTCCTGGGTGATGCTCTCGGTCGCCCGGCCGATCAGCACCTGCGCGCCGGCCAGCGCGCCGCTGCTGAGCACCAGCAGCACCGCGCCGAGCAGCACGCACAGGCGGGCCCAGAGCGGGCTGCCCCGGCGGCGGACGCGGCGACGGTGGCCGCCCACGGGTCGCGGTTCCGGCGTGCGCTCCGGCGCCATGATCGGCCGGACGATCGTCTGGACGCGCGTCGGCGCGTTCCAGCGGGGTACGGCCGGGGAGTCAGGGCGGTACCGGACATGCATGCCAGACTCTCCCAGGTGATGACGATACGGACATCACCTGGTTAACGAGGCTGCCGGGGTTGCGCTCCCCGCCGGTCAGTTGGACTTCGCGATGAACTGCGGGTGCTCGATCAGGAACGTGCCGAGCGTGCCGTTCTTCGCCGCCGACAGCATGTCCATCGACTCGCCGTCGAGCTGCTCGAACGACTGCCCGTCGACGGTGATCGAGTTCAGATTGCCGGCGTTCGTCTTGATCAGCATCAGGTCGTTCGCGGCCACGCCCTTGAGCGTGAAGATGAAGTCCGCCGGCGGGATGCCGCCGGTGTCCAGCACGAACGCCTCGCCCGCGGCCTTGGTCAGGCCGTCCAGCTTGCCCAGGTCGGTCAGCACGCCGGTGGAGGTGGCCTGCTTGGCGATCGCCTTGATCAGCTGCTGCTGGTGGCGCTGGCGGCCGTAGTCGCCGTCGCTGAGACTCTTCCGGATGCGCGCGTAGTCCAGCGCCTCGGTCGAGCTCATCTTGCGGCAGCCCTTCTTGTGCACCAGCGGCTTGACGCCGGGCGGGAGCTGGATGCCGTACGTCTCCGAGTACCACCCCTGGACGAGCTTGCCGTCCGCGTCGACGCCCAGGTGGGCCGACTCGGCCTCCTCGTCGACGCACATGTCGACGCCGCCCATCGCGTGGATGACGCTCTCGAAGCCGCTGAAGTCGATGATCGCCGCGCCGTTGAACTTGATGCCGGTGATCTTGTTGAGCGTGTTGGAGAGCACGGCCATGCCGTTGCTGCGCTTCTCCAGCTCGGTGCCGCCGTTCTCGTAGCCGAACGAGAACGCCGAGTTGATCTTCCCGGTGGCCCCCACGAAGCCGACCTTCTCGTACGGCGGCATCTCCACCCGCCAGTCACGCGGGATCGAGATCAGGTAGGCCTGGTCGTGCGTCTCCGGAATGTGCAGGATGATGATCGTGTCGGAGAGGACCGACGTGACCGAGGAGCCCTCCTCGCGGGCGTCGATGCCGACCAACAAAAGGTTGACCGCGCCGTCGATGTTGTTGCCCGACTCGCCGTCCGCCGCGGCCGCGTCGCCCTGGAGCAGCGAGCCCTGGGTGATCGAGCCCTCCGCACGGGCGATCACGGTCTGCGCGGCGACCAGCGTGCCGCCGCTCAACACCACGAGAACCGCACCGAAGACGAGGATGAGACGCGCCCATAGCGGGTCTTTACGTCGCTTGGCGGCCACTCGTGAAACCCCTTCAACTGCCGTCGGTGTCCGCGTCAAGGTAGGCGCGTTTGCCCAACAATTGATGTCCCAGAGGTTGCCAAAGGGTTAACAACCTCTGGGAAGACATTCAAGGTCACGGGTTGGTTTTAGCTGGTGGCTCTGTGTTCGCCTGGGCCCAGTCAACCATGGTGTCGTTGGCGATCGCCTCGTACAGCGCCAGCGCCGGCTCCCGGTCCGACAGCACCACGGACTGACCGTCCCGATCCGCGGCGCCCTGGTTCGGGCTGGTGATGAACGTCAGGTCCTCGCTGCGCAGGTTGCGGAACTCCAGCGCCATGTCGACCAGCGAGAAGTTCTCGTCGACGGTCACCGCCTTGGTGGTCGCCTTGAGGAACGCGTCCAGCTTGCCGGCGTTGGTCAGCGTGCCGGTACTCGCGGCCTTGTCCAGCAGTGCCTTCATGAACTCCTGCTGGTGGCGCATGCGGGCGAAGTCGCCGTCCGGGAACTGGTAGCGCTGCCGGATCCAGTCCAGCGCCTCCTCGCCGTTCATGTGGTTCACGCCCTTCTCGAACGTGCGGAACGGCTTGTGGATCGACGTGGTGTCCTGCTCGACCGTCAGGTCCACCCCGCCCAGCGCGTCCGTCACCTCCACGAAGCCGGCGAAGTCGATCGCGGCCACGTGGTCTATGCGGACGCCGGTGAAGCACTCCACGGTCTTGACCGCCAGCGGAAGCCCGCCGAACGCGAACGCCGAGTTGATCTTGTTCTGCGCGCTGTCCGAGCAGTCGGCCCCGGCACTGGTCGGGATGTAGACGTACAGGTCGCGCGGGATCGACACCAGGTAGGCCTTCTGGTGGTCGGCCGGGATGTGCATCAGGATGAGGGTGTCGCTGCGCCACTCGCTGGCCTCGCCGCTCTCCGCGTCGGGGTCCCGGGAGTCGCTGCCCACCAGCAGGATGTTCATCGTGCCGGCCACCGGCTTCTCCGGCCGGCCGTCCCGCAGCTCGGAGAACGCGTCGGTGCGCTTCAGGTCGCCGTTCAGGCTGGACGCGTACGCCCAGAGGCCGCCGCCGATCAGCAGCAGCAGCGCCAGCACCGCGATGCCGCCGACCAGCGCGATGCGCCGCCAGTTCGGCCGGAGCGGGCGCCGGCCGCCGGGACTGCCGTAGACGCCACGGCCGCCGTCGCGCGGCGGCTCGCCACCGCCGCCGGATCGGGAGGAGCCGCCCCGCGGGGCGCGCGGCCCGCCGTACACGCCGGACTGACCCGCGCCTCGCCCAGGCCGGACCGAACCGCCGCTGCGTACGGACGAACCATCGCCGGGCGCCGCGGCCCGGCCGCGCGGGCCCGCCGCGTCACGCCGGAACTCGCCGCCGCCGAAAGATCCAGTTTGTGCCGTGGGTGACATGACTCCAGAGTACGTAGCCCGCGCTCATTCGCTCGGCGACGCACAGTGAAGCGGCACAATCATGGGAGACGAACTCCCAGGTGACGACGCGGGTCAGGCCACCCTGGAACGGAAGTAGTCGATCGTCCTGCGCAGACCCTCGTCGGGCGCGACGGACGGCTCGTAGCCCAGCTTCGTGCGGGCGAGCGTCAGGTCCGGGCGGCGCTTCTCCGGGTCGTCGGAGGTGCGCTCGATGAACTTGACGGTCGAGGTGCTGCCGGACAGCTCGATGATCCGCTCGGCGAGCTGCCGCATCGTGAACTCGTGCTCGGTGCCGCAGTTGATCGGGCCGGTCTCGGTGGAGTCGAGCAGCAACAGGATGCCGCGGACCAGGTCGTCGACGTAGGTGATCGAGCGGGTCTGCGAGCCGTCGCCGTGCACGGTGATCGGCTCGCCGCGCAGCGCCTGGCTGATGAAGGTCGGGATCGCGCGGCCGTCGTCCGGGCGCATGCGAGGACCGTACGTGTTGAAGATGCGCACGATCGCCACGTCCGTGCCCCGGCTGCGGTGGTAACCCATGGTCGCGGCCTCGGAGAAGCGCTTCGCCTCGTCGTAGACGCTGCGGATGCCGACCGGGTTGACGTTGCCCCAGTAGGACTCCGGCTGCGGGTGCACCAGCGGGTCACCGTACGCCTCCGAGGTGGAGGCCATCAGGAACCGGGCGCCGTCTGCGGTGGCGCGCTCGAGCAGGTTCAGCGTGCCGAGCGAGCCGACCCGGAGGATCTCGACCGGGATCGTGCCGAAGTCGGTCGGACTGGCCGGCGACGCCATGTGCATGATCGCGTCGAACCGCTCGGCGATCGCCGGGTGGTGGCCGGGCAGGCCCTCCGACACATCCGCCTCGACCAGCGTGAACCGCGGGTTGTCGGCGAGATGGCCGAGGTTGTCCTTGGCACCGGTGATGAAGTTGTCCACCGCCACGACCGTGCAACCACGGTCGATCAGCGCATCGACAAGGTGCGACGGGACGAAGCCGGCTCCGCCGGTGACGAGAACCCGGTGGCCCTCTCCGAAACGCTGGGCAATGACCATGGCGCAAGACTATAGGTCGTGCCGGACGCAGCTGAAGGGGCGGTCCGATGTTGGCCGCCCCTTCAGCGCAGTGTGTCAGTGCGCTCCCGCTCCGGTGATCGACCGGACCTCGAGCTCGGCGTACTTGCCGGGATCGGCGGGTTCTTTCGACACGATCGTCCCGATCCAGCCGCAGAGGAAGCCGACCGGGATCGACACCAGGCCCGGGTTGGACATCGGGAACCAGTGCCAGTCCGCGTTCGGGAACATCGCGGTCGCGGAACCGGACACCACCGGCGAGAAGAAGACCAGGCCGACGGCGGTGAGCAGACCGCCGTAGATCGACCAGACCGCACCGGACGTGTTGAACCGCTTCCAGAACAGCGAGTAGAGGATGGCCGGCAGGTTGCCGGACGCGGCCACCGCGAACGCGAGTGCCACCAGGAACGCCACGTTGAGGCTCTGCGCGAAGATCGCCAGCACGATGGAGACCGCGCCGATGACGAACGCGGAGATCCTCGCCACATTCACCTCCTGCCGCTCCGACGCCTCGCCGCCCTTGATCACGTTGGCGTAGAAGTCGTGCGCCAGCGAGCTGGACGAGGCGAGCGTCAGGCCGGCCACCACCGCGAGGATGGTGGCGAACGCCACCGCCGCGATCACGGCCAGCAGCACCGAGCCGCCGGTGCCGCCGCCCAGGTAGCGCTCGCCGAGCGCCTGGGCCAACTGCGGCGCGGCCGTGTTGCCGGCCTTGTCCTGCTCGGTGATGGCCGCGCTGCCCACCAGGGCCGCCGCGCCGAAGCCGAGCGCGAGCGTCATCAGGTAGAACACGCCGATGATGCCGATCGCCCAGAGCACGCTCTTACGGGCGGCCTTGGCGGTCGGCACCGTGTAGAAGCGGATCAGGATGTGCGGCAGACCGGCCGTGCCGAGCACCAGCGCGATGCCGAGCGAGAGCAGGTCCAGCTTGCTCCAGAGCGTCTTGAGCGCGTCGTCGGACTCCACGCCGTACCGCAGGCCGGGCTGGAGGAACGCGTCGCCCTTGCCGGACGCGTCCGCGGCGGCACCGAGCAGCGACGACAGGTTGAAGCGGAACGCGGCGAAGACCAGGATCGTCATCACGGCCGCGCCGGTCATCAGCAGGAACGCCTTGACGATCTGGACGTACGTGGTGCCCTTCATGCCGCCGATCGTCACGTAGACGATCATGAGCACGCCGACCAGCACGATGGTGAGCAGCTTCGCCGCGTTCGCGTCCATGCCGAGGAACGTCGTGCCCGGCCGGATGCCGAGCAGCAGCGCCACCAGCGCGCCCGCGCCGACCATCTGGGCCAGCAGGTAGAAGATCGACACCGTGATGGTGGAGACCGCGGCCGCGGTGCGGACCGGCTTCTGCCGCATCCGGAACGCCAGCACGTCCGCCATCGTGTACTTGCCGGAGTTCCGCAGCAGCTCCGCGACCAGCAGCAACGCCACCAGCCAGGCGACCAGGAAGCCGATCGAGTAGAGGAAGCCGTCGTAGCCGGAGAGCGCGATGATGCCGGCGATGCCGAGGAACGACGCGGCCGACATGTAGTCGCCGCCGATCGCCATGCCGTTCTGGAAGCCGGAGAACGAGCGGCCGCCGGCGTAGAAGTCGGCCGCGCTCTTGGTCTGCCGGCTGGCCCAGATCGTGATGCCGAGCGTGAAGATCACGAAGACCACGAACAGCGTGATGGTCAGCGTGCGGGCGGTGTCGTTGGTGGCGTCCGCCGCGAGGAACGAGATGGGGTTCACTTGTCGCCCTCCAGCTCCGCGCGGATCTTGTCCGCGGTCGGGTCGATCCGCTGGTTGGCGTAGCGGGAGTAGAGCCACGCGATCAGGAACGTGGTCACGAACTGCAGCAGGCCGAAGATCAGAGCCACGTTGATGTGGCCGATCACCTTGATGGCCATGAAGTCACGCGCGTAGGCGGACAGGATGACGTAGAGCGCGTACCAGAGGAAGAACGCGGCGGTCATCGGGAAGACGAAGCCGCGCAGCGCCTTGCGCAGCCCAGCGAACTCCTCCGACTCCTGTACTGCGGCGTATCTGCTCTGATCCGTGGAAGCGTCCGTACTCATGTTGCCGGTGCACCACCTTCGCGGGTGTGTGGTCCGATTCGCACCGCACCGTAGGAACGTCCGTACCGACCGTGGAAGTATTGATCGTCATCCCGGCTCGGGGTTGCGCCGAACGGACGTACCGCTGCGCCCAGTGACCTCAGTCACGCCGTCTATCGCTCGTTCAGCTCCCGGTATCGCCCTCGGTAGTGCAGCAGCGGCGCTGAGTCCCCGCTCACCTCGACGTACTCCACCGTCGCCTCCACCAGCAGACCCCAGCCGAACGGGCGGGCCGCGTCGACGCGGCAGCCGGCCCAGGTGCCGCCGCCGGCCGGGATCGGGCCCCACTCCGTCTCCGTCCACGGGTCCGACCGGAACAGCCCGCCCGGCGCCGGCATCAGCCCGGCGAAGCGGTCCGCCAGCTGCCGGTGCGACGGGTCCAGCGGCGTGACCGCGAACCGGCCCGCCTCCTCGGCCGCCTCCCACAGCTCGGACTCCGGGTCGACCAGGCCCAGCACCCGGGCCGGATCACCGTCCGCCACCAGCGTCGAGGAGACGGTCAGGCCGGCCGGGCCGGGCGCGGTCCACAGCGTCACCGGCGCGGCGAGCCGGCCGCGCAGCCGCCGTACCGGAGATCGGGCCGCCTCCGGCGTCGCGAACGGGTCGGTGGTGTGGATGCGAGCGCCGGGCGCGTCATCGGGGAACATCGTGTCATCATCGCCGCGGCGAGATCGCGGACAGCAACTCGGGCATCCGCCGGTCGAGCAGCCGCCCGGCGAAGCGGGTGCCCAGCCACAGCGCCAGGCCGCCGTAGACCAGCCCGGCCGGCAGCCCGGCCCACACCCACACGTCGCCGGCCAGCGTCGACATCGCGAAAACCGGCACCGCCAGCACCAGCGTGCAGAGCATCGCCGCGAAGCTGAACAGGCTCTTGGTCACGCCGGCACCGGTGTTCACCGCGAACGGGTTGGTGGTCTCCGGCAGCGAGAACGCGCCCAGCACGGAGACGAACAGGTTGATCGCCACGCCGCACCCGTACGCGGCCGCGGTCGCGCCCCACATCGACGGGATCCAGCCCGGCCGGTGCAGCACCAGCGCCAGCACCACCGGGATGGCCACGATCAGCGGCACCAGGTAACAGGAGAAACCGGCCACCCGGGAGCGCAGCTCGGCGGTGCCGGGCACGCCGGCCACCACGTTCGCCGCGTACGCGGTCCCGTCGTAGCCGAACTGGTTCGCCAGCCCCACGCCGCCGAGCACGCCGAGGAAGACCATGGACGCGGTCACGGTGGCCAGAGACGGCGGGGCCGCCGAGGTGCCCTCGATCAGCCCACGGCTGCCGATGTTCACCATCAGCGGCACGAACATCCCCACCACCGCGAACGTGATCAGGTTCGCCCGCCGCCGGGTGTCCCGCCACCAGTACCGCGCCTGCATCGCCACCAGCGCGCCGAATCGGTTGCGCGGCAGCGCGCGCAGCGGGCGCGGGAACAGCCGGGTGGTCGGGGACGCGTCCGGCGCCTCCCGCGTACCCCGGCCGGACGTGGTGGTGGCGGTGCCGACCATCGCGCTCTCCAGCGTCGACGACCACCACCGGAGCAGCGCCGCGATCGACCCCGCAATGATCAAGAACTTCAGCGGTACGGCGAACCAGCGCCCCTCCGCCACGTCCAGCCCCACCGTGTACGGCGCGGCCAGCGGCGTCCAGCCGAGCACCCGGGCCACGCCGGCCAGCGCCTGCCAGTCCGCGGTCCGCGCCGCGGCCAGCAGCCCGATCTGCAACGGCCCGAGCAGCGCGGCCAGCACCGCCAGCAGGATCGCGGCCAGGTCGCGGACCCGGCGCGACCGCAGCATCGCGGAGAACGCGCTGGTTGTGGCGCGGCTCAGCGACACGCACAACAGCAGCCCGGCCACACAGCCGGCCAGTTGCACCAGCCCGGCCACCGCGCCGCCGCGCAGCACCGCGGCCACCGCCAGGCCGGACGTGGCCGCGAGCGTGGCCAGCGCGGGCACGCCGGCCAGCGCGGCCGCGAACATGCCGGCGACCAGCGTCCGGCGCTCCAGCGGCAACAGCGCGAACCGGGCCGGGTCCAGCGTCTCGTCCACGCCGAAGAAGACCAGCGGCATCAGCAGCCAGCCCAGCACCACGGCGGAGCCGCCCAGGCCGCCGGCCAGCACCATGCCGGTGTCGCCGCGGCTCAGGCCGGTCACCGCGAACAGCGTGAAGCCGACCACCGAGAACCAGGCGCCGAACAGCAGGCCCATCACGAACAGCGCGATCCGCCACCGCTGCCCGCGCAGCCCGTTGCGCAGCACCCGCAGCTTCAGGGCCACGAAGTGCCAGGGCGTCACAGCCATGCGAGTTCCTGGCCGGTGGCGGTACGCCCGCCGACCACCCGCACGAAGACCTCCTCCAGCGACTGCCCGGCCCGTACGTCCGCGATCGTGCCCGCCGTCATGATCCGCCCCTGCGCCAGGATCGCCACGTGCGTGCACAGCCGCTCCACGACCTCCATCACGTGGCTGGAGAAGATCACGGTGTTGCCGCTCGCCACGTACCGCTGGAGGATGTCGCGGATCAGCGCGGCCGAGACCGGGTCGACGGCCTCGAACGGCTCGTCCAGCACCAGCATGCGCGGGCCGTGCAGCAACGCGCAGGCCAGGCCGATCTTCTTCTTCATGCCGGCCGAGTAGTCCACCACCAGCGTCCGGTCCGCGTCGCTGAGCGCCAGCACGTCCAGCAGCTCGCGCGCCCGCTGGTCGACCACCGCGGCCGGCATGCCGCGCAGCAGCCCGTGACAGGCCAGCAACTCCGCGCCGGTGAGCCGGTCGAACAGCCGCGCGCCGTCCGGCATCACGCCGAGCATGCGCTTCGCGGCCAGCGGATCGGACCAGACGTCGTGGCCGAGCACGGTCGCGGTGCCCGCGTCCGGCCGCAGCAGTCCCACGGCCATGGACAGCGTCGTGGTCTTGCCCGCGCCGTTCGGCCCGAGCAGGCCGTAGAACGACCCGGACGGCACGTCGAGATCGACCCCCGCCACCGCCGTCCTGTCCGCGAACCGCTTCACCAGCCCGTGCAGCGTCAGGGCGAACGTCATGGATCGACGGTATCCGGTCACGGCACGCCGTACCGGTATCCGCCCCGGTCCGCCCGGAGCCGGGTACCGTCCGTTCGGAGGAGCCTCAATGCCTGCTCACGAGCGATTCGGTGTTATGTATGCGATAGCTGGGCGTACCGCGTCACACGCACGGGCTACCCTCTTTCGCCGTGACCACTTCGAGTACCGTGCCGCACGCCGCTGAGGCCGGCGGGCCGGACGAGGCCGCCGAGCGGCCCCCGGCGACCGAGAGCACCCCTGCGGGCAAGGGCCCGCGCTGGACCGGCCGTCGGATAGACATGCTGGTCACCCTGTTCTATCTGCTCGGCGCGTTCTGGGTGACGATCCGCGCCTGGATCGACCCGTGGGGCCGCGTCCTCGGCGAGCAGGCCAAGGACCAGGCGTTCAACGAGTGGATGTTCTCCTACGACGCGCACGTCGTGCGGAACCTCGACAACCCGTTCTTCACCACGCTGCAGAACGCGCCGGACGGCGTGAACCTGATGGGCAACGTGGCCATGCAGCTGCCCGGCATCCTGCTGTCGCCGCTGACCATGGTGGCCGGGCCCGAGGTCACGTACCTGGCGCTGATGACCGCGAACCTCTTCTTCACGGCCCTCACCTGGTACTGGCTGCTCTCCCGCCACCTGGTCAAGCACCGCTTCGGCGCGTTCGCCGGCGCACTCGTGATCGGCTTCGGGCCGGCGATCATCTCGCACTCCAACGGGCACCCGCACATCACGTCGATGTGGCTGATCCCGTTCATCCTCTGGCGGGTCATCCGGCTCGGCGAGCCCGGCCGTACCGTCCGCAACGGCCTGATCCTCGGCGCGCTGGTCCTGGCGCAGCTCTTCATCGGCGAGGAGAACCTGTTCCTCACCGCCGTCGCGTGCGTGTTCCTGGTGATCGGCTACGCGATCTCGGACTGGCGGGACACCCGCGCCCGGTTCGGCCGCGCGGTCGGCAGCCTCGCCATCGGCGGCGGCCTGGTGCTGCTCGCCGCGGCGTACCCGCTCTACCACCAGTTCGCCGGCCCGCAGCACTACAGCGGCCACCCCGGCGACCAGAAGCCGGCCACCATCCTGTCGTACTTCGCGTACGCCACCGAGTCGATCGGCGGCGGTAAGAACAGTGCGGCCGGCCTCGCGCCGAACTTCACCGAAGAGGTCACGTTCTTCGGCTGGCCGCTGATGCTGATCGCGGTGGCCGGGATCGTCTGGCTGCGCCGCGAGCCGATCGTCCGGGTGGTCGCCGCCGTCGGCATCGGTGCCTCGGTCCTCTCGCTCGGCCCGGTCCTGCACCTGCACAACCAGCGCAACCTCAAGATTCCCGGCCCGTTCGCGCTGTTCGAGCACCTGCCGGTGGTCAACGCCATGGTGGTCGCCCGCTTCAACATCATCACCACGGTCGCGATGGGCGTGCTGCTGGCCGTCATCGTCGCCCGGGTCGCGGAGCGCGCCCGCCCCGCCGAGACCTCCGGCCTGCCGGTCCGCTTCCTGTCGCTGACCGTGCTCGCCGCCGCGCTCATCCCGATCATGCCGACGCCGCTGAGCGGCCACGACCGCCCCGGCGTGCCGGAGTTCGTCACGGCCGGCACCTGGCGCGACTACGTCGCCGAGGGCCGCACGGTGGTGCCGGTCCCGGTCAACGGCCTGACCAGCATCCGCTACGGCTCGGCCGCCGACGTCGGCTTCGCGGTGCCCAGCGGCTACTTCCTCGGCCCCACCTCGCCGGACGACAACACCGGCCGCTGGGGTGCCCCGCCGCGCCCCACCTGGCAGCTGCTGGAGACCATCCAGAAGAGCAAGGCCGGCGACGACCCCATCGTGATCGGCGACGCCGAGCGCGCCGCCGCTATCGAGGATCTCCGCTACTGGAAGGCCGACGCGGTCGTCCTCCCCACCGACAACGGCACCGACGTCAAGCTCCTGCTGGCACTGGAGTCACTGCTCGGCCCCGGCACCCGCGTCGCCGACGTCTGGCTCTGGGACGTCCGCCCGATCACCAACAACTAGGCACGGCCGCGCGCCGCTCCGGCCCGTCCTGCGAAGGGACGGCCGGGGCGGCGCTCGTGTTTCCGCGGCCCGGCGCCGCCGGCGGCCCGGAAAGCCACGGGCCACCCCTGGTGGTGGTTCAAGACACCTCCCACAAGCAGTGCTGACCAGCAATAACGCCGGATTGCCAGCTAGCGGTTAAGGAATTCGCGCTAGCAGACCAGGCGGATCGAACAATCGAACAACATCGGTGACCTCATGCTAGTAAGGGGTCACCAATGTTATCGTGAATAAATGACGAATTTCGATCGTGGCATGTGGTGGTTAACTCTACTGTTGATAAACACCGGATTCGCCCAGTTAAAAGGCCGTCATAGCTTTACATGGGCGGCAATATCACTATTCCTGGGGCCGTTCGCAACATTGGCCCTAATCCTTCTTCCGCCTATCCGAAATGTACCTACTAAAGTGGAATCAAGGACGACGCCCTCGCCAGGATAGCCTCGCGCGATCAGCATGCCTGCCCATGTTGAACTGGGCGCGAACCTGCTCACCATCCAGTGTCGTCACGAGACGACCGGCTCTGCGGGCAAGTCTTTCCGATACCGCCTTCTGCGTGACGCCCTGGCGCTTGCCGAAGTGCGCAACTCCTGGCGCGAGCCGACTAGCCTGTTCACCGTCGTCACGCTGCCTCCCGGCTCGCGCAAGTCGGCGGTGTTTGCCGCGATGGCCCACTGCTTGCCGCTGAAAAGGCGCCGGTGAAACGGGCTAAGCCTGCGATCGTAAAGCGGAACTCGCGGCGCGGGTGGCGGGAAAGACCGCTGCGAAAGCCGCGCTTGCGGCGGCGAACGCGGACGCGTCCGGCCGAGACACGCTGCTCGCTGAGGCCACGGGCCATCGAGCACGTGCCGCGTCCGCTGGCTCGTCGCGGGCAATGAGTTCGGCGAGTCCCTCCGGCAATCACCGCCGAATCGCTCGCCACCGTGACTCCCGCGCTGCTGACGACGGATCGGGGCGTGCCGGCCGATGCCGACATCCGGCGCGCTGTCAACGCGTGGGTGTTCAAAAACTTTCGGCGGGACGCCGAACCCCCGCCCGCCGATCTGGTGCCCGTTGTTCAGTGGCTCAGGAACAACACGGTCAAGCTCTCCGCCCTGAATGACGCCGCGCTGGTCAGGAGAGCTCTGGACACCCTGGTGACCGTGCTCACCGGCAAGGCCGCTGTGCCGAACTCCATCGCCCGCAGGCGGGCGGTGTTCCACGGTGCCCTGCGAGGGTGGATGGGGTCGGTTCCATCTCACCAGCGCAACCGTTCGCGTCGGTGAGGGGCGGGGCGACGAGAGCGGGAACATGGAGAACCGGGCGCTCAAGCACCGTGGCCGGAACACGACCCGTGCTGTGCCGGTCCCTCCGCAACCTGCTCGCTCGGCGCATCGAGCGCTGGACCGGATGGCCGCCTGTTCGTGGCCCGGCGGGGACCGCGTGGCCGTTACCGGCCGCCTATCCCGAACAACACCTACTTGCGGGTGTGGCGGGACGCACGTAAGGCGATGCTGGCCAAGCGGCCGTACGACCTCCGGCACGCCGCTGTGTCGCTGTGAGCTCAACGCTGGCGTACCCGCGCCCAGGTCGCCGGGGCGTGCACGTGCTGCTGAAGGTCTACGCGAAGTGCATCGACGGTCAGGACGAGGCGGCGCGGCGTCGGATCGAGGATGACCAGGGCAAGCCTTCTCAATCATGGCTGCCGGATTTTGCCGCGCATCCGCCGCAGCGGGTCATCTTGATCAAGCTCCGGTGGGACCCCGAGCCGTGGTGAGCAGCGTTCGCGCTGCTCACCACGGCTTTTCCGCTGTTAGAAGCGGAGGGCCAGGGATTCGAACCCTGGAGGAGTGTCACCACCCCTAGTGGTTTTCAAGACCACCGCCATCGGCCACTAGGCGAGCCCTCCCGGCTTCGTCGGAGGGTGCTGGGCACGCTCCGCCGCCTGGGTGTCGCAAAAAAGTTCCGGCCATGCGACCACCCGACCATCAGTTTGCCAGACCGGCCGGGTGGATTATCAACCCCGGGGGCAGGGAGACGATCAACCGCGGTCCGCAGGTTTTCTACCAGTGCCGATACGCGGATCGTCGGTACGGCAGGGTATAAGGAGCGTATGCGCGCGATCACGATCCCGGAGCCGGGCGGGCCGGAGGCGTTGGTGTGGGCGGACGTGCCGGATCCGGTGCCCGGGCCCGGTGAGGTCCTGATCGAGATCGCGGCCGGCGCGGTGAACCGGGCGGATCTGATGCAGCGGGAGGGGCAGTACCCGCCGCCGAAGGGCGCGCCGCCGTACCCGGGACTGGAATGCTCGGGGTTCGTCGCCGCGCTCGGCGAGGGCGTCACCGGCTTCGCGGCCGGCGACCCGGTGTGCGCGCTGCTGTCCGGCGGCGGCTACGCGGAGCGCGTGGTGGTGCCGGCCGGGCAGGTGCTGCCGGTGCCGGACGGCGTGGACACGGTGGACGCGGCGGCGCTGCCGGAGGTGGCGTGCACGGTCTGGTCGAACGTGGTGATGGCCGCGCACCTGACGAAGGGCGAGACGCTCCTGGTGCACGGCGGCGGCAGCGGCATCGGCACGTTCGCGATCCAGCTCGGCCGCGCGCTGGGCGCGACGGTGGCCACCACGGCGCGCGCGGCCAAGCACGACGCGCTGCGCGAGCTGGGTGCGGACCAGGTGATCGACTACACCACCGAGGACTTCGAGAAGCTGGTCGCGCCGGACGTCATCCTCGACATCATGGGCGGCTCCTACCTGGCACGGAACGTCGAGGCGCTGAGGCCGGACGGCCGCCTGGTGATCATCGGTACGCAGGGCGGCCGGAAGGCGGAGCTGCACATCGCACGGCTGCTGGCCAAGCGCGGCACGCTGATCGCGACGGCGCTGCGGTTCCGCCCGGCGGAGCAGAAGGCGGAGATCGTCCGGCAGGTGCGCGAGCACGTCTGGCCGCTGGTGGCGTCCGGCGCGATCCGGCCGATCGTGGACCGCCGCATCCCGATGCCCGACGCCCCGGAGGCGCATCGCGTGGTGGAGGCCGGCTCGCACCTCGGTAAGGTCCTGCTAGTCACCACCGGAACCACCGGAGCCCGGGCTTGACAGCAGTATCCGCGGGCCGGGGCCGAACGCGGCCAGTTCGTCGCCCGGGTTGTAGAGCGTGCACTTCTGGAGCGACAGGCAGCCGCAGCCGATGCAGCCGGTGAGGTTGTCGCGCAACCGTTCGAGCAGCGCGATCCGCTCCTCCAGCCGGTCGTGCCAGCCCGCCGAGAGCCGCGCCCAGTCGGCCTTGGTCGGCACCCGGCCGTCCGGCAGCGAGGCCAGCGCCTCCCTGATCTCGTCGAGCGACACGCCGACCTGCTGCGACACCCGGATGAACGCGATCCGGCGCAACTCCGACCGCTGGTACCGGCGCTGGTTGCCGCTGGTGCGGGCCGGGTGGATCAGGCCGAGGCGCTCGTAGTACCGCAGCGCGGACGGCGCGACGCCACTGCGGGCCGCCATGTCGCCGATCGTCAGAAGATCCTGCATGGTCGTCACGCGCTCAAAGTTAAAGCATGGTTGAGCTTCGGCCCGGGAACGCTCCAGCCATATGCCGCGAACGACAAAATCCATTAAACGGTACGACCGACGCCTCCCACGCGTTTCGCGCGAGGTATACGCCAACGGCGCTCGGGTGCGGGTGCACCCGAGCGCCGTGGTGAAGCATCAGGTCAGCGCGACGTCGGCTTCGGCTTGCGGACGCGCTCGCGGGCGAGGATCCAGATGGCCTCGACGCCGTCCTTCCACGTGATCTTCTTGCCCTCCTCGCGACCGCGGGCGCGGTAGGAGATCGGCACCTCGTACGGCCGAATCCGCTGGCGGAGCAGCTTGCCGGTGACCTCGGCCTCCATGCCGAAGCCGCGCGACTTGATGGCCAGCGAGCGGTAGAGCGCGACCGGCATCAGCTTGAAGCAGGTCTCCAGGTCGCCGATGTACGAGTTGTAGAGCACGTTCGCGGCGGTCGTGACGCCCTTGTTGCCCATCACGTACCAGAAGCTGTAGGCGCTGTGGCTGCCGAACGTCCGATTGCCGTAGACGACCTGGGCGTGACCGTCCAGCACCGGCTGGAGCAGCCGCGGGATGTCCTGCGGGTCGTACTCCAGGTCGGCGTCGAGGATGACCATGTACTCACCCTCGGCCGAATCCACCGCCGTCTTGATCGCGGCACCCTTGCCCGCGTTCTTCGCGTGGGTTATCACGCGCACCCGCGTGTCGTCCACGCCCGCCAGGATCTCTCCGGTACGGTCGGAGCTGCCGTCGTTGACCACGACGAGCTCGATCTCGCATGGGTAGTCCACCGCCAGTGCCTGCTTCAACGCGTTAGCCAGTCGGGCTTCCTCGTTGTAGACCGGCATGAGGATCGAAAGCTTCACCGGAGTTTCTCCACACTGCGGGACGACGAGATCGGCCATACTCTAGCCGCAGGATCGCCCGAGGTGTATCCCGGGCTTGGAGTATGGCGTGATCAACTTTGCGTCACTACAGCGTATTACCTCCGCGATCCGCATTGTCTTACTAATTGCGCTTTCATAGTCACCGCGAGTGCGATTCTCAACCGGCGGCGCCGGCCGGGGTGGGGCGGGGCAGCAGCTTCGGGCGGAACACGCGGCTCAGCAACGCGTCCAGATGCCACAGCTGCTTCGGGTGCCCGACCCGGATCCAGAACCGCTCGCGCACGCCGTCGACCGCGGTGGCCGCGAGCTCGACCGCGGAGAGCTGCACGTCCGGGTTCCAGTTCACGTGACCGAGGTGTCGCAACTCGGCGTTCAGGTGGAGCCGCAGCCGGCGCAGCAGCCGCGTCTCCTGGGTCACCACCAGTCGTCGCTGGGTCAGCAGGAGCAGGAACTCGCCCTGCAGCGGCCGGTCGGGTCGGAGGCATCGCGCCACCAGCACGGCGGTGTCGTCCGCTTCGACGCACCGGCGGAACACCGGCAGGTGCCGGCTGACGGTCGGGATGGCCACTCCGGCATCGGCGGCGGCTGGCAGGAACGTTCGGGAGAAGACGTCCATGCGCGGTTTAACGACGCGCGAAGAGGATGTGACGCGCGGGCGTCCGGGGTTGTGCGCCCATCGGACATCACCCGCTGCGGTTTCCGGACAGCGTGCGGCATGCTTGCTCGCATGACCGAGCCGACGTCCTGGCGGGTGCCCCGATGGTTGCCGGTGGCGAAGATCACCGGCGGTCTGGCGCTGCTGCTGCTCGCGCTCGCGCTGGCCGACGGCGACCGGGCCCAACTCGGGCTCGGCGTCGCGGCCTGCGCCGGGCTGGCGGTGTGGGCCGTGCGCGACCTGCTGGCCCCGGTGCGACTCCGCGCCGACGACACCGGCCTCACCGTGGTGACCGGCTTCGCCCGCCGCACCCTCCTCCCCTGGGACCGCATCGAGGCCGTCCGGGTCGACACCCGCCCCCGGCTCGGCCTGCGCACCGAGACCCTGGAGGTCGACACCGGCGACTCCCTGCACGTCCTCACGAAGACGGACCTGGGTGTAGCTCCGGAAGACGTCCTCCCACTCCTGCGCCGCCGTTAGCGCTCGGGCGGCCGGGCGCGTGGCCCGGGCGCCGGCCGGGCTCGCGTAGCTGCCGGGTTCCGGGCGGTGTGGCGGCCGGGTTCCGGGCGGTGTGGCGGCGTTTGTGTGGCGGCCGGGTTCCGGGCCGTGTGGCGGCGTTCTGTGGTGGCCGGCTTCCGGGCCGTGCGGCGGCGTTCTGTGGTGGCCGGCTTCCGGGCCGGGTGGCGTTCGCTTCGGGTGGTATGGCGACCGGGTTCCGGTCCGCGTGACAGCCGGTTTCAGGCCGTGTGGCGGCCTCGCCGTAGCGCGGCCGTTCATGTCGATATGGACTTCGGCGCGCTTTGGTCGTGATTTCCGGTCCATGTGGTCCTGCGGCGAGCGGTCCGGTGCTGCTCGAATCGTGCAGTTCGCGGCCGTCGTGATCCTTCCTGCGAATCCGATTTGATCGCCGACTTTGTGAGGCTCAGGCACGTTATTCGGCGCGAATAACGTGCCTGAGGCTCACAAAGTCACAGTGGACGAATGCCCGCGTCGTTAATATGGCGAAATTTCGGGCGCGGAGCGCCCGTAGCTGGACGCTTCGCTCCGCGCCCGGCGCAACCCGCGCTCCGCGCCCGGCGCAACCGGCGCCGCGCGACCCGCGCCGCGCGACCCGCGCCGCGCAACCCGCGCCGCGCAACCCGCAACCCGCGCCGCGCAACCCGCAACCCGCGCCGCGCAACCCGCGACCCGCGCCGCGCAACCCGCGCCCGGCGCAGTGCCCCGGGAGCGTGCGAAGCCGAGCCGGGCTGGGGTGGGAGACGGGTCGTCCGCCCCCGAGGGGTGGCAGAGTGCCGCGGGACGCTGCCACCCGGGGAAGGTGAGCGGAGGGACGCCGCTAGGAAGCGGTCAGGGCCAGTGCGGCCAGGATCAGGAAGATGAGGGTGAGTGAGGCGCCCTGGATCAGGCCGCGACGGCGTTGGGGGGCGTAGGCGAGGGCCGCCGCGACGAGGCCGCCGACGACCAGGCCGCCGATGTGGCCGGCGATCGAGATGCTGGGCACGACGAACGTGATGACCAGGTTGACGATCAGCACGGGGAGGACGGCGGACGTGTCGCGGCCGAGGCGGCGGAGCAGCACGAAGAGCGCGGCGAAGAGGCCGAAGATCGCGGTGGACGCGCCGGCGGAGATGGCGCCGGGGTCGATCAGGAGCGCGGCCACGTTGCCGCCGAGGCCGGCCAGCGTGTAGAGGGCGAGGAAGCGCAGCGGGCCGAGTGCGATCTCCAGCTGGCGGCCCAGGATCCACAGCGCCCACATGTTCATCAGCAGGTGCAGGATGCCGAAGTGGATGAACATGGCGGTGAACAGCCGGTAGTAGCCGCCGTCCCAGACGCCGGGGAAGACCGTGCCGTAGGCGGGCTGCGCGCCGAACACCGCGTTGCCGTCGGAGAGCACCGTGATCGACGGGCCGACGACGGCGCCGAAGTAGTGGACGAGCGAGGAGCCGGAGAAGAGGCCGTCGCCGACCAGCGAGTTCATGCCGGAGAGCACCACGCCGAGCACGGCGGCGAGGACGTTCAGCCCGACCAGCGTGGTCGTGACGATTCCGGCACGGCCGGCCGCGCTACCACCGAAGGCGGTGCGGACCGGCCGCTGCGTCCGTCGCCCCTCGGCGACGCACTCCGGGCACTGGTGGCCGACCGAGGCCTCGTTCATGCAGTCGGGGCATATCGATCGGTCGCACCGCGTGCACCGGACATACGTCTCCCGGCCGGGATGCCGGTAGCAGACCGGGACGGTCGCCGGAACGTCACTCATACGATCAAAAGTACGTCAGATCAGCCAACGCGCTCGATCTCGACCTTCTCGATGATCACGTCCTGCTTCGGGCGGTCCATCGCGCCGGTCGGCGTGGTCGCGATCGAGTCCACGACGCGGGCCGACTGGTCGTCGGCGACCTGGCCGAAGATGGTGTGCCGGTGGTTCAGGTGCGGCGTGGGCGACACCGTGATGAAGAACTGCGAGCCGTTCGTGCCCGGCCCGGCGTTCGCCATCGCCAGCAGGTACGGCCGGTTGAAGACCAGGTCGGGGTGGAACTCGTCGGCGAACTTGTAGCCGGGGCCACCGGTACCGGTGCCGGTCGGGTCGCCCATCTGGATCATGAAGCCGCTGATGACCCGGTGCGAGATGGTGCCGTCGTAGTACGGACGACCGTTGCCGGGCTGGCCGGTGCGCGGGTCGGTGTACTCCTTGGTGCCCTCGGCCAGCTCCACGAAGTTGGCCACCGTCTTCGGGGCGTGCAGCGGAAACAGCTCGAGCCGGATCGCACCGTGGTTGGTGTGCAGAGTGGCATATACAGCCTGGGCCACGGGTACTCCTTCGTCGGTTGGACAGTTCAGTTTCCAAGCGGATCCTCCCATGTACGAGTTCCGCCTACACGGCGGCATCCGAGGGGGGAGGATCACCAGGAGGACAGACACCCTTTCGGAGGTGGGGCTGGTGTTCGGAATCGGGCGAAGCAAAACCCGCAGCCAGTTGGTCCGGGAAGAGCTCGAAGTGGGCCTGGATCACCTGAGGCAGGCCGCCACGCACGCCGCGGAGGGCGTCGGTGCGACTGTCGCCCCGCGGGTGCACGCCGCGCGCGAGGTCGTGACACCGGCCGCCAGCCGTGCGCGCACCGTGGCGGCCGGCAGCATCGCGGCGTTCACCCCGATGGCCATGGCGGCCACGGAGACGGCGCGGCAGGCCGGGAAGACGAGCCGCCGGATGAAGCGCAAGAACGCCAAGGCGCTGCGTCGCGCCGTCGGCCGTGAGGAGCGAGGCATGTCGCGGAACCGCAAGCTGACCGGCCTGTTGATGATCGGCGTCGCCGCCGGCGTGGCGGGCTCGATGATCATGCGCCGTCGCCGGCAGCGCGAAGAGGAGCAGTGGACGACTCACGAGTCGAGCACCGCGCGCAGCGCCACCGAGGCGGCCCGGCAGATGACGGAGAACGCCAAGGACCGGATGCACTCGGCGACCGAGTCGGCGAAGGAGACCGTGAAGAGCGCGGCGGAGACCGCGAAGACCACGGCCGAGCGCGCCATGCACGGCGGCGAGCGCGGGTCGTCCTCGGACGGCCAGCCGGCGGCGGACCGGATGGCCGCGTCCGACCGGCTCACGCCGGACCCGGCGTCCACGACCTCGTCGATCCGGCCGGCCGGCATGACCACGCCGGGCGGCAGCATGGCCGGCTCGGGCGGGAGCACGACCGGCACCGGCGGGAGCATGAGCGGCACCGGCGGGAGCATCAGCGGCACCGGCGGCAGCATGGCCGGCGCGGGCAACAAGGCGCACGGCGACCCGCTGACCGGCGGACAGGACCGCTGGTCCAGCAACTGAATTTCACCATCGGCCGGGGGTACGCCGTACCCCCGGCCGATTTTTTCCTACAGCCAGCCGTTGCGCCGGAAGAGGCGGTAGAGCGTGGCCGACGTGGTCACGAGCAGTGTGAGCAGGATCGGGTACGAGTACCGCCATTCCAGTTCCGGCATGAACTTGAAGTTCATGCCGTAGATGCCGGCCGCGGCGGTCCACACCGTGGCGATCGCGGCCCAGGCGGCGATCTTCCGCATGTCGTTGTTCTGGTCGACCGAGACCTGGGCGAGCCGCGCCTGGAGGATCGAGTTGAGCAGGTCGTCGTTCGCCGTCACCTGCTCGATCGTGCGGCTGAGGTGGTCCTGTACGTCGCGGAAGTAGCGGCGGATCTCCTTCGGCACGGTGCCGCGGCTGGCGTCCGAGGTGAGCGTGAGCAGCGGGCGCTGGAACGGCACCACCGCGCGGCGGAACTCCACCAGCTCGCGCTTGAGCTGGTAGATCGACTGGATGCTGCTGGTGCCGGCGCGGGCGAAAACGTCCTCCTCCAGCGCGTCCAGGTCGTCCTCGATGCCGTCCGCGACCTCGATGTAGTGGTCGACGATCCGGTCGGTGACCGCGTAGGCGACCGCCCACGGGCCCTGGGCCAGCAGTTCCTGGCGCGCCTCCAGGTCCGCGCGGACCGGGGAGAGTTTCGACGCGTTGCCGTGCCGGACCGTGATCACGAAGGCCGGGCCGATGAAGATCAGCACCTGGCCGGTCTCCACCACCTCGGAGTGCTCGGTCAGCCGGGCGTGCTCGAGGTAGCGCGCGGTGCGGCAAACCAGGAACACGACGTCGTTGAAGCGCTCCAGCTTCGGGCGCTGCTCCGCCTTGATCGCGTCCTCGACCGCGAGTTCGTGCAGGCCGTAGGTCTCCGCGATCGGCGCCATCTCGTCCTCGGTGGGCTCGTGCAGGCCGAGCCAGACGAACGCGTTGGGCCGGCTGCGGGCCGCGGCGAGCGCCTCCGCGTAGTCCCACTGGCCCTCCTGCCGCACGCCCTCGACGTAGAGCGCGCAGTCGACGACCGAGCTGCGGGCGACGTCGGTGGTGGGCGGGGGTGGCGGGGCGCCGTCCGCGCCGATGATCCGGGTCATCGCCCGGACCGGGGCCGTCCATGTTCGGGAGCGGTTCCCCAAGTGTCCGTTGCCGCCGACCGCCGGATTGTTCCGCTCAGCCATCCGCATTCACCCCCTCGTCCCTCTGATCGCCGTGGTCCCGCTTGGAGGTTACGCGTCAGCGTTTACCCGGAATCAGTGATCAATCCGCGGGGGAGGAACCGGAGGGGGTGGCGCCGGGTGGACCGGCCGCTTTCGGGGGGTGGGGGGTGTGAGTGGCCCACCCGGCGCCTCATGTTGGGACGCTGCGCGGGGGTTTCCGCCGCCGGGCCGCGGACGTGGGCGGGAGGGGTGGCGCCGGGTGGACCGGCCGCTTTCGGGGGGTGGGGGGTGCGAGCGGCCCACCCGGCGCCTCATGTTGGGACGCTGCGCGGGGGTTTCCGCCGCCGGGCCGCGGACGTGGGCGGGAGGGGTGGCGCCGGGTGGACCGGCCGCTTTCGGGGGGTGGGGGGTGCGAGCGGCCCACCCGGCGCCAAGGGGGCGGGGTTATGTCTATGGGGGCCAGCGCATGGCGATTTGGCCATCCGCATTCTGGACTCAGGCCCGGCCGGAAAGAAACCCCGGACCGGGCCTGACCGCATTTTGTCGGCAATCCGACAGATCAAACGGGCACCTTTTGGTGCTGTCAGGCGTTAATGGACTCTGTTGCTCAACCGCGGACCGCGTCGATCGCGGCCGCCAGCCGCCGCACGCCCTCGTCGATCTGGTCCACGGTCACCGCGGAGAAGGCCAGCCGCAGCGAGTGGTCGCCGCCCTCCAGCAGGAAGTCCGTGCCCTTGACGACCGCCACGCCGCGCTCGGCCGCGGCCGGCAGCACCTTGGCCACGTCCACGTCCTCCGGCAGGTCGATCCAGAGGAAGTAGCCGCCGTCGGGCTCGGTGAACCGGACGCCCGGGATGTGCCGGCGCAGCGACTCGGCCAGCACGCGAGCCCGCTCGCCCAGGGCCGCGCTGACCGTCGCGATCGAGCGGTCGATGTCGCCGGAGACGCAGAACTGGTGCACGATCGCCTCGGAGACCATGCCGGGCGAGATGTACAGGTTGGTGGCGCGCTTCGCGATGGCCGCGATCATCGCTGCCGGGCCGACCAGGTAGCCGACGCGCACGCCGGGGCAGACCGTCTTGGTGAAGCTGGACGCGTGCACGACCACGCCCTCGGTGTCCATCGACAGCATCGACGGCAGCGCCTCGCCGCGGAACCGGATGTCCGCGTACGGGTCGTCCTCGAAGATCGTGAAGCCGAACTCCGAGGCCAGCGCCAGCAGCTCGCGACGGCGCTCCAGGGAGAGCGTCACGCCGGCCGGGTTCTGGTAATTCGGGATGATGTGGGCCAGCGTCGGGCGCACGCCGGACTCCAGCAGGCGGCGCAGTTCCGCGGTGTCGATGCCGTCCGCGTCCAGCGTCACCTGGTGCACCTTGCCGCCCAGGTTCTGCAGGTTGAGCAGCGTGCGGTCGTACGTCGGCCGCTCCACCACCACGGCCTCACCGGCCTTGACCAGGTGGTCGAAGAGGAACGCGTCCGCCTGGAGCGAGCCGTTCGTGACCAGGACCTGCTCCGGCGTGACGCCGTGCTTCTCCGCGATCCACTTCCGGAGCGGAACGTACCCGACCGAGGTGCCGTAGGCGGTGACGCCGGCCGGGTCGGCGTCGAACGCGCGTACCGCCGCGGCCTTGAGGCCCTCGATGTCCACGATGTCGAGGGAGGGGGCGCCACGGGCGAACGAGATCAGCTGCTCAGCGGTCATGGGCTTAGCTTACGAGCCGGGACATGATCTTCCCCACGCCCATTCCCGCCTGGTGAAAGGCCGGTGAAAAGTCGGTAAGACGGCCCGTCGCGGGCGTCGCCGGCCGCAGAAATCGACCGGCTCCGTCCGTACCGTCAGGAGGTTTTCAAGGCCTTCTCGCGCGCCCAGACGCGCATGATGTCGCGGACCGAGATCACGCCGAGGACCTCGCCGTCGTCCAGCACGACCAGGTGTCGGAAACCGCCGCGAGCCATCGCGAGCGCGGCCTCCTCCAGTGTCCAGCCCGGACTCGCGTAGACGACGTCCCAGGTCAGGTGTGCCCCGGTGCGCTCGGTGTCGGGGTCCAGCCCGGCGCCGATCGCCTTGAGCAGGTCACGCTCCGTCATGATCCCGACGCCTTCGGCGTCCGGGTCGAGCACGACGGCGGATCCGGCGCCACGGTCGGCCATCATTCTGGCCGCCTGACGCAGGGTGTGATCGGGTCCCACGGTGAGGACCTCGGCGGACATGGCGTCGCGAACGTGCATGGCGCATCTCCCTCGACACGGCTGCTGTTCGATATCCCAGTGCACCAACTCGCAGGCGGAGCGGCAAGAGAGCGGTGTTCCGCTAATGTCTCGTCCGTGACTTCGCCATCCGGCCGGTCGGCCGCGGAACCGCTGCTCTGCGCCGGTGCGCTGATCGTCGACGACGACGGCCGGATCTTCGTGCAGCGGCGGTCCGCGCAGCGCCGGCTGTTCCCGGACACGTGGGACATCGTCGGCGGGCACGTGGAGGCGGGCGAGAGCGTGGAGGACGCGCTGCACCGCGAGGTCCGCGAGGAGACCGGCTGGATCCTCTCGCACGTGCTGGCCACGGTCGGCGAGCACACCTGGAAGGGTGACGACGGGCTGTACCGGCTGGAGACGGACTTCCTGTGCCGGGTGGACGGCGACCTGTCCCGGCCGCGGCTGGAGCCGGGCAAGCACACCGACTTCGCCTGGATCACCGAGGCGGAGCTGGACCTGCTGGACGAGAACCGCCCGGACGACGACACGATCCGGCGCATCGTCGCGGACGGGTTCGCCATGCTGCGGGTGTTCGGTTTCTAGCGGTCGATCGTTGTTCCCGGTATGGGAATGATCGGTCTCGTGCTCGCCGCCGGCGCCGGACGACGTCTGCGCCCGTACACCGACGAGCTGCCGAAGGCGCTGATCCCGGTGGACGGGGACACCACGATCCTGGACATCGCGCTGCGCAACCTCGCGTCCGTGGGCCTGTCCGACGTCACGGTCGTGGTCGGCTACCGGGCGCCGGCGGTGTCGTCCCGGGTGCCGGAACTTCAGGATCGATACGGGGTACGCCTGACGCTGGTTTACAACGACCGGGCCGAGGAGTGGAACAACGCGTACTCGCTGTGGCTCGCCCGTGACCAGTTCACGGACGGCGCGCTGCTGGTCAACGGCGACACCGTGCATCCGGTGAGCGTGCAGAAGACGCTGCTCGCCGCGCGGGGCCCGTCGATCGTGCTGGCCCTGGACACCGCGAAGCGGCTCGCCGACGAGGAGATGAAGGCCGACTTCTCGCCGGACGGGCGGCTCCGCCGGATCACCAAGCTGATGGACCCGGCCGCGGCGACCGGCGAGTACATCGGCGTCTCGCTCATCTCCCCGGCCGCGGCCGGCGGGCTCGCGGACGCGCTGGAGACGGTCTGGCGTCGCGACCCGAACCTCTACTACGAGGACGGCTTCCAGGAGTACGCGGACCGCGGCGGCGCGATCCGGTACGCGGACGTCGGCGACGTGCCGTGGGTCGAGGTGGACGACCACGACGACCTGGCCCGCGCCCGGGCCGTCGCATGCCGCTACTAGCCCGCACGATCCTGACGCCGCTGCACGTCGATGTCCGGCGCGGCGCCGTCGCCGACCTCGGCCGGATTCTCGCGGACGGGCGGATATCCGCCGGCGGCGACGTGGCCGTGGTGGTCGGGCACGGCGTCGGCGCACGCGTCGCGGACCTGATCCGGCCCAGCCTCGGCTCCGCGGACATCTTCACGGTCTCCGGTGGCACCCTGGACGCCGCGAACGAGCTGGCCGCGAAGCTCCGCGCCCGGTCGTACGACGCGGTGGTCGGCATCGGCGGCGGCACCACGCTGGACACCGCCAAGTACGCGGCCACCCGCTACGGCATCCCGATGGTCTCGGTCGCCACCAGCCTGGCCAACGACGGCATCGGCTCCCCGGTCGCCAGCCTGGTCAACGACGGGATCAAGGGGTCGTACGGCGTGCACATCCCGATCGCGGTCATCGTCGATCTGGACTTCGTCGAGGCCGGGCCGTCCCGCTACAACCGCGGCGGCATCGGCGACGTGCTCAGCAACCTCAGCGCGCTGGCCGACTGGGAGCTGGCCCGGGACGTCCGCGGCGAGCCGGTCGACGGCCTGTCCGCCTCACTGGCCCGGATGGGCGCGGAGGCGCTGCTCAGCCACCCGGGCGACATGACCGACGACGGCTTCGTCACGGTGCTGGCCGAGGGCCTGATCGCCAGCGGCCTCGCGATGGCGGTCTCCGGCTCCAGCCGGCCGTGCAGCGGCGGCTGCCACGAGATCATGCACGCGGTGGACGTGCTCAACCCCGGCACCGGCTCGCACGGCGAGCTGGCCGGCATGGGCGCACTGTTCTGCACGTTCCTGCGCGGCGACGAGGCGCGCTTCCGGGCGATGTCCGCCTGCCTGCGCCGGCACCGGCTGCACCGTACGCACCGGGAGTTCGGCCTGTCCGACGAGCAGTTCGTGGACGTGATCGGCTTCGCGCCGCGCACCCGGCCCGACCGATACACGATCCTCGAACACCTGGACCTGGGCCCGAGGGAGATTCGCACGCGGCTGGCAGACTACGTTGATGCAGTCCAGCGCTCCTGAGCATCAGCCGGCCGAGTCCGACTTCTACCGCGTCAACCGCGGCGGCGGCCTCTACAGCGAGGCGGTCAGCCAGCGGCTCGGCGCCAAGCTCGCGCTCTTCGGCTACCGCAACAAGCTCGCGCCGACCACCTTGACCATCTTCAACCTCGGCATCAGCGCGGTCGTCTCCACGCTGGTGATCGTGACGGCCGGTCCGGTCGCCGCCGGTACCGTACCCGCGGTCGTCATCGGCCTGATCGCGCTGGCCGGCTGGCAGCTCGCCTACGCGTTCGACTGCGCCGACGGCCAGCTCGCCCGGGTCACCGGCCAGACCAGCCCCGACGGCGCCCGCGTCGACGTCCTCTGCGACGTCGCCGGCCAGGTCGCGCTGGTCGCCGCGCTCTCCGCCACCGCGGTCGCCCAGGAGCCGGAGACCCCGGCCTGGCTGATCGCCCTCTTCGCCGGCGGCTGGATGGTCAACCTGATCACCTCGGTCATGGCCACCGGCCCGAACGCGGTCACCATGCTCACCTCCACCCGCCTCCCGGTCCGCGTCCTCAAGCTGATCCGCGACTACGGCGCCATCATCGCCGTGGCCGGCCTGGTCCTGACCGTCGCGCCCATCGCCATGGTCTGGTTCATCGGCCTCTTCACCCTGGTCAACGGCGCCTTCCTGCTCACCAGCATCGCCTTCAGCGCCCGCAACGCCCTCCGCGGCTGACCTCCGGCCACTCCGGCCGCGGGTCAGCCGCGGACCGGGATGATGGCGGAGGAGCCGAGGAGGCGGCCGTCGGTGGCGAAGGCGTCGGCGCGGAGGTATTCGGGGTCGCCGGGGACGGTGACGGCGGTCTCGAACCCGGTGCGGTCGCCGTCGGCGACCAGGCCGAGGCTGCCGGGCTGGGCGCCGGCACGGATCTGCCAGGTCTCGACCTCGGTGGCGCCGTTCCAGCTGGCGTAGGCGACGAGCTTGCCGGCCTCCCGGCGCAGGCCGACCGCGGGCTGGTCGGCGGGCTCGGCGGTCCAGGCGGTGCGGGACGCGCGGTACGACTGGCTGTCCGAGGGGAGGCGGCCGTCGAAGAGCACGGTGCCGTCCTCGGCGAACTCGGTGAAGTACGGCAGTTCGCCCCAGCCGATGAAGGAGCCGCCGTCCGGCCGTTCCTCCATGCTGCCCTGGGTGGGCGCGGAGAGCCGGCGCGGGTGGACGTACTCGTGGACCATGGTGGCGGTCTTGGCGTCCTCGTCGAGGGAGAGGATCAGGCCGCGGGAGCGGTCGTGCTCGCGGGTGACGCCGGCCGCGTTGTCGAACAGGCTGATCGTGCCGTCGCCGCGCCGGCGGGCGTCGTGCTGCCAGGAGAAGACCGCGTCCTCCGGGAGCCGGAAGTCGCTTCTCTTGCCGCCGAGTCGCCAGATGACGTCGCCGGACTCGCGGTCCACCTTGTAGACGGTCCAGGTGTGCCGGGCGGAGATGAGCAGGTTGCCGTCGGTGTCCTCGGCCACGGAGTTCGCGTGGAAGTAGTCGTACGGCAGCAGCGCGGAGTCGCCGGTCGGCAGCGGCGCGTAGGACTCGTCGAAGGCGACGTGGTCGCTGGCCCGCCACTCCATGATCAGCTTGCCGGTGGCGATGTCGACCTCCTGGAGCACGCCGTCGTGCAGCGCGCCGGCGGCCGGCCCACCGACCGAGGTGAGGTCCGCGGAGATCGGGCGGTACACCCAGAACAGCGCGGTACCGCGCTCGGTGATCTTCAGGTCGTGCTGGTCGGCCTGCGTGACGCCGTCCGCGCGGATGCGGGTGACCTCGCGGTACCGGTTGTCGAAGACGACGAACTCCCCCTGTCCGACGCCGAGCCCGCCGGTCCCGCCGATCAGCCCCTCCCACCAGGTCAGCACCGGCTCCCCGCGGTATCGCTGCACCTTGAGGTCGATGGCGACGGTGGCCGGCGGCGGCACCGGGCGGAACCACACCGGTACGCCGTTGGTATCCACCATCAGGGTGCCGAACTGGCCCTCGCCCTGCGCGGGCGTGAGCAGCACGTACCCGGCGGAGGGGTCGGGCGACGGCGTAGAGACGACCACCCGCTGGACGTGCAGGTCCGGCCGGGAGACGAAGCTGAGCAGGTTGTCCGCGGCGCCGACCTCGTTGCCGCGGTTCGCCTCGCGCGCGGAGTCCGCGCCGATCACGAAGCCGGCGCCGCACCCGGCCAGCCCGACGGCCGCGAGCCCGCCGCCGGCGATCAGCAGCTGCCGGCGGGACCAGCGTCGGGGCGGCTCGGGCAGCGTGTCCGGCATCGCGCTGATGGGGGAAGGAGGAATCATCTCGATCGGCCGCTCGGCCCCTTCGCTGTCGGTCACGCGTCCGCTGTTTCCCGGGGGAAACGCGAACTACGCTCTCAGTTGCCTGAGAAGGTCGTCGTACACGTCGAGCAGGCGGCGGGTGACCACCTGCGGGTGGAACGTCGACTCGTACCGCGCGCGTGCCGCACCGGCCAGCGCGGCGGCCCCGGCCCGGGCGGCCGGGAGCGCGGCGGCGAGCTCCCCCGCGTCCGCCCGCACCACCCAGCCGGCGTCCCCGACCAGGTAGGGGATGCCGCCGAGCGCGGTTCCGAGCACCGGCCGGCCCGCGGCCAGCGCCTCGATCGTCACCGTCGGAAGCACATCGTGCCAGGTCGACACCGTCAGAACCACCGCGGTACGCCGCATCGCCGCGCGCACGCCCGCCCGGTCCAGCACGCCGAGGTACTCCACGTCCGCGCGTGCCGCGGCCGCGGCCTCCACCTCCGGGCGCAGCTCGCCGTCGCCGGCGATCCGCAGCGGGCCGAGCGCGCCGTCCGGGTGCCGGCGCCAGGCGTCCAGCAGCAGGCCGAGGCCCTTCTCGGGGGAGAGCCGGGCCAGGTAGAGGAAGCCGTCGCCGGGCGGGGCGGGCGGGCCCGGGTCGGGCACCGCGTTCGGCTTCACCACGATGTTGGCGCCGGGTACGCCGTACCCCCGCAGATGCTCTTGAACGGCGGTGGTGAGCGCGATGAAGCGGTCGACCGCGCGCCAGGTGGGCCGGTGCACCGTGAGCGCGGTGGCCATCACCGCGCTCTGCGCCCGCGATCCCCGGTAGCAGCCGTGCACGATCGCGGGCAGCGGGAACGCCCGGTCCCGGCAGTCCGTGCAGATGCGGCCGTCCCGGAAGTACAGGCCGGGCGCGCAGACCTGGCGGTAGTTGTGGACGGTCTGCACCACCGGGATGCCGTGCCGGTGCGCGGTGCGGACGATCCAGGGCGAGATCAGCGGGTACGGGTTGTGCAGGTGCACCACGTCCGGGCGATGTGCGCGCAGCGCGCCGGCCAGCTCGCGTTGCGCCGCCGGCGCGTAGATCGGCGAGATCGGCAGCAGCGCCTTGCCGGCCGCGGACATCCCCGGGATCTCGTCCGAGCTGCGGATGAACGGGGTGACCTGGACGCCCGCGTCGGCCAGCTGAGCCATCTCCTGATCGACGATCGTGTTCTCACCGGACGGCATGGCGTCGCGGTAACGATTGTGCGCGACCAGGACCTTCATAGGTTCAAGACGCTACCGTTCTAGACGTGCCAGAGTTACCGGAGGTGGAAGCGCTCGCCGCGTACCTTCGCGAGCGCGCGGTCGGTCACACGGCCGACCGCCTGGAGGTCGTCGCCATCAGCGCGCTCAAGACGTACGACCCGCCGCCGTCCGCGGTCGCCGGGCTGGAGCTGACCGACGCGGGCCGGCACGGCAAGTTCCTGGACGTCACGTTCGGCGGCGAGCTGCACCTGGTGGTGCACCTCGCCCGGGCCGGCTGGCTGCACTACCGCGACGCGTTCCCGGCCGCCACGCCGCTGAAGCCGGGCAAGGGCCCGATCGCGGTGCGGGTGCGGCTGGACGACGGCTCCGGCTTCGACCTGACCGAGGCCGGTACGAAGAAGAGCCTCGCGGCGTACCTGGTGCGTGACCCGGCGGAGGTGCCGGGCGTGTCCCGGCTCGGCCCGGACGCGCTCGCGGTCGACCTGGAGACGTTCACCGCGCGGATCACCAGCCGGCGCGGGCAGATCAAGGGCGTGCTCACCGATCAGGAGATCCTGGCCGGCATCGGCAACGCGTACTCCGACGAGATCCTGCACGTGGCGAGGCTGTCGCCGTTCGCGCTGACGAACAAGCTGTCCGAGGAGCAGATATCCCGGCTGTTCGAGGCGATGCGGTCGGTGGAGACGGACGCTGTCACCCGATCGGTGGGGCAGCGGGCCGCGGAGCTGAAGGGTGAGAAGCGCTCGGGCTTCCGCGTGCACGCGCGCACCGGGTTACCGTGCCCGGTCTGCGGCGACACGGTGCGTGAGGTCTCCTTCGCGGACACGAGCCTTCAGTACTGTCCCACGTGTCAGACCGGGGGCAAGCCGCTCGCCGATCGCCGACTTTCTCGAATCGTGCGATAAATCTCCACAGTAATCGCTCGTACCCTCAGGGTGACCTGCGAGGACTTCCCAACGCCCAGGAGATGAACAATGCGATTGCAACCCGCGAAGGACGCGCATGGGCGGCCTTCCGCAGGCCCCATTCGTCGGTATAGTGTCCCGGTCTCACGCACTGAAGCGAGGAGCCATCGGCCGTCAGGCCGGTGCCGGTTTCCCGGACCGAGCGACGGAGCGTAATGTCTGCCGGGTCACCGCCACGTCCCGGGAGTCATGGGAAACTGGTGCGGTGGGCTTCCCATGGCCCGATGGGCGGGTGGGAAGCACCTGTCACGCGGGAGGACGTAGGTGAGGTGACGACGAGCCTCCAACGCCCGGTCGTCAACACAGGCCGGAGCAACAGCGTGCCCCAGTACGACGAGTTCGAGATTCAACCGACTCCGCCGGAGCGGCCCACGAACGGGGTTCCGCGCTCGGCCTGGACGAGGGCGAAACGCACCGTCTCCCGGTGGCACCGGCCGTACACGGTTCTGCTGCTCCTCCTCGACTTCGGCGCCGCGGCGATAGCCAGCCTGATCGCCGTCTCGCTGTTCGAGCAGGCGGCATCGGGCTTCCAGGACCCGGACAACGGCGAGCCGTGGTTCCAGGCCGTGGCGTACGTGCTGCTGCCGCTCGGATGGCTGGTCGTGCTGTGGGCCAACGGTGCCTACGACCGCCGCTACCTCGGCCTCGGCACCGATGAGTTCAAACGGGTGACCCGCGCCTCGGTGACGGTCGCGGCGAGCGTGTCGTTCATCGCGTTCGCCACCAAGACCGACCTGTCCCGGCTCTCGGTCGCCACCGCGCTGGTCGGCGCCACGATCCTGATCCTGTTCGCCCGGTACGTGGCACGTCTGGTCCTGCACGTCTCCCGCCGCCGGTTCGGCGCCGCCGCCCAGCGGATGGTGCTGCTCGGCACACTGCCGGAGACGCTTGAGGTCTACACCGCGGTCACCCGCAGCCCGGCCGCCGGCCTGGTGCCGGTCGCGATCCACCTGACCGACGGCTACGCCGCCGCGAAGGGCCTGGAGACGCCGGTCCCGGTGCACGCGGGCAAGGACGTGCTGGCGCTGGTCCGCGAGGTGGGTGCGGACACGATCGCGTTCTGCGGCTCGGCCAGCGCGGAGCCGGGCGAGCTGCGCCGCCTGGCCTGGCAGCTCGAGGGCACCGGCATCGACCTGGTGGTGGCGCCGCAGCTGACCGACATCGCCGGTCCGCGCGTGCACATCCGGCCGATCGAGGGTCTGCCGCTGCTGCACGTGGAGGAGCCGACCATCTCCGGCCTCGGGTGGCTGGCGAAGAACCTGATGGACCGGGTCGCGGCCGGCCTGGGCCTGATCCTGCTGTCGCCGCTGCTGCTGGCGATCGGCATCGCGATCAAGATCTCCGATCCGGGCCCGGCGTTCTTCCGGCAGTCGCGGGTGGGTCACGAGGGCAAGACGTTCAAGGTCTGGAAGTTCCGGACCATGTACGTCGACGCCGAGGAGCGGCTCGCCTCGATGAAGGACCTGAACGAGACGGACGGCCTGCTTTTCAAGGTCAAGAACGATCCGCGCGTCTTCCCGGCCGGCCGGTTCCTGCGGGCCAGCTCGCTGGACGAGCTGCCGCAGCTGATCAACGTGCTGTTCGGCGAGATGTCGCTGGTCGGCCCGCGCCCGCTGCCGGCCGACGACGGTGACTTCCTCGGCGACGTGCGGCGGCGGCTGCTGGTCCGCCCCGGCATCACCGGGCTGTGGCAGGTCTCCGGCCGCTCCGACCTCTCCTGGGACGAGGCGGTCCGGCTGGACCTCTACTACGTGGACAACTGGTCGCTCGCCTACGACCTGAGCATCCTGTGGCGCACGGTCGGCGTGGTCATCGCGCGCAAGGGCGCCTACTAGAAGACTGTACAAATCTTGCCCCCACCGTCAGGATCTGGCGGTGGGGGCAAACTTGTCTACGGCCGCGTCCGTGCTCGTGCTGATCAGCGCGCTGGCCGCCGCGGTCGCCGCCGTCATCCGGCTGCGGCAGCGGCGCGCCATCGCGACCGAGGCGCAGCGGGCGACGTACCAGGTGTTGCACACGGCCGGCATGGCCGCGGAGCCGCTGCGCGCCGGGCTCGACCGCATCAACGCGGCCAAGGCGGTCCGGCACCTGCGCGCGCTGGTCGGCGCGCCCGGCCTCGCGCTGACCGGCGTTGACGGCATGCTCGCGCTGGACGGCCGCGGCGCGCACCACACCGCCCAACTGGCCGCGGCCGGCATCCGCGCCATCGCGCAGAACCGCTCCACCGTGCTCAGCGAGTCCGACCTGCCCTGCGACCGGATGGACTGCGTGGTGCGCGGCGCCGTGGTCGCGCCGCTGACCGGCGCGGACGGCGGCGCGGAGGCCGCGCTGGTCGCGGTCGCGGACGGGCAGCCCGCGCCCGGCCTGGTGCAGGCCACGCTGGAGACCGCGCGCTGGGCCGCCGCACAGCTGGCGCTGGCCGAGCTGGACTCGTCCCGGGAGCGGCTGGCCCGCGCCGAGGTACGGGCGCTGCGCGCGCAGATCAGCCCGCACTTCATCTACAACGCGCTGACCGCGATCGCCTCGTTCGTGCGGACCGACCCGGAACGGGCCCGCGAACTGATCCTCGAGTTCGCGGAATTCACGAGGTACTCCTTCCGGGCACACGGCGAGTTCACTACGCTCGCCGAGGAGTTGCGCTCGATCGATCGTTACCTGACCATCGAGCGTGCGCGCTTCGGGGATCGTCTGCAGGTCCGCCTGCAGATCGCCCCGGAGGTCCTGCCGGTCAGCCTCCCGTTCCTCTGCCTGCAACCGCTGGTGGAGAACGCGATCCGGCACGGCCTTTCGCGCAAGCCCGGCGTCGGCATGGTCAGCATCGAGGCCATCGACGCCGGGGCGGAGTGCCACATCACGGTGGAGGACGACGGGGTCGGCATGGACCCCGCGGTGCTGATAGCCGGGATGGCGGAGGCGGCCGGAGAGTCCGACGACTCCGGCCAGCACGTCGGCCTGTCGAACGTGGATGAGCGGATGCGGTCGGCCTTCGGCGATCAGTTCGGACTGGTCGTCGAGACCGCCCTCGGCGCCGGGATGAAGGTGAGCATGCGAGTGCCGAAGTTCCACCCGGGGGTGCGCGCGTGACCGCGTTCCTGCGGGTGCTCGCGGTCGACGACGAGCCGCCCGCGCTCGACGAACTCGCCTACCTGCTGCGCACCGACCCGCGGGTGGCCCGCGTGCACACCGCGGGCGACGCCACCGAGGCGCTGCGCCTGCTCCGGGACACCGATGTGGACGCGGTCTTCCTGGACATCCGCATGCCCGGGCTGGACGGCATGGAGCTGGCCCGGGTGCTGCGCCGGTTCGCCCGCCCGCCCGCGATCGTGTTCGTGACCGCGTACGACGACGGCGCGGTCGACGCGTTCGACCTCGGCGTGACCGACTACGTGCGCAAGCCGGTCCGCACCGAGCGGCTGGCCGAGTCGCTGCGCCGGGTCGCCGAGGCCCGGGTGATCCCGGCCCAGCGTGCCGCGATGGCGCGCGGCGAGGACGACCCGACCATCCCGGTCGAGCTGGCCGGCACCACGCGCATGCTGCCCCGGTCCGCGGTTCGCTGGGTGGAGGCGCAGGGCGACTACGCGCGGCTGCACACCGCGGACGGCTCGCACCTGGTCCGGGTGCCGCTGGCCACGCTCGCCGAACGCTGGGCCGACGCTGGTTTCGTCCGGATTCACCGGTCGTACCTGGTGCAGCTGCGCCTGATCGCGGAGCTGCGGCTGGCCAACTCCGGTTACGTCGTGGTGGTGGACGGCAGCGAGCTGCCGGTCTCCCGCCGGCACACGCGCGAGCTGAAGGACCGGCTGGTCCGCGCCGCCAAGCAGGACTGGAACCGCTGACGTGCCCGACCGGCCGGCCCGTGTCCGGGTGGTGCTCGCCGAGGTCGGCCGGCCACGCACCGCCGACCGCGCCCGCACCGACCTGGCCGAGCAGAACCAGGTCGGCGAGGCGCTGCTGCGCGGGCTGATCCGGGCCCAGTTCGCGCTGGCCGTACGCCTGGCCGTGGTGGTCGTGGTCGGGCTCGGCGGGCTGCCGCTGCTGTTCGCGATCGCGCCGTCCGTGACCACCGTCAAGGTCCTCGGCGTGAACCTGCCCTGGCTGCTGCTCGGCGTCGGCTCGTTCCCGTTCCTGGTCGCGGTCGGATGGGCGTACGTGCACCTGGCCGAACGCAACGACCAGGACTTCACCGCGCTGGTCCGGCGGCCGGAGCGATGAGCGAGAAACCATCGGTGCAGCGCCGACCACCCCGGAACCGCGGCGGGGCCGGGAGCCCGGCATGACCCCGAACCCGTACCTGATCCCGACCGTGGTCCTGATGACCGTCGCCACCGTGGCGATCGGCTTCTACGGCCTGCGGCTGGCGCGGACCACCTCCGACTTCCTGGTCGCCTCGCGCATGGTCAGCCCGGCCTGGAACGCGGCCGCGATCGGTGGCGAGTACCTGTCCGCCGCGTCGTTCCTCGGCGTGGCCGGGCTGATCCTGAAGAACGGCGTCGACGTGCTCTGGTACCCGGTCGGCTTCGCGGCCGGATACCTGGCGCTGCTGCTGTTCGTGGCCGCGCCGCTGCGCCGCTCCGGCGCGTTCACGCTGCCCGACTTCTGCGAGCTGCGGCTGGACTCCCGCCGGCTGCGCACGCTCGCCACCGCGTTCGTGGTCTTCATCGGCTGGCTCTACCTGGTCCCGCAGCTCCAGGGCGCCGGCCTCACGCTGGCCACCGTGACCGGCGCACCCTACGCGCTCGGCGCCGTGCTGGTCAGCGCCGTCGTCACCGCGAACGTGGCGCTCGGCGGCATGCGGGCGATCACCTTCGTGCAGGCCTTCCAGTACTGGCTGAAACTCACCGCGCTGGCCGTACCCGTGATCTTCCTGGCCCTGGTCTGGCAGGCCGACGGCCGGCCCGAGGTCACGCCCGCGGACGGGCTCACGTTCCGGCAGGCCACGGTGCTGACCGTGGAGTCGCCGGCCACGCTCACGTTCGCGGACGGCGGCACGCGCACCGTCGCGCCCGGCGACGAGCTGTCCTTCCCGGCCGGCGCGCCGGTCCCGGCCGTCGAGGGCGTCGCGACCGGCCTCGACTGGCTGCTGCCCGGCCGCGGCGGCAGCCTGTTCGGCACGTACTCGCTGATCCTCGCCACGTTCCTCGGCACCATGGGCCTGCCGCACGTGCTGGTCCGCTTCTACACCAACCGCGACGGCGCCGCCGCCCGCCGCACCACGCTCGTCGTCCTGGCACTGGTCGGCCTCTTCTACCTGCTGCCCACGGTCTACGGCGCGCTCGGCCGCGTCTACACCCCCCAGCTGCTGCTCACCGGCGACACCGACGCCGTGGTGCTGCTGCTGCCCGGCGCCGCCCTCGGCCCCGGACTGACCGGCCAGCTGCTCGCCGCCCTGGTCGCGGCCGGCGCGTTCGCCGCGTTCCTGTCCACCAGCTCCGGCCTGCTGACCAGCGTCGCCGGCGTCCTCGCCACCGACGTGATCGGCCGCGGCGGCTCCGTCCCCACGTTCCGCCTGGCCTCGCTGATCGGCGGCGCCGTACCGCTGCTGCTCGCGCTCAACGTCGCCTCGCTGGACGTCTCCCAGGTCGTCGGCCTCGCGTTCGCGGTCGCCGCGTCCAGCTTCTGCCCGCTGCTCGTGCTCGGCATCTGGTGGCGCGGCCTCACCGCCGCCGGCGCCGCCGCGGGCATCCTCACCGGCGGCGGCGCCGCGGTCGCCGCCGTCCTGATCACCGTGCTCGGCCCACCACTGTCCGGCTGGCCCGCCGAGGCCGTCGCCCAGCCCGCCGCCTGGACCGTCCCACTCGCCTTCGCCACCATGATCGTGGTCTCCCTGGCCACCCGCCGCTACATCCCACCCATGGTCGGCGCCACGATGCTCCGCCTGCACGCCCCCGAATCACTACATCTCTAGATTTTCCCGCTCCCGGCGGGCTCACTGTCCGCATGCTCCCGCGGGCAAACCGCGCGGCGCCCTCCGACTCCGCTGGCGCTCCGCTCCGGTCGCCGCGCCGGAGCCGGTCCCGGCGTGGCCCACACCCGCGACCCACCTCCCGGCCCTCCGCTCCCTTCCCGCTCGGCGCCTTCCGCTCTCTTCCCGCGCGGCGCCCTCCGCTCCGCACCCTCCCGCCCCCCGCGACTTCCCGCCGGCCGTTCGGCCCGCTCCCACCAGCGGCTTTGCTCTGCTTACCTACCTCGCCGCGCCGCCCGCCCCACACCCGCCGGCGAGCCGGTAAGCAGAGCAAAGCCGCCCCCGAGGCCTGCCTCGGTGGGTGGCGCCCCGCGTAGGTAAGCAGAGCAGAGCCGCGCCGAGAGCCGCCCGGGCCGGCGCCGGCCGGAGGGTGATGCGGTGGGTAGGTAAGCAGTGCAAAGCCGCTGCGAGAGCTGTGCCGGCGGCTGGGTCATCAGGTGGTGCGGCAGGTTGGTAAGCAGAGCAGAGCCGCGTCGAAGGGCACGTCGCGTGGGGGAGGGGCGGGGAGCTCCCGGTCGTACCGTGGCGGGGTTTGGAGGATTGGTGGAAACGGCGCATGTGGCTGGAATCGCGCCAAGGCGGGCGTGCGGGCAGAATGCGGGGGTGAGCAGAGGCGCCCGCACCGGCATGGTGATCGCCGTGGTGCTGCTCGCCGCCAACCTGCGGCCGGCCGTGGTGGCGGTCTCGCCGCTGCTGTCGGACATTCGCGCGGAGACCGGCCTGTCCAGTGCGGGGGCCGCGCTGCTCACCACGGTGCCGGTGCTGTGCTTCGGGCTGCTGGCGCCGTTCGCGCCGGTGTTGGCCCGCCGGGTCGGGCTGGTTCCGGTGTTGGTGGGGGTGCTGGGCGCGATGACCGTCGGCGGGCTGCTGCGGCTGCCGGAGTCGGTCGTGCTGCTGTTCGCCGGGACCGTGGTGTTCGGCGCGGCCATCGCGGTCGGGAACGTGCTGCTTCCGGTGCTGGTCAAGCGCGAGTTCCCGGACCGGGCCGGCACGATGATGGGGGTCTACTCGGTGTCGCTGTCGGCGGGTGCGGCGCTCGCGGCCGGTACCGCGGTGCCGCTGCTCGCGCTGCTGCGCGACGACTGGCGGACGGCGCTCGCGGTGTGGGCGGTGCCGCCCGCGATCGCGCTGCTGGTCTGGCTGCCGCTGCTGAGCCGGGGCTCGCGGGGGCCGCGACCGGGGACGGCGGCGCCGGGCACGCCGCTGTGGCGCGCGCCGCTGGCCTGGGCGGTGACCGGTTTCATGGGGTTGCAGTCGCTGGTCTACTACGCCACCGTCGCCTGGCTGCCGGAGATCCTGATCGCGTCCGGCAGTGATCAGGCGCGGGCGGGATATGCGCTGTCCGTCTTCAACCTGGTCGGGATCGTGGCGTCGCTGGCCTTCACGGTCACGGTCGGGCGTACCCGGCGGCAGGGCGGATACGCGGTGGGCAGCGCCGTGCTCTACGCGGCCGGGTTCGGTGGCCTGCTGATCGCGCCCGGCCCGCTCGACTTCCTCTGGGCGACGCTGCTCGGCCTGGCCCAGGGCACCACGATCAGCCTCGCGCTGGCCCTCATCCTGCTGCGCATGCCGTCCGCCGGGCACGCCGCGCGGATGTCCGGGATGGCGCAGGGAATCGGTTATCTGCTCGCCGCGGCCGGCCCGGTGCTGGCCGGCGCGGTGCACGACGCGACCGGTGGATGGTCCTGGCCGCTGCTGTTGCTCGGCGCCCTGCTGGTGCCGATGGCGGCCGCCGGTGCCGTGGCCGGCCGCGACGTGGTCCTGAAGGTCCCATCAGAGATTGGAGTCAGATCATGAGCCTGGAGCGCCCGGTCGCCCCGGATCCGTACGACCTTCTCCCGGCCGTCCCCGTCTTCACGCTGACCAGCACGGACATCCAGGACGGCAAGGCACTGGACGACACGTTCGCGCACGACAGCGTGGGCGGCGGGAACCTCTCTCCGCAGTTGAGCTGGTCCGGCTTCCCGGCGGAGACCAAGAGCTTCGTGGTCACCTGCTTCGACCCGGACGCGCCGACCGGCTCCGGCTTCTGGCACTGGGTGGCGGTGAACCTGCCAGCCTCGGTGACCGAGCTGGCGCGTGGTGCGGGGTCGGCCGAGGGCGGTCTGCCGGACGGCGCATTTCACGTCCGTAACGATTACGGCACGCTCTCATATGGTGGTTCGGCACCGCCCGCCGGAGACCGCGAACACCGTTACGTCTTTGCCGTACACGCTGTAGACGTTGATGCACTCGACGTCACTTGGGACGTTTCTCCGGCAGTGGTTGGCTTCAATCTTGCGTTCCATACATTGGCGCGAGCCACACTGCGTTCCACGTATCGGGTGAGTTGAACCGTGAGCTAGGACACAAAAAGCCGGGCCGCCCTTCGGAGAGGGCGGCCCGGCGTCGTCGATAACCCGTTTACTCGGGCACGCGCGCGACCACGAAGACGGACTGGCCGAACGGCGGGCGCACCAGCGACTCGGCCGCCTTGGTGACCGGGAGCACCAGCGAGTCGTAGAACTTCACCATCGGCCCCTCCTTCGGCGTCAGCTTGAAGATGCTGGTCGCGCCGTAGTAGCCGATCAGGCCCAGTGCGTTCGCGTAGTGCAGGATCTCGATCTCGAGACCCGCCTCCTCCATCGCGGCGCGCATGGTCTTCTTCGTGTAGCGGCGCACGTGACCGGTGGCGATGTCGACCGGGCTCATCGCGAACATGAACGCCGGGACGATCAGCACGATCTTGCCGCCGGGGCGCACCAGGCCCTTCATGCAGCGCAGCGCGCCGACGTGGTCCTCGATGTGCTCGAGCACGTTGTAGCTGACCAGGGCGCTGTGCGAGCCGGTGTCGGACGTCGGCAGGAGCATCTCGCGCACCTCGACGTTCGGCGTGTCGGCGAAGCGCTCCTTGAGCTCCACCAGGCGGTCCGGCTCCGCCTCGGTGGCGGTGAACCTCGACACGTGCGGTGCCCACTCGGCGGCGTAGTTACCGATGCCGCTGCCGATCTCGATCGGGTCGTCCCCAAGGTGCGGGATCGCCAGCTCGACGAACCAGCGACGGTGGTTGACCGCCGTCGCAAGACCCTCAAGCACCTCGGACTGGACGCGCTGGTCGCCGGTGAGCTCTGCCATGTGTGGGTTCCCTCATGTGGTGATCCGGATTCAGCGAGACCGCAAGAGTTAACCACTCAACGCCGATGATCGAAAGTTGAGCGGCGCCGCAAGCATGAATTTATGACCTATTTGAGACATGTATCGCACAGGCTACGCGTAGATAACGCAACTGTGATGCTGTCGTGACCATGATCGTCACCAAGACGGGTAACGGTCATCTCGGCCCCAGCTCATGGAGACATACGCGTTATCAAGCTCAGTTAGGCTCGCGTGGCTATGACTATTCAGGACATCGACCCCTCGAACCGGCCTCTCGGGGTGGCCATGCCCTCGGTCGACATCGAAGCCGAGCGGATCCTTCTAGAACAGGATCTGGAACAGTCTTCCGGCCTGCGCTCGCCGCGGTGGCGCGCGCGCCTGCTGGATGTGGCCGCGGTCGCGAGCATCGCGCTGATGGCGTTCCTGGTCACCCGCACCGTCTGGTTCCATCCGGACCACGAGCTGGTCAACGCGCAGGACCAGGCGTTCTTCGAGTGGATGCTGGCGCACGGCGCGCGCGTCGTCACCGACTTCGCCTACCCGTTCGTGTCGTACCAGGTGAACGTGCCGTTCGGCATCAACCTGATGGCGAACACGTCGGTCCTGGCCGTCTCCATCCCGATGACGCCGATCACGCTGGCCTTCGGCCCGCACATCGCGTTCAACGTCTTCCTCACCGGCGCGCTGCTGCTGACCGGCCTCTCCTGGTACTACGTGCTGTCCCGGCACCTCGTCACCTCGAAGGTCGCGGCCTGGGTCGGCGCGCTGTTCGCCGCGTTCGCGCCGAGCATGGTGGCGCACGCCAACGGCCACCCCAACATCATCTCGCAGTTCCTGATCCCGCTGATCATCTGGCGGACGCTCTGCCTGGTGGAATCCGGACGGGCGGTCCGTAACGGCGCGCTGCTCGGTCTGCTGATCGTCTGGCAGGCCTTCATCAACCTCGAGATCCTGTTCATGACCGCGGTCGGCGTCGGGGTCTTCGTGACGATCGTGGGCCTGAGCGCGGCGGAGCACCGCCGGCACTTCAAGACCTTCGTCGCCGGGCTGGGCGTGACCGCGGCCCTGTCGCTGACGCTGCTGGCGTACCCGCTGTACATCCAGTTCTTCGGCCCGCAGGCGTACCACGGTCTCGCGCACGACATCCGCAACTTCGGCGCCGACCTGGCGTCGTACTGGAACTACTCGCGCCGCTCCATCGCCGGTGACTGGAAGACGGCGATGTACATGACGCAGAACTCCTCCGAGGAGAACGCGTTCTTCGGCTGGGGCATCCCGGTCCTCTTCGTGGGCCTGGTCGTCTGGATGCGCCGCAGCCGGGTGGTGATCGGCCTGGCCTCCGTCGCGCTGCTCTTCGCGCTGATGTCGCTCGGCCCGGTGGTCCGCTACATCGGCGAGGACACCGGCGTGGCCGGCCCGTGGTCGCTGCTGCACGGCGTGCCGATCCTCAACTCGGTGGTGCCCACCCGGTGGGCGCTCGCGGTCGCGCCGGTGATCGCGGTCCTGCTGGCGCTCGGTGTGCAACGAGCCAACGGGCTGGTGCTGGACCGGCCGAAGGCGGTGCTGCCGGTCCGGCTGGCCACCACGGTGCTGCTCTCCCTGGCGCTCATCCCGATGTTCCCGACGCCGCTGCTGACCCAGCCGATGATGCCGACGCCCGCGTTCATCACGAACGGCACCTGGCGGGAGTACGTCGACGCCGACCACACGGTGGTCACGCTGCCGCTACCGGACGCCACGTTCCCGGCGGCCGCCCGCTGGTCCGCGATCACCGGCAACGACATGCGGCTGCCGCGCGGCTACGGCCTCTACCGCAACCCGGTCGACGGCACCGGCGCGTTCGCCGCGCCGCCGACCGCGACGAGCCAGTACTTCTACAACCTGTGGGCCGGCTACTGGGTGCCGAAGGTCGACGACACCCGGCGCGCCCAGACGCTCGAGGACCTGCGCTTCTGGGAGGCGGGCCTGGTCGTGCTGCCGCCGCAGACGCACGACATCGAGATGCGGCGCGCGATGAGCGACATCCTGGGCTTCCAGCCCACCTGGGTCGAGGGCGTGTGGATCTGGGACGTGCGGCATCTGACCAGCACGACCAGCTGAGACTCGTTCATACACATGTTCTATCCACAGGCTGTGGACAGGACCTGTGCATGAAAAACCGGCGGGGGTACGTACCCCCGCCGGCTTTTGTTCCTCACTGCTTTATGCAGCAGCCCGAGCACACCTTGGGCGCCGGCAGCGTGAAGGCCAGGCAGCAGGTGCGGCGCTGGACCGTCAGCCGGCCGTCCGCGTCCGGGGCCAGCTCCACCAGGTCGTCGACGCCGAGCGCGCCCAGCAGCGTCTCGATGTTGTCCACGGTGCGGCCGGGCAGCACGTCCGCGGTGCGCAGCACGCCCTGGGCCACGCCGGACGCGAGCGAGCCGAGCAGCGTGCGCGCGCCCACCCGGGCCTGGCCACGCACCCGGTCGAGCAGCGGCGTGAGGTGCTGGTCCAGCAGGGCGCCGCGCAGCATCGCCAGCAGGTCGGTCTCGTCGGCCGCGACCCGGACGCCCGGCCGGCCGGAGACCGCCAGCGGGTCGGTCGGCAGCACCGCGACCTCGATCGACGGGGACAGTCCGACGCGCAGCAGCGGCGCCCGGTCGTCCACCCGGATCAGCGTGTCCGCGGGCCGCAGCAGCGGGACGCGGCGCGCGCCCGCCCAGCCCACCACGGCCGGCAGCGCCACCCAGTACGTGTAGTGCTTCCAGGCCAGCGCCGCGGCCGCGTGCGGCTGCGCGTGCCAGAGCCGGCGGGCCGCGTCGAGCAGCGAGGGCAGCGCGTCGCCGGTGATCAGGTCCGCGCCGGAGATCCAGCCGTCGGGCCGCCGGTGCGCCAGCAGGCCGGGCAGCAGGCTGGGCAGCGGGTACGCCGCACCGAACGCGGCCCGGAGCGTCGCGGTGATCGGCGCGAACGGCTCGGCCGCTGCCGGCCGGTGATGGACGAGCGTGGTCACTCGGCGTCGCCGACCTGGGTGATGAATGAATAACCGTCGGTGATCGGCGCGGGAGTGCTCCGCGGTGGCTCCACACCGGAGCCGGTGAGCCGGATGCATCGCCGCATAGCCGCCGCCACCTCGTTGAATCGTTCGCCGTCGGACCGACGGTTCACCATAGCTCGCTAAGGATAGCCTAACCAGACTTGGCGGCCAGTTCGCCCGCGTGGTTACTCACGATGACCATACCGGTGACACTTTGCGCGTCTCCGCCAACGGCCTGATCATTCCCGCTAAATCGGCATTTAGGCTCCGGCCAGGTCACTGTCGGTATTCGACTTGCTGCGATGTGTGTACGACTGCGCCGGTTTTGTCAAGACTTCTGTCCGTAACGCGCTACTCACTCACGGGTGTTCGGTCGTGCAACGGACACTGGAGCCCCGGGAGCCGAGAAGGACGCGTGATGACTGCACAGCCGACATCGCCGACCTCGCCGCTGGAGCGGGCGGCCGACTCGTTCGCCGCCGAACTGTCCCAGTGGCGTGCCGACCGTGGGATGACGAAGAAGCAGCTGGCCGCGCGGATGGGCTTCGACCCGTCCTACGTCAGCCACGTCGAGGGCCGCCGCCACCGCCCCACCGAGGACTTCGCGCGCCGCGCCGAGGCCGTGCTCGACGCCGGCGGCCGCATCTGGCAGCGCTTCCAGGAGTACGACGAGCTCCGCCACGTCCGCAGCAGCGGCCTGACCCACCGCGACCCGCCCGTGCCCGAGCAGTGGCTGCCGCCCGGCACCGGCCTGGTCGTCGAGCAGGAGATCGCCGAGCTGCGCTACGCCGACGGCGAGTACCGGTGCGTGATCCGCCGCGCGCTCTACAACGCCGGCACCGAGCCGGTCACCCGCTACATGGTCAAGGTCGCGGTCGACCGCTATCCCGGCGACCCGGACCGCTCCAACCGGCACCACCGCGACCACCCGCTCTCCTTCGAGGAGCTGCGCCTCACCGCGTTCTGGGGTGCGCCGTACGCGCGGGAGCCGATGCGCTGGCGGAAGAAGCGCGACCGGGACGCGGACAAGGAGCTGTGGCTGCTGTTCGAGAACGACAACGGCCGGTTCCCGCTCTACCCCGGCCAGCGGACCACCATCGAGTACGCGTACTCGGTCGCCGAGGAGAAGTGGGGCCAGTGGTTCCAGCGCGCGGTCCGGCTGCCCACCCGGCAGCTCACGGTCCGGCTGGACTTCCCCGCCGACCTCGACCCCACCGTGTGGGGCGAGGAGACGTCGCTGTCCGCGGAGGAGGCGCCGCTGCGCACGCCGTTCACCCGGCACGAGGAGGACGGCCGCGCGGTCTTCGAGTGGTCCACCGAGGAGCCGCCGCTCAACGCGCGCTACAAGCTGTCCTGGCGGTTCCGCGGCAGCGCCGCGCCGGCCGTCGGCGACCGGGCCGGTGACCGCATGCGCGCGGCCGGCATCGTGCAGCGCGGCGACCCGCGGCTCACCGAGCCCGCCCGCCAGCTCGTCCTGCCGGAGCAGGGCAGGGAGGCGCGTGACGTGGTCGAGCAGCTGCACCGGGCGGCCGGCCGGATCGAAGCGCTGCACGACTTCCGCAAGGGCATGGGGCTCGCCGCGCCGCAGCTCGGCCTGCCGGTCGCGGTCGCGCTGATCCGGCCGCCGAACCCGGGCGCGGAACCGCTGGTGCTGCTCAACCCCCGGGTGGTCATCGAGTCGGCGGAGACCGACGTGCAGTACGAGGGATGCCTGTCCTTCTTCGACGAGCGCGGCGCGGTCCGCCGCCCGCTGCGCATCCAGGTCGAGCACGACCGCTGGGACGGCACCCGCGTGGTCAGCACGTTCGAGCGGGCGATGGCGCGCCTGGTCGCGCACGAGATCGACCACCTGGACGGCCGGCTCTACCTGGACCGCATGCCGCCCGGCGCCCGCCCGGTCGCGATCGAGGAGTACCAGGACGGCGGGCTGCCCTGGCGCTATTGAACGCCGAACGCGTCATACCGGATGCGGGCCGCCGGCACGTCCAGCGTGGCGAGCGTGGCCAGCGTGGCGTGCACCATCCCGGACGAGCCGGCCACGTAGAAGTCGTGGTCGCTCCACGGCCCGTACCGTCCGACGATCTCCGACACGTTCCCGTGCTCACCGTCGAAGCCCGCGTCCCGGCTGCACGCCGGCACCAGTGACACCCACGGATGCTGGGCCGCGATCGCGCGCAGCTCCGGCAGGTCGTAGAGATCCTCCCGGGTGCCGCCGCCGAAGAACACGTGCACCCAGCGCGTCCGGTTGTACCGGGTCAACTCCTCCAGCAGCGCCTTGATCGGCGCCAGCCCGGTGCTGCCCGCCACGCACACGATGTCCCGGGTCGACCGGCGGTCCAGCGTCATCGAGCCCATCGGCGCCGCCAGCCGCAGCAGGTCACCGGCGCGCACCCGGCGGACCAGCGCGCCGGACACCCACCCGGTGCTGCGTGCCCGCACGTGGAACTCCAGCGTCTGATCCCGGCGCGGCGCGTTCGCCATCGAATAGTTCCGCCACACCCTCGGCTGGTACGCCGGGCACTCCACGCTCACGTACTGACCGGCCCGGTACTCCAGCGCCTGCCCGGGCAGCACCGTGATCACCGCCACGTCCCGCCCGCGCCGCTCGTGACTGAGCACCTCCGCCACCCAGAACGCCGGACTGGTCTCCGCTGCGGCCGCCTCGATCATCTTTCGCGCGATCAGCTCGTACCCGTCCCGCCACGCCCGCTCGAACTCCGGCGTCCACCGTTCCCCCGCGAACGTCCGCAACGACTCCAGCAGCGCGTCGCCGACCACCGCGTAGTGCTCCGCCTCCACCTGGTACTTCCGATGGTCCCGGCCCAGATCCCGCAGATACCCGTCCAGCCGCTCCGGCTCGTCCAGGTTCTGCACCGCCGTCACTATCGCGCCCAGCAGCCGCGCCCGCTGCACGTCCATCTGCACCGGGAACAGGTCCCGAAGCCCCGGACAGGAGAGGAAGATCCGCGCGTAGAAGTACCCCGCGAGCTTGTCCTGCCGCTCCTCGACCAGGGCCCAGCTCTCCTTCAGCAGGTGCGACAGGTCACCCATCGGCCCTCCGTGCTCCCTCAGCCGGCCTGCCCGCGATCGTCTGACCTCGCGCGGCGGCCCGGCCGGACGCACTGTGCGACCGGACACGGATGGGGCACAGTATGTGGGTGACCGCGCCGCTCACCGCCCCCGACGACCTCGCCCACCGCGACCGGACGATCAAGGCGGAGCTGCTGATCGTCTTCGGCCTCTCCCTCGGCCAGTCCGCGGTCTTCTCCCTGGTCAACATCGTCGCCCGGCTCACCGCGTCCACGCCGCTGTCCGCGCAGACGTCCACGCTCAACCCCGCCGCGTCCGACCGCCCATACCTGGACCTCACCCTCCAGCTGCTGCGGATCGTCTTCGCCCTGATGCCGGTCGCGCTCGCCCTCCACCTGCTCGCCCGCGAACGCGCCGCCTCACTCGGCCTCGACTTCCGCCGCCCGCTTTTCGACCTCGGCTCCGGCGCCGCACTCGCCGCCGGCATCGGCATCCCCGGCCTCGGCCTCTACCTGGTCGCCCGCGAACTCGGTCTCAACACCACGGTCGTCGCCTCCGCGCTGAACGACACCTGGTGGACCGTCCCCGTGCTCATCCTCGCCGCCGCCAAGAACGCCATCCTCGAAGAGGTCCTGGTCGTTGGCTACCTGATGCGCCGCCTCGAACACCTGCGCTGGCGCATCCCCGCCATCATCCTCACCAGCTCCGTCCTCCGCGGCTCCTACCACCTCTACCAGGGCTTCGGCGGCTTCATCGGCAACATCGTGATGGGCGTCGTCTTCTCCCTCTTCTACCTCCGCGTCAAGCGCGTCATGCCACTGATCGTCGCCCACACGCTGCTCGACATCGTCGCCTTCGTCGGCTACGCCCTCCTGGCCCCTCACGTCTCCTGGATCTGAGGCCTATAGAAACTGCGCAAAAGCCGCTTTTCCCACTACCGGCGTGGTCGCTGTGGGCTTGCTCCCGCGGGCAAACCTCGCGCCGGCTCCGCCGCCGCTCCACCGCCGCATCGGAGCCGGTCCCGTCGTTGGTTCCCCAACCCCACGCCCGCCACGCCGCCCCGCCACACCCGGCCGCGCGTCCCGGCCCCGTCGTCGCTTCGCCCCCGCTCGGCCTGCCCGGCCCGCTGCCGTGCACGCCCACCGGCATCGAGGCGCTGCTCCCCCGTCCCACCTGCCACGGACGTCACTCGCCTTGCGCTGCACTCTCATCGAGCGATTCCCAAGCCATGACCGGCGACGTGGACATCTGTAGTCCCCCGCCGCCCTGTCTGATATTTCGGATATGGGCAAAGCTCGTCGTCCTCGTCGCGGCTGACGGCGACGGCTATCGCTGGCCGGCCGAAGAGCGGCACCGCGGATCGCGGGGAGCGGTCCGCGAGCCGCGGTTGCCCGATCGTGGACCGGACCCGGCTGCGGGCTCGGTTCGGCTGCGGGCTCGGTTCGGCTGCGGGCTCGGTCCGGCTGCGGCCTCGGTCCGGCTGCGGCCTCAATTCAGCTGCAGCCTTGGTCCGGCTGCGGCCTTGGTTCGGCTGCGGCCTCGGTCCGCCCTTGGTTCGGCTGCGGCCTTGGTCCGGCCTCGGTCCGGCTGCGGCCTCGGTCCGGCCTCGGTCCGGCTGCGGCCTCGGTCCGGCTGCGGCCTCGGTCCGGCTGCGGCCGGGGGATACAACCGCAGTCGCACCCCGGCGCCGCTCGCGGCCATGGCGCACCGCACATCGGTCGCAGTCGCTATGCGGACGCGGTCTTCGGTTCGCGGAGGGGCTTCACATCGTGCGGGTCAGCCCTCGGTAGTGGGCGATCGCGCGAGCGGCCAGCAGATCGGTGGCCGCGGCGTCGGTCAGCGCGGCCACCAGGACCGCTGCGCCCGGGATCAGCCGGGCCGCCGTCCGGAGGGCCAGCCAGCCGCCGATCCGGGCGGCCAACGGCGTGGCCAGCCGCCACACGCCCTCGAGTGGATGCGCGCGCAGCAGCCCGCCGCCGTGCTCGCCGGCCGCGTTGTCCAGCGCCGCGCGGGCGCTCTCCCGGCTCGCGTGCAGGCGCAGCAGCACCAGCAGGTCCACCGCCCGCTCCGGATCGACCGGGTCGGCACCGTAGGCCGCGGCCACCCGCAACACCGCCGACGCCTGCACCCACGCCACGGACGCGTACTCGACGAACGGCGCGTACCCACCGGTCGTACCCGCCAGCACGCCGGTCGCGGCGGAGATCCGTGCCGACCGCATCGTGGCCAGGCGCGCCAGCCCGTCCGCGTCCGCCGCCGGATAGAGCTCCCGCGTCCGCTGCGCCCACTCGCGCGCCCGCGGCCCCAGCGTCTCCACCGCCGCCAGCGCCAGCAGTTCCCCGGCGTGCCCCGGCCGCTCCAGAATGCTCGCCCGCACCCCCGCCGCCGTGACCTGGGCGTGGACCGGAGCCTCCGCCTCGGGCCGCGCCTGAACCAGAGCCGAGGTTTCCGCCTCGGCCGTGTCTTCCATTCGTTTCTCGTCCGACTCCGGAACCAGTACGTCCTCTGTGGGCATGCCCTCAGCTTCCACCAGCGCATCAGCCGAGGCCGCTGTGACTAGCGTCTCTGACGCGGAGTCCTCCCCGCGCGAGGCATCCTCGGGTTCCACCGTTCGAGACTCCACCACCGGAGACTCCGCCTGGGGCACACCCGCGACCGGGGACTCCACGGGCGACCCCGTCGCCCCGGTCAGCCCCGCCACTTCGGCAACCTCGGCCTCGGCCGGGCTCTCCGGCTGCACGAGGACCGGCTCGGAGCGCTTCGCCGTGCTGGCTCTGCGAGGCGAGACCGCCTTCCGCGCCGCCTTGGCCGCCTTGGCCGCTTTGGCTGCCTTGATCGGCTTGATCGGCTCGACCGGCTCGACCGGGTCCGCCTCGGCCTCCCGGCCCGGCGCGGTCGCTCCACCGTCCGCCGCCTCCGGACTCTGCGCCGGCGAGGCCTTCGCCGCTGACGACGCCCTGCGCGGAGCCGGCGCCTTCGGGCCCGCCCCCGCGGACTTGCCCCCAGCGGCCGCCTTCCGCGCCGGCGATTTACGCACCGGCGGCGTGGGCACCGTCACATCACTGATTTCCGGCGGGTCCGCGTGCTCGTTCCGTACCCCCGAAGGCTCTTGATCTTTAGCCTCATCACCCGCCGTGACCTGCGGCGGAACCGGCGGCCGGAACGTGACCGCCGGCGGCGGCGCCTTGCGCGGCGACTTCTCGCGCTCCGCCTCCGCCCGGTCCGATTCCGCGGCTCGGAACGGCGCCTGCGAGGGCCGCGCCCGAGGTTTCACCCGCTTCGCCGGCCGCCGCGGTTCGGTGCCGCGCTCAGTGCCCTCCGCATGGTCCTCCATGCCCAGGTAGCCTAGCTGTTGACCACGATTTTGCAGCTCGGAGACCGTGCCAGGATCTTCGTCGCACCCCCTTCCGGCGTGGCCAGGGAGGTTGCTTTGCCCGCACGGGGACGGGCACGGTATCCTCAACCGGCGGTGGCCCTGGGGCCGCCGAGGAGACTTCGCCTAGTCTGGTCTATGGCGCCGCACTGCTAATGCGGTTGGGGTTAACCGCCCCTCCCGGGTTCGAATCCCGGAGTCTCCGCGCGAAAGTCAGGTGTGTATGCTGACTGAGCAAGCAACGAGCAAGCGCCCGTAGCTCAATGGATAGAGCATCTGACTACGGATCAGAAGGTTAGGGGTTCGAGTCCCTTCGGGCGCACTTCTTCGATCGGGGCCTGAACTGCGGAAACGTGGTTCGGGCCTTTGTCGTTGTCCGACCTTTGTAGAGGTTGGGTGGCGTGTGGGTGGCACATGGGTGTCACTACTTTCCGTGACGGCGCGGGTGTTTGTGGCCTCGTGACCTGCGGCGGTGCGTGGTCTGATCGGGCTTGTCGGCTGGGGTGGTTTGTTTTTCGTCGCGTCCGGCGGGCCGGTTCTTCGCCGCTTTCTGCTTGATTCGTTTCCGGGTGTGGTGGGCTGCCGCGAGGACCAGGGCTGCGGTGGCGTCGGCGCAGCGGCGTTGGGCGTCGGGCAGGACGCTGGTGTAGGTGTCGGCGGTGACGACGATGCTGGAGTGTCCGAGCAGGTCCTGCAGGGTCTTCAGGTCGGCGCCGGCCTCGTGGGCCAGCGACGCGGCGCCGTGTCGCAGGTCGTGCAGCCGGACCGGCGGCAATCCGGCGCGTTCGGTCAGTTTCCGGAACCGGGTGGTAGCGTAGTTCGGGTTGATCGGCTGGCCGTCCTTGCGGGTGAACACGTAGCCGGAGTCGGCCCACGTCATGTTGGCGGCGTGTCGGCGGTCGCGGCGGTCGAGTTGGCGGCGGCGGTGCTGGCGCAGGATCGCGACGGTGTGCTTGTCCAGAGCGACGGCTCTGCGGCCGGCAGCGGTCTTGGGGTCGCCTTCGACGACGTCGTAGCCGGCGGTGGTGCGTTGCCGTTCGACGAACAGCAGCCCGCGGTCGAGGTCGACGGCGGCCCACCGTAGGCCGCAGAGTTCACCACGACGGAGGCCGCGTAGGGCGGCGAGCCACCAGAACGCGAACAGCGAGTCCTCGACGTTGGCTTCCAGGAACGTGGAGAGTTGTTTCGCGGTCCATACCGCGACCGATGGGTGTTCGCCGGTGCGCTGCCATTCCTCGACGCGTCCGTCGGTCCAGACTTGGGCGTGCGGGCGCCGGTAGCCGTGAATCTCGATGTGCCGGGCCGGGTTCGACTCGATCAGCTCCTCGCGGACGGCGAGGTTGAGCGCGGCGCGCAGGGTGGTGCGCAGGTGATTGAGCGCCGACGGGGATTGTGGAAGGCCCTTGGCGTTGGTGGTCTGGGCGATCTCGGCGAACACCGCCCGCAGCAGCGGACCGTCGAGATCAGAGAGCCGGTAGTGGCCGATGCGTGGGATGAGGACGAGTTCGACGTCGCGGGTGTAGTGCAGCCGGGTGGTCGGCCGGATCCGGGTGCGGGTGTCGAGCCAGTGCCGTAGCCACCGTTCGGCGGTCCAGCCGTCACCGCGGCGCCGGGCGGTGTTGTCGGCCAAGCGTTCTTCCCGCGCCTGCCGGGCAGCGGCCTGCGACGAGAAACCGCCGCGACGGATGCGTGCGGATCGGCCGAACAGGTTCGGCGCGAAGCACTGGAAGTACCAGGAGCCGTGGCCGCGCTCGGTGAGCCGGGGACAGTTCTGTTCCAGGCGTTTTCCGTGGCTGTTGCGGCATCCGCATCGCTTGAATGTTGCGCTGGTGTTGGTCATAGCCCGGTCTCCTTCGCCATCGACTGCTGCCTTTGATGGTGAGGGGAGATACGCGGCCGGAGGGTCACCCGGCGGAGGGATAAGGCGCGCGTATCGACGGCTGACCGATCAGGTTGAGCACGGTGTCGCCCTGGTGCGTCGAGCGGCCGGACCCGTTGAAAGTCGGGACACGGTGTCCGGGATCGACGTGTCCGGGGTGCCCGCGTCGATCCGGGCGACGCTACTGACCTGCCGGTGGGACGCATAGTGAGCGGCTCGAGACCGGCGGCGGCCGACTCGCCGGGCCGGTGCCACGAATCAACCTGTCGGAGCTGGCGCGCGGGCGGGCGGTGACCACGACGTCGGCGGTGATGACCGTCGGTGATACGGCTGACCTGCCGTGAATGGTCCGGGCGAGGCGCGGTCTAGCGTTTTGTCCTTGTGTTCGGGGCGCGATTGGAGACGATTTGCACGCCGGACAGCTCGAAGAGGCCGCCGTCTTCTGTCTGCCGTTGAGCGATTAGCTCGGCGTAGCGTTGACTGGTGACCTCGATGACGAAATAGATGCGGGGAACACCCACGTTGGCGGGCTTTGAATGGATTCGGTATCGTCCGGTTGGATATTCGATTCGCCATTTCAGATAATAGAGTGTGTGAAAGTCGTGGCCGACTTCATCTAGCTGCACCACGATCCACCGCTCACGACCCGGGGCCGGTGGGCAACCCGGGTCCACGACGATATCGAACGCGACGCTGGAATCCGGTGGCACGCTGAGGCGCGGCTCGGCGCAGGGAGTGGCGGATTCCGGCGCCACAGCGGTAGTCGTTGCCGGCGGTTCGGTTACCGGGGGAGTCTGGTGTTCGCCCCGCATCTGCGTAAGCGCGGCGACGGTGGCGACAGCTACCAGACCTGCTGGCAGGGCCGCAAGGCGAACTCCGCGCCGGGGAAGAACTTGGCGGCGCCGAGGAGTGGCAACGGGAGAGACGGATGCCGACTCACGCTCAGGTTCGGGTGCGGGTGCGGGTGCGGGCCCGTGGTCGGGTGTGGTCTCCCGTTGCGGTCCTCGGGCGCTGGATGCTCGTTGCCAGAGATGGTGCATGCGTGAGGTGTCCGTGCCACATGCCTCGGCCCAACCCAGTGCCTGGTCCACGCCGGGAATGTCTAGGCCGTTGAGCCATCGGCTCACCGAAGTCGACGAGGATCGGGTTACGATGGCCAGCTTCTTCACGGTCAGCCCCGTCTTGTCGCGACCGAGGCGCAGCTCTTGAGCGAGGGCGAAGATCTCGGGTGGGAGAGCGCTGTCGAGAGGCTGTAACGGGGCGGGGCGGCGCCGCCGCGAGGGTTCGGTCATCACGTCAGACCTTCGGTGAGTCCGTTTCATGTCTGGGACGTTCCGGCTGCGCGCGTGGGACGGTTCCGAGATGTGTTTCGGATCGTTCCAGTCGGGACGAGAGGCGGCAATACGCGTCAGGGTGAAAAGGCCGATCACTCATCTCCTGACGGAAGGATGGCGCTATGCGACCGTACGAACGGCTTCACCGTTCCGCGAGTTGGCGGCGTATCGGGGCATTGTCGGCCCTGCTGTTGATCGCCGCGGTGGCGGTGATGCAGCCGGTCGCCGCGTCGGCGGCGGCGGGCCCGACCGGCCCCATCGTCGGAATCGGAGGCAAATGCCTCGACAACAAAGAAGGAAATACCGCTAACGGAAATCCCATCCAACTGTGGGACTGCAGCGGGCTCGCGCGGCAGCAGTGGTCCTTTCCCGGCGACGGCACGATCCGCGTGCAGGGCAATCACTGTCTGGCGGTGAAGAACGCGGGCACGGTCTCGACCACGCCGGTGTGGCTGTGGAACTGCGACGGCGGTCCGGCGCAGATCTGGACCGTGAAGGCCAACGGCACGATCGTCAACAACAACTCCGGTCTCTGTCTGGCGGACAAGGGCGGCGTCACGACCAACGGCAACCCGATCTGGGTGTACACCTGCAACGCCGGACCGGCGCAGTTGTGGAGCACCGGGGCCTTCCCGAAGGACCCGTCGGGAGAGCCACTGCCCGTCGGTGACCTTCCCGGCTGGGACCAGGTGTTCGTCGACGACTTCGCCACCAACGTGCCGCTGGGCAGCTTTCCCGCCGCCGTCTCGAGCAAGTGGACCGCCTACAACGGGTTCAGCGACACCTCGGGCCACGGCACATACAGCCCCGGCAAGGTGATCAGCGTCAACGGCGGGCTGATGAACATGCACCTGCACACCGAGAACGGCACCCACCTCGTCGCCGCACCGCTACCCAAGATCCCAGGACACGCCAGCGCCTACGAGGGGCTCACCTACGGTCGCTACGCCGTGCGGTTCCGGGCTCAGCAGACCGCGAACCTGACCGGTTACAAGACCGCCTGGCTGCTCTGGCCGGACTCCAACGACTGGAACGAGGGGGAGATCGACTTCCCCGAGGGCAACCTCAGCGGCACCATGAACGCCTTCATGCACCACCGGGGCAACCCGCAGGCGCAGGAGGCCTACTCCACTCAGGCCACCTACGCGACCTGGCACACCGCCGTCATCGAGTGGACCCCGCAGAGCGTCCGGTTCATCCTCGACGGCGTCACCATCGGCAACGACACCAACACCGCGTACCTGCCCAACACGCCGATGCACTGGGTGCTGCAGACGGAAACCACGTCCTCCGGCCCGTCGGACACCGCCGCGGGCAACGTCCAGATCGACTGGGTCGCGATCTGGTCCCGCGTCTGACCCATCTCTTCCCGGCGCGCCGGGCCGCTGACCCTGGTCCGCGGCCCGGCCCGCCCGGTACACCCTGGGAGGACTCATGACGGACCACCAGCCATCGACGGCACTCGGAGCCGTCGGCGACCAGCCATCGGCACCACCCGGCTCCGGCGACCGACCGGGCAATAAACGCCGGCAGATCCTCGCCTTCACCGCCGCCTGTGCGCTCATCGTGGCGGCGCCGCTGCTGAATTCCCTACTCCCACCACCGGCGAAAGGAGTCCTGCTGTGTACGGAAGCGGCAGCCGTCACCGGTCTACTCGGATTCTTCATCGTGCAGTGGTGGCGCGGCCGGCCCCGGCCGAGTCACGTCGCCGCCGGGGTGAGCGCAGCCCTGGCCGCGCTAACCCCGATCAACCTGCTCTTCCCACAGACAGTGCCCGCCTACAGTTGGCAAGGCATCAGGTCGAACCTGTTCAGCTACGACCCGTGCGCCACGAGCCGCGGCCAACGCGTCCACCTCACGATCTCCGGCGCGGGACGCCGCCCTACCGCACAACTCGCCGTCGACGGACCCGCGGTACCGAAGGAGACGTTCTGGCTCGTCGTCTTCGCCGAGCGCAGCACCCCACAGATGTACTTCCCGCAACGACAGCCGCTGGCATCAACGCTCACCTCACCAGGGGACCATCACACGACCGTCGAACTCGGCGAGGCTCCGCAGATCGGAAGCAGCCGCCGGATCTCGGTAGTGTGCGCCACCCCGAGCGGGGACCTCGCGCTGCGCGACTACGTCGCCCACCTCAGCGACCCGACATGGAATGACCGCCGACGCGCCCTCCCAGCCGGGACCACCGTCATCTCCAACCAGGTCCACCACGTCCTCCTGGACTGACCTACTCGCCGGTCGACGAGCCCACGGCGACATCACTATCCTCGTGCTCCGCAACAGCGGATTCGATCGAGCGACCGGTTTCCTTAATTCTCAACTCTCGAACGGCGAGGTCGGCAGTGATAAGACTGCCGACCTCGCTCTAATCTCAAGCGCTCACAGCCAGCGCACTTCTAATGCAGACGCACTTGCTCGATAGCGGCCAAGGTCGGTGTGACCGCGAACGTTTCATGCGACATCGACCTTCAGGCCTTGCCAGGATTGACAAAGCTAGATCAACTCGGCGCGGATCGAGGCGCGAGGCACGCCGAGCGCGAGGTCCGCGGGGATCTCGGTCGACAGACGCACGGCGACGGTCTCGCCCTCGTTGATCGGGACCCGCAACGGTTCGCCGCCGAACGAACCGATCTGGGCGGAGATCTCATACTCCCCCGGCGCGAGATCTACAGAGACCTCACCGTTGTGCGGGAGCATGGCCACCAGGGTCCCGTCGACCCTCACCTTCATCCGCCGCAGGAAGCCAACTTCGGCGAGCCCGCCCCGCCTCAGCACGAGGGTGCCCGCGACATCTCCGCGCCCGTCCTCGAGGAAGCGCCGCCCGCGTGCCGCCCTGGACGTGTTCACGAAGTGCATCACCGTCCACCCGACAAGCAGCCCCACGATGAACAGACCAGCCGCGACCGGTGCCCACCGAGGCGCTGATATGGAGTCGGCGGCGAGCAGAAGAACGAGATATGCGCCGAAGCCCACTGATGCAAGAATCACTCTTCGACGATTCTTCACAACCGGTCCTGCCTTTCTTGGTCGGCGCGGCCGGTCTTGGACCGGATGACGAGCGCCACGGTCGAGTACAACGTGAACACCACGAGTTCGCCGGGTCCGATCGACGAAGATTCCGCCGCTCCGCACGTCGGAGGGTAGCCTGTGTCGACGCCGCGCCACGACGTCGAACCCGAACACCCCGGACGCGGCGAATAGAGGGGCGGCCGGCACCACCAGCACGACGCGCGTGCGATGGTCCCGTGGCTGGTCGTTGGAGGGGTGAACAGGAACGGAGACACTGCCGGGCAGCTTGCGGCCATCGTCGTCAGCACTTGGCGCGGTCTCACGCCCTTGGACCTACCCTCTCTGGTCCTCGACCATACACAGTAGACGGCCACCTTACGGCGGCGATCCACTCGGGCAACGGCCGACACCGTAGACGGCGACCGAATCGATCAGCCCGATCGACACGGACACGCCGACCTCCGCCCGCTTGAATCATGCGGGGTCATCACGCAGGAGGCCGGGGCTCATGACGACACCCCGGCCTCGATCAAGCGAATTGAAAGTCATCTCCGGAATAGACGCGGTTCACAAATCGGTGCCGCGAGTCGTTCTCACGAACCCACGTGCAGCACCTTATTGCTATACGAAGGTGGACGGCAAAAGACCGATCAGACCGGTAAATATAGTGAATCCACTAGCCGATGCAGCGTCACCCCAATTCACCGGTTTGCCGTCCTGGTAATTACTGCACATAGAAGTTACTGCCGGGCCCACTCCGGCCCCGATTACAGCACCGAGGGCCGCTCCGGGCCCACTACCTACACCAAGACCAGCGGAGAAGCCGAGAGCTCCTCCGACCGCAATCCCAACAGCACTGGTAGCCCAACCCATAGCATCACAGGAAAAAGACAGGCCGGTCGGGTCGGTATTGTTGGCCGGATCGCATCCGGCGTAGGTGTACGGCAGGTCCTGGCCGCTGGGGTCGCGTTGGGTGAAGCGGCCGAGGGACGGGTCGTAGTAGCGGGCGCCGAACTTGGTGAGGCCGGTGCCGCCGTCGAAGTAGCCGGAGGCGTAGCGCCAGGGGTTGGCGACTCCCCGCTGGGTGGCGGAGAGCTGGATGCCGTACGGGTCGTAGCTGTACGAGTTGACCTTCTGGGCACTGCTGTCCACCAATGCCACCACCGATCCAAGGCCGTCGACGAGGTAGTAGTACCGCTCGCCTCCGTTGCGCAAACCGAGCAGGCTGCCGCTGTTGTCCCTGGTGTAGTAGTGGGTCTGTCCGGCGCTGGGGTGCACCGTGTCGGGCGTGAGGGGCGCACCCGTGCCGGCCGCGGCGCCCTTGGCCGACGAGACGCCGAGGGCCGAGGTGGCGTAGGTCACCAGGCCGACGCTGCGGCGTTCGGTCTGGTCGGCGCCGCCGTAGGTCGGCACCAGCGGGTCACCGCCAGGTGCGGTGATCGACGTGGTCTGGTTGTTGACCGCGTTGTAGTCGAACGCCCAGCCCGTGGACGAGCCGGTGGTGTTGCCGTTCGCGTCGTAGGAGTAGGTGGTGGCGCCGGCCTTGGTGAGCTGGTGCGCGTCGTTGTAGGTGTACGACGTCTGCGTGCCGTTCTCCGTCTTGGAGGTCCGGTTGAAGTTCTCGTCGTAGCTGTAGCTGCGGGAGAGTGCACCCGACGCGCCGGTCAGCCGGTTCAGCTTGTCGTAGGTGTAGTTGGTGGTGCCGGTCAGGTCGGTCACCGACTGCCGCAGCGCGGTGTCCTTGCCGTCCTTGGTGTACGTGTACGAGAAGGACGTCAGCTTCGCCTTGGTCGAGTCGTTCGTCGCCACGATCGACGTCTGCCGGCCGGACTTGTCGTACTTCATCTCGACCGTGATGCGCGGCGTGGTCGGCAGGTACATGAACGTGCGCCGGTTGTTGTCGTCGTACGTCATGGTGATCGGCCCGGACGCACCCGGCTCGGTGACCGAGGTGACCAGGTTGACCGCGTTGTACGCGTAGGTCACGGTGCCGCCGCCGTCGGTGTACGTCGTCAGGTTGCCGTTCGCGTCGTACGTGTAGCTCATCGGCGCCGCGTTCGGGGCCGTCTTCCCGGTCATCCGGCCGAATCGGTCGTAGGTCAGCGTGGTGATGCCGGTCGGGTCGGCGATCTGTGTCAGGTTGCCGTCCCGGTCGTAGGTGTAGTCCACCACCTTGCCGCCCTCGAACACGATCTTGTCGACCCGGTCCAGGTCGTCGTACTCGTAGCGGGTCTCCTGACCCTTGCCGTCGGTCTGCGCCGTCATCCGTGACAGCTCGTCCGGCTCGATCGTGATGTCGCCGAGCGGCGCCGGGTTGTCGACCTTGGTCAGGTTGCCCTTGGCGTCGTAGCTGTAGCTCGTGCGGACGTCCTTCGCGTCCTCGCGCCAGTTGACCGTGCCGTTGTCGTTGTAGTCCGACTCCTCGATCTTCTGACCGGGGAACTGTGAGCTCTCCGTCGCGGTCTTGTTCCCGGCCGCGTCGTAGGAGTAGCTCATCTTGTTGCCCTGCGGGTCCTCCTGCTCGGAGACGGAGTGCGGGTGCGACGTGTCGCCGTAGGCCAGTTTCGACGTCGCCCCGGTCATGATGCCCACCGACGTCAGGTTGTTCGTGTTGGCGTCGTAGGCGAACGTGGTGACGTTCGTCAGCGCGTCGGTCATGGTCGTGACGTTGTCGTTCGCGTTGTACTCCTTGGACTGCTTGTGACCGAGCGCGTCCTTGACCTCCTTGACCCGGTCCCGCACCTCGTAGGTGTGCGTCGTGATTCCATCCGTGGTGGACGACGTGGCCGAGCCGTTCGGGTCGGTCACCTCGGTCCGCCCGGCGTGGTACGTGAACGTGTACCGCGCCGCGCTCGGCGTACCGCCCGGGTTGGTCTGCTCGTAGAAGTCGAGCATCCGCGACGTGTCCGGCTCGTAGCCGAGGTTGACGACCCGCCCTTCGGGGGTGGTGATCTTCGTCAGCCGGTCGGACGTGTAGTCGTAACGGGTCAGGCCGCCGTCCGTGTCCGTGACGGTCTGCAGGTTGTTCGCGGTGGTGTAGGTGAGGCGGACTTCCCGGCCCGCCGAATCGGTGATCGTGGCGAGCCGGTCGTTGGCGTAGGCGAGCCGGACCACGCGACCCTGCGTGTCGGTGATCGTCGTGACGTTGCCGGACCCGTCGTACCCAAAGGTGATCTTGTTGTTGTTCTTGTCCACGCTGCGCAGCAGGCGCCCGGTGGAGTCGGCGAAGTAGAAACTGCCCTCGCTCTTGTCGAACTTGAGCCGCAGCTCGCCGGTGCCGGTGTCGCGGGTGAGATCGGCGTCGATGGCCGGCGGCGTGCGCCACTTTCCGGCGCCGTCGTTGACGAACGTCGCGGTGAACCCGCTGGGCGCGTGGAAGGTGATGTCGGCCGTGGCGTGGTCCGCCTTGGAGAACGCGAGCTTGACGTCCTGGCCGGTGCCGAGCGTCCAGCCCTTGCCCAGCGTGGACACCGCGGTGGACCGGGAGTTGTAGTAGCGGTCCAGCACCAGGTCGGTGCCGGTACCGCGGATCTGCAGGTCGGTGGCCTTCAGCAACAGGTTGCCGTTGGCGACGTTGACCTTGAGTTCCTGCCGGTCGGTGAGCTTCTGCTCCTGGAACGAGAAGCGGCCCTGCTCACCGGTCGGTGACCCGTCCGAGGTCGTCATGAAACGCCACTCCGACCACGGCCCGGCCAGCGTGCCGTCGTGCCCGCGAGCCCGCCACTTGTACGTGGTATTCGCGGTCAGCTTGTCGTTCGGCACGGTCCAGGCGGACTCGGCGCCGTTGCCGACCGTGCCGCCGGAGCCGTTGGTCAGCAGCGTGGCGCCGGTGCGGTCGTAGACCTCGAAGTCGACCCGGCCGGTCCCGCCGTCCGGGTCGCTGAAGACACCCTTCATGGCGGGGGTACGGGTGCCGGTCTCCGCGGCGTCGCCGGGCTGAAGCTTCAGCGGGTCGAGCGCGTTCGGGTAGCTGTTGTAGGTGACGACCGCGTACGGCTGCTGGCCCTGCTGGTCCGGCGCGGACGGCTGGCTGGAGCGGAACTGTTTGAAGCCGATGCTGTCGAACGACGTCTCGTCCGTGGCCCGCAGACCCATGTGCGCGCGGGACTGCCCGGCGTTCACGGCCCGCTGGATGAACGACGTGCCGTTGACCGACACCCAGCCGTCCGCGCAGGAGGAGTTGTGCCCCTTCGTCGCGGTGCTGGTCACCTCCCGGGTGAGCCAGGCCGGCTGGTTGTCCCAACGGGTCGCCGAGCTGGCGGCACCGGTGGTCCAGACCTCCCACTGGGCGGCCGTGCAGGACTGCGAGTACCAGTTGTAGAGGTTGACCGTCGCCGCGGTGACGTGCTTGCCGATCAGGCCGCTGGTGTCCCACTGGATGAAGGACCGGGTACGGTTGCCCGTCGTCAGGCCGATCTCCAGGTCGTTCGCACCGGAGCGGTCGATCGTCTCGGTCTCCTTGACGTAGGTGTCGAAGGTGATGCCGAGCGGGTTGATCTGCGGGTCGACGATGACCGGGTAGACGGTGGCCGGATCGTCGAAGAACGCCTGGGCCGGGTTCAGCGCCACGGTCGCCCGACCAGCCGCCGGGATGGTCTGCTGCGTGTCGACGCGGGCGATGCGCCTCGGGTCACCGGTGGCCGGGTCGATCGAGGAGTCCCACATCTCCGGCGTCGGCGACGTGCCGACGACGGTGTCCTTCTCCTTGAACACCAGGCCACCACCACCGTCCTTGGCGATGGTCAGGCCGTCCGCCGTGATCGGTACCTCGATCCCGGCGACCTGGTCGGCCGCGTCCCTGTTCTTCACGATGAAGAACTGCTCCACACCGGTACGGTCGGCCTGGATCGCCAGGTCGACACCGGGCCGGATCTCCGGGTAGATCGCCCGGTTACCGTCGAGCACCGGCGTGGGCAGCGCCCCGGTCCAGCCGAGACTCACCCGCTTGCCGCCGACGTCGATGCCGAGCAGCTCGTGCTCGCCGTCCCCGACCGTGCCGGACAGCTTCAGGCCGCCCGGGTGCGCGACCGGCGCGACCGAGCCGTCAGCCGCGGCACGCAGCGTGGTGTCGATGTCGACGAGCTGGTTCTTCTCGTCGCGCATCCGCACCTGACCCGCATAGATCTTCGCGGTCCAGGTGCCGTCCGGATTCGCGACGACGTCCTGCGTCTCCGTGCGCGCCGCGAGATTCTCGATCGGCTTCGCACAGGCTCGGGCCGCTGCCATGGCCCGCGCCTCGTCCGGCTGTGCCGAGCAGTCGACGGCCGCCGAGCCCTGCTCCGGTACGGCCGCCGGCACGGCGGACGCCGCTCCGGCGGTCAGCACCGGAAGGACTCCAGCCGTCAGCACGGCCGACATCGCGATACTCAATCGCGCCATCGACTGTTTGCCGACCCAAAAATGGGTACGACTCATTACAGGCACCCCCATCGTTGCCCCTGCTGTCCAACTTGGACGGCGTCATTCTTCGCAGCCGAACGCGCAGCGCGCGACCCCGAATACACCCGGTCACCATTAGGGTCGGCGGTCCGGGGAATGTCGCTCCGAATTGGTTGATCAAAATGCAGCGCAGATGGCGGGTGTTAGTTCCAAACCAAATTTACGCAGCCAAACTTGTGCTTTGAATCACACGTGCCAACTATGGAGAGTCTCCGTCACAAAACTCAGCGATACCGAACGGGCCTCGGACCATACACCGAGATCGCCTTACCGGAATTTGTGTGACTTTCGGTCTAACTGCGTGTTTTGGGAGGGGCTGATCCGGTCCAGTCGAAGATGTGGCGGGCCTGTCGCTGGGCGGGTTCACCGCGGGTGATGCGGCGGGCAGTGTCGGCGATGGCAGCCCCGCGGATCATGGCTTCAGAGGTCTCCGGGTGCCGTTCGTAGTCTCGGGCCAGCCGTTCGGTAGGCGGTGAGCCGGGCCAGGGTCCGCTCGACCACCCACCGCCGGGGGTGGACGGCGAAGCCGACCTGATCAGCGGGCTTGCGGACGATCTCGATCGTGGTGTGCAGCAGATTCTTGGCCCACTCGATGGGCTTCCCGGCGAAGCCCTGGTCGGCGAAGACATGCCGGATCGGGGTCGCCGCGTAGGCGGCGAGCAGAGTCGATCTGGCGCCGTCGCGGTCCTGTAGGACGAACGCAACCTCCGGCTACGTCTCACTGACCCACCCGACCTGTTGCGCGTCGCGACTGGCACTCGCGAGGACTCGGCCAGCCCAGCTTGCCCCGTCTGGACCAGCGTCGGATCGGGTGAGCGCCGTCGGCTGCCAGGTCTCTGACTGGGGACTCGTCCGCCACGTCCGGGGCTGTGGCGTGACTGGATCACGACGGTCTCGACCACCTCCGTCAGCCGAGTAGGTGACCACCCTCGCTCTGGCGGTCAGCACGGCGAAGGTAATCACTGTGGGGCCCGCTGATCTCTGCGGTAGCCGCCTTTACGTAGCAGAGCGAGTACCGGCTGTTGTTGGAAGGCTACTTAGAGTGCACTATTGAGGAATAAGCGTGGATGGCCAGCGAAGGGTGCGCCGTGGTCTACATGCCCATACTTAAGGGCCGGGAAGGTGAACTCAAAGCCATCGACCATCTGCCAGAAGCGCTGGCGGCGAAGGTAATGCCGGTCTTCGAGGTGCCGCCCACGAGCGGGGATCCGATCAAGGACGCCCACAGCTTCGCCGAGAAGGCCCGTGACGTAATACCGCGGGGTATGGCCGCGGCAGTCGACGCTCGTTACCTGGATGATCCGGACGGAGCCTGGCGAGGACCGCTGCAAGCTATCGCCGACGATTTCGCCGACTGGTGTGTCCCCATCCGGCCGGTTCTCCATCTGAACGACTCCGAGCGCCGGTTGGTCGAGGCTGGACAGGCTGCGGAGATGCATGATGGGCAGGTTGTCATCCGGCTCGGCGGTGACATCGCCGATCCTGATGAAGATGAAGCCGAAGCGTCGCTGGCCAAGCTCTGCCGGCGAGCGGGGACGACTATCGAGAAGTCAGCACTTGTTCTTGACTTCTTCGACGTTCGCTCCGAACGTGACATCGGCAGAGTCGAAGCGCTGGCACGGAAGTGCCTGGTGTGGGCGCGGCGCTATCCGTGGGAATCCATCACGGTGGCTTCAGGGGCAATGCCGGAATCGATCGGTGACCTTCCGTACAACATCGCGACCCCCATACCCAGACGCGACCTGGCTCTCTGGAGGCGCCTCCAAGAACCCGACATCGTCTTCGGGGACTACGGCATCGCCCATCCCAAGATGAAGGTCAAGGGATGGCCTCCGCCTCCGAACCTTCGGTACACCGACGAGGACGTGTGGTGGATATATCGGTGGGCGCGAGACGGCAACGGCCACAAGGGCATGTACGACCTCTGCGCATCGCTGGTGGCGGCGGATCACTGGCCGGCAGAAGGCGCCGCGTACTCCTGGGGTGATGCCGAGATCGCGCAACGAGCCGCCATGGTCGGCGGCCCCGGGAACGCGGCAGGATGGCGAGCCTGGGGTACGGCACACCACCTGACCCACGTGGTGAAGATGCTTGAAGATTCGCACGACCAACTCGGCGGCTGACTCCTCCGGCGCCACTTCGCCGATCGTCATCCCGTCGCCGTTCGTCGACGGCCGCCCGGAATGCCGCTTATGGTGTACCATCGTCACCGATTGTCAGCCCATCCACAACCTGGCGCCCGCCCGGAGGAGGTCGGCTTTGCGGCGTTCGTAGTCGGGCATGGCGCGTTCGACCGTGGCCCAGAATGCGGATGTGTGCTGCGAATGTGCCAGGTGGGTCAACTCGTGCACGAGGACGTAGTCAATTAGGGACGGCGGGAGCTGCAGCGTTGCCCAGTGGATGTTGAGACGCCGGTTGGCGCTTAGCGATCCCCACCGGTAGCCAAGGTCCCGCACGTCCACCCTGGCGGGGATTAGTCCCATTCGGTCCGCCCAGGGACGAATCCTGCCAGGAAGCCAACGCTGGCCCCGGCCGCGGTACCATCGGACCAGCGCGGCGCCCGGGTCCGGTCCGGCCGCTATGGCGCGGGACAATAGCAGTCTGCCGCGTTCCATGCGTACTTGGTCGGTGTCGGTAATCAGCAGGCGATGGCTACGCCCCAAGTAGGCAAACCCTTCGCCGCTGACGAACTCCTTGACCGGCCAGGCTGATAGCAGCACGTCCTTCTCGGCCAGCTTGCGGTAGACCCATATGCGTTTAGAGTGCGCCCACGCGGCTAAAGCGTCCGGCGGGCACCCAGCTGGGGCGTGTAGCTGCAGCGACCCGTCCCGGTCGACGGTGATGCCGACGGTGGATCGGCGCGGCGACTCGCGGACCGCAAAGTGGAGGTCCCCGATGAGCAGTGTGTCGGGCAGCGCTTCGCTCACGCTCATGGCTTGTCCTGCGTCACGTCGGCGACACCAGCCGGCGATGGTTGTGCTTGGCCAGTTCCAGGAGCCGGTCGGCCAGTGGGCGCAGCGTGGCATAGTCGAACAGGTCGCTGCCGTCCTCCAGCCGGGTATCGTCGAGGCGGGCGAAGACCGCGCGGCGGAGCTGTTCGCGCTTGTGGGGGTTGTCCCAGAAGCCGACCAAGCGTACGTCGTCGCGGATGAGGTGCACGACGTCGATGGTGGCCTGCCGCAGTGGTCCCGCACGCTCGGGGGTGATGGGCCGGCCGTTGTCGGCCAGGGCCTGGGCGATGAGGTCGTGGAACGGCGCCTCGGTGCGCGGGTCGAGCCCGTGGGTGGCCTCGGTGCGCCCAGCGGTCGCCACTGGCAGGAAGTCGGCCAGGGCGAGGGCGAGCTGCTCCCACTGGTCCTTCAGCTCGGTGAGGATCTGCTCCAGGTGTTCGGACAGCCGCTGGTAGTGGGCGGGGTCGCTGTCCATATGTTCGCTGATGTGGTGGCGGATGGCATGTTCCATCTCCGACGCCTTGGCGCGTGGGCTGTTCAGTCCGCTGACCTTCTCGGCGTAGTCGGCGGCGGTGATAGAGATCGGCGGGATCTTCTGTTCGATGCCCAGCGCGCGCACATGCGCGTCGATCAGCGCCCGTACCTTCTCGCCGTAGACCCGCACGTCGAACAGCGTGTGGTCGCGGTAGCGGCGCCGAGCGAGGTGGGCGATGGTCCCGAACGCCTTGGCGTCGGCCACGTACGGCAGCGCCTTCTCCGCCGGCAGCACAATCTCCAGGCTGCGGGTGAACGTCTTGAGCGCGGTCTCGAACCTCGCTCGCAGCCGTTCGTCCGCGAGAGCATCCACGCAGGCGTCCTGCGCAGCTACGGCGCTGAAGTTCTGGATGCCGGCGAAGAGTTGCCGGACGGCGGCATGCGCGGCGGCCAGCCGCGGCACCTCATCATCCAGGCTGGTCAGCGCGCCCTCGATGTCGTCCGGGGCGTATGCCTCCAGCGCTTGCGCGAGGTGGTGGGCGACGCCGTAGTAGTCCACGACGTATCCGGCCGTCTTGCCGGGCGCGGTGCGGTTGACCCGGGCGATGGCCTGGAGCAGGTCGGCCTCGCGCAGCGCCTTGTCGAGGTAGAGGACCTGTTCGCGGGGGGCGTCGAAGCCGGTCAGCAGCATTGCGTTGACGATCAGCATGGCGACCGGGCTAATCTGTTCGGCTGGCACGCCCGGCATGGGCAGCTTCTTGGCCTTGAAATCCTCGATGGCCTGTTCGTAGCCGCTGGTCCACGCGGCCAGCTCGGCCGGGTCGTTCTGCGCACCGGAGATGATCGGGACGAAGTCCAGGGCGGCGATGACGTCCCGGTAGGGCCAGGCGCGCACCAGCGTGGCTCGCTTGGCCGGCAGCCGGTCAACTCGGGCCAGGGCCCCGGGTTCGCGCCACACCGGGTCCAGGGCGTCCAGCTCGGCCACCAGCTGGTCGCGGGCGGCCAGGAACGCGGTGCGATAGCGGACGGTGGCCCGCCGGCTGCTGGCCACCACCTGCGCCTTGAACCCGTTGGGCAGCACCACGTCGACGTAGTGGCGGAGCATGTTACGTGCCTTGGCGGCGATGAGCTGCTCGGCCTCGTTGACGTGCGCTTTGGTGGCGTAGCGCTGCTTGACCTGCTCGGTCTCCTCGGGGGTGAGGCCGTACAGATCGATGAACTCGTCGATGTCGTCGGCGTCTGCGACGCCGCCGCGGGTGGTGCGGCCCTCGTACACGATCGGCACGGTGGCGCCGTCCGCCTGCGACTGGCGGATGTCATACCGGTCTAGGTAGTCGCCGAAGACCGCGTGGGTCTTCTTCTTCGCACCCATGATGATCGGCGTACCGGTGAAGCCAACCCGCGCGGCGTTCGGGAGGGCCGTGCGTAACGCGGCATGCAGCGCACTGGCGTGCGAGCGGTGCGCCTCGTCCACCAGCACCAGCACCTCGGGCGAGGCGTCCAACTCACCGATGGTCTTCAGCTCCGGGTCGGCATCCTTGCCGACCTCCGGGTTGCGGTACTTCTGGATCATCACGAAGGTCAGCGCCTTGCCCGGCGTGGCGAGCAAATCCTTCGCCTGGGCCACGCTAGTGGCGGTGTGCACTGTCTCGCCAGTCAGCTCGGCAGTCGCCGCAAGCTGGCGCTGCAGATCGCGCCGGTCGGTAACCACAACGACCTTGAACCCAACCAGCGCCGGGCGCGAACGCATTGCCCGGACCAGGAACACCATGGTCAGGCTCTTGCCGGAGCCCTGGGTGTGCCAGATGATCCCGCCCCGCCGGTCGTGCGTGCCGTCCTGCGCCCGGGTCGGCGCGGTGACCAGCCGGTCGACGGTGGCCTGCACCGCCCGGTACTGCTGGTACCGCGCGATCACCTTGATTCTCCGGTCCTCAGGCTGCATGAACAGCGTAAAGTGCCGCACCATGTCTAGCAGCCGGGCTGGGTGCAGCATCCCCGCGACCAAGCGCTGCTGCGGCGACAACCGCGCCACGCTCAGTTCGCCCGCTACGGCCTTCTCCGGTAGGGGCGCCGTCGTCTTCCACTCCGCGAAGTGCTCGCCTAACGAGGTGAACGTGCCCACCTTCGCCTCGTCGAACGAGGTGGCGACCAGGAACTGGCTGGTATGGAACAGCCGCTCGCTGCCCTCTGGCTCGACCGAGCCGCGCTGGTTGGCGTACCGCCGGAGCTGGTCGATCGCGTCGCCCATCGGGTCGGCCTTCGTCGGGGATTTCGCCTCCACCACAACGACCGGTATGCCGTTAACGAACAGTACGGCGTCCGGCCAGATCGGAGTACGCCCCCCGGGCGGGTCGACCCGGAACTGATTGACCACCAGAAAGTCATTGCGTTCCAGCGGGTCAGGGCTCGTCCAGTCGATGAAGTGGACGGTACGGTCCCGGCCGCCGTGCCAGCCCGGCACGCCCTCGACGGTGACGCCGTGCAGCAGCTTCTCGGTCAGCTCCTCGTTGATCTCCAGCAGCGAGGTGGCCTGCGGCCGGGTGAGCTGAGAGATGGCCTGCCTGATCCGACCGTCGTCGAGCCACTCCCGGCCCTCGTCGTTGAGGTTGATCCGGCGCAGGGCCGTGCGGAGCCGGTCGAGCAACAGTACGTCGTGGAAATTCTCGCGGCCCGTGACGGTTGGCGGGTCGGCCTTGGTGCCCTCGATATGCCGCCAGCCCATCCGCACGAGTTGCTCAGCCAGCGGGCGCTCGACCCGCTCGTATTCCGACGCCACGCCGCTAAGTCCTCTCCACCGGAAGCCGTACCCGCCCTGTTAGCAAATCTTCCATCAGCCCCCGCTTTACCCGCTGCAGCTTTTCTTGTTTCTGGGTAAGCGCGTTTAGCTGCGCGTCGCAGCGTAGAAAGGTAGCAACTATCCGATCCTGCTCTTCGAGACAAGGCACTGCCACACGCAAGTTGAGAACCACGGCAGCACTGATCTTTACCATGCTCTCTGATGTTCCCACCGCATACGCTTGAATCTGCTTACGAACGGACGGCGACCTCAAAATCAGTTCAAGAAAAGCTGCACGCATCTCATTCGTAGGCGTAAGCCGCATCATTAAGTCAGGGTATATGCACGGAAATCCAACGCTTTTATAGCGACCGACTAAACCAACTAGCTCCCGAGTGTTCGCCCTGGACATAAGCAAGTCTCCGTCAACCAGAATCGCCCGCCGCAGTGCGGAGTCACCAGATGGCGCATGCTTGAGTTGACGTGGAACAAATCCTCGGGGCGTCAGGCAACCCAGGCCGAGCATCAAGGTCCCCGTCGGCGTCTCAGCTTCCCTTGGGCTATAGCCGTTCTTCGGCGCACCAGCAAGCAGTTCTCTCAACCGCAGCCGCCTCCATCCGTCACCTGCTCGCAATAGATCTGCGAGCATAGCGCTGGACGTTCGTCCCAATTTAGCGATCGCGCGCTCGGTGGAGCGGATGGACTCGTCTACCGAGTTCAAGACTTCCGCGATTTGCCGCTGTACTCTAGTCGGCGGTGCAGGCACGACGAAGTTCCGGATTTTGGCAAGCGTAAGTCGGGTAATTGCGTTACCCGACACTTGATCCTTCAGCCTTGCCTGACCTTCCGGTGAGGCAAGGTACTGAAGAAAGAACGAAGGATGCGCTCTAGCCTCGTCAAACCGAATCATTGCCACACTTGACAGCAAGCTGAACTGCTCGTTCAGTGTGTTTAGCGCCACGTTGCCGGTGTTTGCGCCATCCTTCGTCAGTAGGAGGTCTCCGCGCTGGGGATCGCAACGACGGTAGATTTGACCGTGCTCCGCCGCGGAAATCCAACCCGACTTGCTGAGGTCTAGATAGCCCAACCTCACATTCTGAGACGTCAAGTACCGGAAAGGGCCGGTCTTCGACGACGGTGAGAAGTGAGTACCGTCCTGGATCTTGGTTGCAAGGTCTCCAAGTCGCCTCATCGGCCAAGGTTGGCGGCGATCCTCACTTTGCATAGCCCAGCTCCTTGAGGTAGGTGGTGAGCTGGACACTGGCGGCGACGCACTGGGCTTCAACGTCGGCTAGGGAGACGGCGTACTGGTCCCACCAGTGCTGGCACGCGGCGACCACCTGGCGACGGTGGGCAGCCACGTACCCGTCCAGGTGCGCGGTCAGGTCCTCGTTCCAGATCTCTATCACGAGGTCCTGCTCCTGGGGGCCGGCCAGCGCAGCCCGCGCCCGATTCAGGGTGGCGACGAAGTCGGCCTTCAGCTCCCGCTGCCGCTTGCGCACCTTGGTCAGCTCCACCTTGAGCCGTTTCAGCTCCGCCGGGCTGACCCCATCCTCGGCGTCCTCCTCCGCCGGCTCGTCATCCTCGTCGGCCGGGGCTGTAGCCGCCTTGATTTGCGCGTCGAGCTCGGCGCGTTGTGCCTCGACAGAGGCCAACTCCTCCAGATACTCGGGAACCAGCTTCGGCACCAGCCGGTGTTCCAGCGGGTCGATCTTCGACCGCTCGTCTTCCAGCGCGGCGCCGATAGTTGTGACCCAGCCGTCAACCACGCCACCGAAACCGTGCGTGGTCAAAGTGCGCAAATCATACTGGTTGGAGTCCCACCAGCGTACGATCACGCCCGCGATCTGGAACCGGTCAAGTAGCCCGACCGGCAGCAGCGCCGTGGTGAAGGAGTCGATCAGCTCGGTCCGGGCGGCCATCAGCCGCTTCGTCGACGGCAGTTCGACAACGAGCTTATGGTGCTCGTCCCACCACTCGCGCTGCGCGGTGGCCAGCGTCGCCTCCCGGCCGCGTACCCCGGCATGGTCGATGACCAGGGTGTCGAGCGCCGCACGGTCGACGCCCGGCGCGAAGTCGTAGTAGGCGTCGTCTCGGTCGACGAACACGGCGTTGGAAGTGAAGCCGTGCGCGGCAAACAGGTCGGCCTTGTCAGCGACCTCGGACTTCGGTACGCCGCCGTGAAGGTGGGCGCGCACGTCGTGCGGCTCCGGCGGTGGGGCGTTGTCGGCGTAGCGGCGGATGTTGAGGTTGTCGTCGTTGTCGCGCAGCTCGTCGCGGGTTGCCACGCGGGCGTAGCCGGGGATGTCCGTGAATGCCTCGTACGCGTACACGATCTTTTCGATGTGCTCGGGCAGCAGGTAGTTCTGTGCGCGGCCGGTAGCATACTCGTGGTCGGCATTGATGAACAGCACCCTGTTCGTCCGGGCGGCTGGCTTACTCTTGGGGGCACGCAGCACCAGCACGCAGGCGGGAATGCCTGTGCCGTAGAACAGGTTCGGCGGCAGCCCGATGATGGCCTCGATGACGTCGTCGTTGAGCAGGTTGGTGCGGATCTCCCGCTCGGCGCCGCCGCGGAACAGCACGCCGTGCGGCATGACGGTGGCGGCGACGCCGCTGTTCTTGAGGACGGCAACCATGTGCTGGACGAACATGAGGTCGGCCTTCTTGCCGCCCTCGGGCGCCCAACCCCACCGGAAGCGGTTGCTGTACTTCATGCCGTCGCTCGAGTAGTTCAGCGAGAACGGCGGGTTGGACAGTACCCGGTCGAACAGGTCGAGTTGGCCGCTGTGGGCGTGGCGCGGGTTGGCCAGGGTGTCGTCGTTTTCGATCTTCGCGTCGGGGATGCCGTGCAGCAGAAGGTTCATCTTCGAGATGGACCAGACGCTGCCTGCGTTCTCTTGCCCGGCCAGGAGCAGATTGCGCGGGTTACCGCCGTGCTCCTCGACATACTCCTTGGCGTGGATGAGCATGCCGCCTGAGCCGGAGCACGGGTCGTACACGCTCATGGCTTCGGTCGGCTTGACGAGCCGCACCATCATTCGGACCACGGCGCGCGGGGTATAAAACTCGCCGCCCTTCTTGCCGGCCGAGTCCGCGAACTCCTTGATTAGATATTCGTAGGCCGCGCCAAGCAGGTCGGGGAACTCGAAGTCCTCGGTGCGCAGCCGGTAATGGCTGAAGTGGGCGATCAGGTCGCGCAGCTTCTTGTCGGGGATGCGGGAGTTGCCGACCTGCCGGTTGAAGTCGATGTGTTGGACCACGCCCTCCAGCGACTCCGGGTTGGCCTGTTCCAGTGCCGAGAGCGCCTTGTTGATGCCGTCGCCGACGTTGTCGTGCAGCCGGCGCAGGTGGTGCCAGCGGGCGGTCTTCGGGACGAAGAACGCCTCCCGGTACGACTCGGGCTGCTCGGCGCGGTGCTCGGCGTCCTGCTCGCCGCGGCTGGCGTAGCGTGCCAGGACCCGTTCCCGTTCGGCGTCGAACATGTCCGATGCGCGCTTCAGGAACAGCATCCCGAAGATGTACTCCTTGAACTCGGAGGCATCCATCTTGCCCCGCAGGATGTCCGCCGCCGCGAACAGATGCCGCTCCAACTGCGGCAACGTCAACTTCCGCACCCGCTCCACCCTCTGCGCTCAACCGTGTGCCGTGCAAGCGCCCAGCCTAGGCCCATGCGGCCGGTTGCCCCGACCGGAGTCACCCGCGCGTTGCGGGGTACGTCGACCGCGACGCGAGTCGCCGAAGAGAATCATCCGGCTAGACCCTCGCGCCTACTCGGCCGGGCGGTATACGGGCAAAGCAGTCACGGTCGTAAACCGAGGAGTGGCATAGCTAGGTCGGAAGTCTGACAAATACCGTGGTGATGTCAGTCCGGGGCGCTGCCAGCCCGCACACCGGGTGGGTCGGTTGCGGTCGGTGGTTGCAGTTCCCGACGTGGTGGACCTACCAGCCAGGGGCGGGGTGGTGGCCTTGGCAGAAGAACGATCCAGGCTATCTCCCAACGATCAGTGGTGGGAGATCTCGATCAAAACTGGCACGCCGATCTGTTGTGCGACGGGTGTCCAGATGTCCACCTCTGACTCCGGAGTCTCGATCGATACCACGAGCGCGTAACGGGCGCCGAGGTCGCTGCCGTCACGGCGCTTATTGTCCTTCCACCAGCCGGTTACCGGGTAGACCGCGATGGCGCCGCGATTTGCCAGGTCGGCTGCGGTGCCCTCCCAAATATCCGTGTGTAGTGAGCCTGCGGTGCGCAGGGTAGGGCCCAGAGTCCAGCGTCCGGTGTCGTCGGCACTGCGAGGCCGGTTTTCCTCCTCGGCGAGAGCGCGTCGGTTGAGGCGCTTACGGAAATCGTCGGTGGACTCCGTTGCCCGGCGTATGTCGAAGCGCAGGTTGTGGGAGGCGTAGCTGTATCGGCCTTTCCAGCCTCGACGTCCGGGGTTCGGCTCGATGAAATAAGACAGGGTGACCCGGAGTCTGACCGTCGCGTCACCCAGGTCGGCGAGGATGTCAGCCGGCCACGGAAGATCGTGCAGGTGCATCTCGCATGTCTCACCATTACGGAACGGGTGTATGACATCCTGGGCGATGAGGGTAAGCGCATCGCCCGCGCTGCGGGTGGCGCGTTCCAGGTCGGGTACGCCCATGCCGTAGCGGCGGTGAACGGCACGGAGATCGGCTTTCTTGGTGGCGTCGTCTACGTGTATGCGCATGGCGTCGGTCCACTCGGCGGAGTGCACGATTAAGGCGCGCACCGTTTCAGGCCACAGCGACGGGTAGTCCGCCATGATGGATGCGGCGAGGTGTGCGGCCTGCGCGGTCGCGGCGCTGGTGGCGCAGGTAACCGACAGTAGTCGGGAGTCTCTCAACGGAGCCCTGGTGGTAAGCAGTTGGAGTTCTTCGGGGGTGTCGAAGCTGGTGCCGTCCGGAGAACGGGCGATGTTGCCGCCCTCGAATACCACATCCGGTTTGACGGGCCATGCGGAGTGGTACGCGACCGACGTGCGTGAGTGGGGCGACAGTTCGCCTCGTGACGCGACGGGTGTCCAGCCGTTCCAGTCCCGGCGGGCTGTGGCGAGGCTGTCTTTGCGGGTGTAGGCACCGACTGTCAGAGCGTTCCATGCCTGTGCGGGATCCTGGACCGCTTCAAGATCGCTTCGCTGCAGGTGGTCTGTCTCGAAGCGTGATGAATCGACATTTCCGGCCGAGACGAGGAACAGTCGGCGTCCGTCGTTGTCTGGTGCCTCGACGAAGACCAGCCCTTCGCTGGTTGTGGCGACGGATCGGCCCGCGGCCAGTGCGTCGATGGACGCGGACCAGGATGTCGGCTGGCCGATCATGATTGCAGAGGCTCCGTCGGGCCCGGTGGAGTCGCTGGCGGTCATGGCCAGCGAGAAGACCCGCCGTCTCTCGGGTGCGGCGATCTCGACCCGGCTGGTTGCAGTGGCGGTGACGGCGGCGTAGAGCTCTGGCGGGTTAAACCGCGGTGGTGGCGGCCGCAGTTTCACGGACTCGAGTCGATGGCGGAGTCGAATCTCGCGGTTCGAAAGGAGTTCGTCGCCGAACGGCCCGTACAGCGCCAGGCCGGCCATTTCGGTGCCGTGCCCGTCGTGATCATGGATGCCCCAGCTGGCGTCGCTGGCGTGGCTGTCGGATTCCGATAGCGAGCCCGCGAGCAGCGGGTGGGTGCGGTGTACTCCGGTATCGAGAACGCAGACCGTGGGAGCATCCGTGTCGGCTGGTCGGGTTCTCGTCGCCAGTTGTGTGACCCAGTCGGCCTGCTCAGCGGCGGGCTCCAACGCAATGATCGGTGTCAGCTCGTGCGCACGACGGAGCTCAGCAAGATCGTCGAGGACGTCAAGGGCCCCGGCGAGTTGCTCTGCCGTAGCGTGGGCCAAGACGACGACGCGTTCACCGAAGCCGAGCGTTTGCCCGCTGACCTGGATATCGGCCTGGGAAGCGAAGTGTCTGAACCGAGTCAGCTCTTCGCCATCGCGTCGGCGTAGCCAGACCTCCCACCACACCACGGTGGTCGGTTCGGGGAACTCACCAGGTGGATCAGTCCATAGCGTTTCGATCGTCGCCAGACTGATCTGGTGGATGCGGTCGATGAGGTTGCGATGGCGGGGGTTGTCTTGTGCCGCTGTCTCTGCGTATTCCTGCAGCCGCGAGATGAAGTATCCCATTGTTCCGTCGGGCACGAACACCGTCGCGTGCTCCACTACGCCTGATGCAGTGGCGACCTCCTGGACGGAAATGAGTTCAGGGTGCTGCCGACCGGCGCGTGGATCGAGTGATTCGAGAGCCAGATGAATGCCCGGGAAGCTGTCGAACCCCAGGTAGACGCCGTCAATAGCGCCGTCGACGGCGTAGGGCCGATCAGTGCGGGAACTGGCGGCGGTGGCTTCGACTTCCTCAAGTTGGTCGCGGAGGTGCTGGATGTGCGACTGCCGGTCCGTCGGGGCAGGAATTTGTGCGCCTCCCCCGCCGCCCGGGGGACGGGTATACGGCTCGGCGGATGCGCGGGCGCGGAGGATGAGATGTACGCGGTTGCGAGGTTGCATGGGTTATCGGACGCCAGGCGCTGCGCGTCGCCGTTCTTTCAGTGCGACGATCAGCGAGGCGATCGTGACGTGCTGCTGCTCGGACAGGATGGCCTCCTTCGCTGCCAACTCGCAGGCGACGGTGATCTCTGCGTGGCTCAGGCCGGCTGCAGCCTCGTCAACTCGTTCCCACGCCCAACGCCGCGGACTCATCGTAGCCAATCGGTTGCGAATGACCGCTCGGGCGACGTCGCGTGTTGGTAGTGGGTAGTCCACTACCAGATCGAATCGTCGGAACAGTGCCCGGTCGAGTAGCTGCGGGTGATTCGACGCGCCGATTAAGAGACTTGGCGAGTCGGGCTGGTCGAGGAACTGAAGGAACGAGTTGAGGACTCGCCGGATTTCCCCGACGTCGTTGCCCAGCGTGCGTTCGCCGGCTAGGGCGTCCAATTCGTCGAACAAGTACACCCCGCGCGTCTCCGCCAGGGCGTCGAAGACTAGGCGCAACTTGGCGGCCGTCTCGCCCATCATCTTCGTGATCAGGCCGTCAAGCCGGATGGTGAACAAGGGCAGGCGCAGCTCACCGGCGAGCACGTTGGCGGTCATCGTCTTGCCGGTCCCGGGAGGGCCGAGCAGCAATAGCCGACGCAGCGGATGAAAACCTCGCTCCCGGAGGCGGTCTTGCTGACGCTGCTCGAGCAACGCCCGATCTAGCCGCTGCCGCACACCATCCTCAAGACACAAGTCCGCGAGTCGGCTATCGGGATATGCGACGGTCAGAAGGTCGGCGAGCTCACCTCGCGGACGGGCAACAGGAACCGGTCGACCAGCATTAGTGATACGACTTGGCCGGGTTTGAAGGCCGTCCACGAGGTCGCGTAGCTCCTGAGCGAATCGGCCTTGCCCGCTACGCGCTGCACTTGCGGCTACCTGCAACGCCACAGAGTAGAAGCGTGCGCTGTCGCCCTCGCCATGGCTCTTGACGAGTGCTTTCACTTGGTCTGCCGTTGCCACGTGAGCCTCACACCCGCCCTTCGCTTGCCGCTGTCCGGTTCCCCTGGGTCCATCCTGCCTGACGAGGAGCCGTCGAGCTGACCCCTGTAGCGACGCGAAAGCGCCTCGTCCGCGACTGAGGGCCTAAGTGATAAATCTTGACCGCTCAAAATTTATCACTACGCTGGTTGACATGCCAGCGGGGCGCGCGAAGCGAGAGGAGAGCCGGTTCCGTGAGGAAGCGAAGCGGCTCGGAACGAGGCTGCGCTCGTTGCGTGACGAGCATGGAATGACCCAGGAGCAGCTCGCAGCTCTTGCACAGGTCGCTGTGTCAACGCTCAGAAAGATCGAACGAGGACATGTGATCGAGCCCGGCTACTTCACCGTCTTGTCCCTGGCGACGGCCCTCGGCATCAGCCTCGAAGAGCTGCGGGACCAGGGGTGACAACTCCTACGGTCAAGCGGCGAGTGATCAGGCGGTCTGATCTATGGATCGGATGCCTTCCTTCAGGGTTACTGTCCTCGGCGGCGGCTCGGGGTGATGGGTCGCAGCCGCGTCGAGGATGGTGATCCGTAGGTGATCGCATGTCGCAACGGCGGGATGTCATGACGCAGTAGCCTCGGCGGCAGGGGGCCTTGGCTCTTCGCTTGAGCCGTACTGATTAAGCGGTTCCTACGCAGCGTGATGGCGTCGCGTGGTGATCCGGTGGTGATCGGATGTCGGCGACCGTTTCAGCACGGGCGCGACCGCATCAGCACGTCCGAGTGGCGGCTATCGATCGGCGAGGCGCTCAGCTCATGTACTCGGCCTGGACCTGCGGAAACGTGCTACGGATCAGAAGGTTAGGGGTTCGAGTCCCTTCGGGCGCACTTCTTCGTTTAAGGCCTGAGCTGCGGAAACGCAGTTCGGGCCTTTTTCGTTGTCCAGCCTTTGTGCAGGTTGGGTGGCGTGTGGGTGGCACATGGGTGTCGTCACTTTACGTGGCGGAACGGGTGGCGGCGGCTGCGTGACCTGTGGCTTCGCTTCTTGCCGGTGGGCCGTTCCTCCGAAGGTGTCTCTTCTTCGCCGCGCCCCGCTGACCGGTTCTTGGCGGCCTTTTCCTTGATGCGTTTGCGGGTATGCCGGGCCGCGGCCAGGACCAGGGCGGCGGTGGCGTCGGCGCAGCGGCGCTGGGAATCGGGTAGGACGCTGGTGTAGGTGTCGGCGGTGACCACGATGCTGGAGTGCCCGAGCAGGTCCTGGAGCGTCTTGAGGTCCGCGCCGGCTTCGTGGGCGAGGGAGGCGGCGCCGTGGCGGAGGTCGTGGAGCCGGACCGGGGGTAGGCCAGCGCGGTTGGTGAGTTTCCGGAACCGGGTGGTGGCGTAGCTCGGGTTGATCGATTCGCCGTCCTTGCGGGTGAAGACGTAGCCGGAGTCGATCCATACCTGGTTGTTGCCGTGGCGTTGTCTCGGTGGGTGAGCTGGCGGCTGCGGTGTGGACGCAGGATCGTGACGGTGTGCTTGTCCAGGGCGACGGCCCGGCGGCCGGCGGCGGTCTTGGGTTCGCCTTCGATGACGGTGTAGCCGGCGGTGGTGCGCTGGCGTTCGACGAACAGCAGTCCGCGGTCAAGGTCGACAGCCGCCCATCGCAGCCCGCAGAGCTCGCCGCGGCGCAGCCCGCGTAGCGCCGCGAGCCACCAGAACGCGAACAGGGAGTCCTCGACGACGCCCTCTAAGAACGACGCGAGTTGTGCGGCGATCCACACGGCGACCGTCGGGTGTTCCCCGGTGAGCTCCCACTGCTCGACGCGGCCTTCCGTCCAGACCTGGGCGTGCGGGCGCCGGTAGCCGACGATCTCGACGTGCCGGGCCGGGTTCGATGCGATCAGCTCCTCGCGTACGGCTAGGTTCAGCGCCGCGCGCAAGGTGGTGCGCAGGTGGTGGAGTGCCGACGGTGACTGCGGGTTGCCCTTGCTGTATCAAGTCCTCCTGGCGGCCGGCGAACGCCAGCGACGGGGCCAGGACAAGCTGCGGACCGGCCATATCGGCAATGCGGTCATGGATCATGCCTCGAACTTTTCGTAAGTTCGGATCCCGGCCCAGTTTGTCGCGGGCCGCCTGCATCGCGCGCAACGCATCGCCGAGATTCGCGTCCGATGGGGGCAGCTCTCGAAGCAGCCGGGTGAGCGGGCTGCGCTCGGGTCGGTCGAGGTCTCCCTCGGCATCGCGGAGCGGGGGCAGCACCGACAAGGCCGCGTAGCGTTTGGCGGCCAGCATCGCGTTGGACGGATCGTCGGCGCCATAGATCGTCCACTGATAGTCATCCGGCGTCAGCGGCGGCCTCGCTGCGGTGCCCAGCACCGCTGCCAATGAGGTCTTCGGCTTGAAGAGATAGGTCAGCCGTGCCACCAAGGGATCCGTGTCGACGATCGCTCCGTCGAGTTCGCTTCGTGCGTCGTCGCCCTCGTCGAAATCGGTCAGCTCGAATTGGACCGAGACCTCGGCATCGTCCGTCATCGGTGGGCCGCCGTCATGGATGTCGTCCGGTTGTAGCCACCGACGCCGGTCAGGGAAGTCGGGGTCCAAGACCAGCCTCAGAGCGAACAACAGATTGCTCTTCCCGACGCCGTTTTCACCGACGATCACCGCGGGATTCGGGAACGGGTCGATCTTGAGGTTGGCGAAGTTCCGAAAGTTTCGGATGTGCACCCTACTCAGCTGCACAGAGCCTCCCTGCCTACTTAAGATCAACTGTGCGAATCAGCAGGCTGCCCATTATTACGAGTGCCCGTGCAAGAGTATCCAGCTACAGCTAGCGGACGCGACAAGATCGAGACCGGGCTGTATGTGACCGGCAAGGGGAGCGGACATTGCCACTGTTGTCTGGTTCGGGTGCCAGGGGAGCGCCGAGGCCCTGACCGCAGTCAGGATCTCGCGTTGCTGTTGGCAGCCGAACGCTTCCCTTTCTGACCGTCGCCTGTGACGAGTCCGTGCGACGGGGAAACCGGGCTGCCGGGGGTGATGCCGAGATCGCGCAACGAACCGCCATGGTCGGCGGCCCCGGGAACGCGGCAGGATGGCCGAGCCTGGGCTACGGCACACCACCTGACCCACGTGGTGAAGACGCTCGAAGATTCGCATGACGAGCTCGGTGGCTGACTCCTCCGGCCCGCCTTCGGCGATCGTCCCCCCGCCGCTGTTGGTCGACAGCCGCCCGGAATGCCGCTGCCGTGCCGGCCACGGCGGGGCCTGGCGCCCGACACACCCCCGGTATCAGTGGCGACCCGCACTGCATCTGCGTGCCGGCGCACGGGACAACCTTAAGTCTGTCCTACGGAGCAAGCGCGACGGCGTGGGCGTACCAGCGGAGCCAGCCTACGAGCCTCGAGAAGGGCCCCTCGATGGCGCGGCCTTTCTGGATCGCAACTTCCTCGCAGGCTGCCATTGCGCCCGCTTTGTCCGGCCGGCGCTAACACTATTCTAACGCTAGATCCGCCAAGGGCAATGAGCGCATGTACTTCTCCATTAATGCCCAATACGGCTTTCCGTTACCATCGACTGGTAGATAGATCCCAGAATCTTTTAGGCGCGAAGTAGTCCATTTTCGGTTGAAGTGCCACCTGTACCGCTCGTTCTTGATGACGGTACATATGAAGAGTGCCGCGCCTACTGTTAACGGCTCGTGAGGTTCCAGTACGGAGACATCACCTGAGGCCACGAAGGCCTCAGGTTGGTAGAAGGCGAAACCCATCCCGCCGTTGCCGTTGCTGACGACCGAGATGGAACCTGCTGGGTGAGCGGCCAGCCGGTCAACGCGGGCGGAGATGCCATTCGAGTGAGCGATTGCGCTTACAAAGGGAGTGGCGCCCTCGCGTAGATCTCGGGTGGTGCCACCGCTGCCGCGTTTGATGTCAAATACGTCGGTCAGAGAAATCTTCGACCATGGCACCTGATTCAGGTCGGCTAGGTCCTCCGTCGAGGTTGACGTTAAACGCGGAGGGACAACTAGGCTAACCCATTCTGGTGCCGAATTGGGTACCAAAAGATCAGCCAAACTCCTGTTGGCCTGCCGTCCGAAATTGTAACGATATCGGTTGTGTTCGATGCATTGCGCCCACCAGATCTTTTCATTGATTGACATCGCATGCCTTGGGCGTAGCACAAATACGTGAAATCCTGTGTAAAAGTCGCGGGGTTGAACAAAAGTGGCGAGAGCGTGGTTCCGGGAGCGCAGAGAGACGGTTAGAAGGCCAGCTGGCAGGGGCGGCGTTGCAGGCAATTTCTCGACCCAGGCGGACACACCATTGTTTTTGGCGGTTCGGGAAACAAAAGCGATGCCGCTGTCACCGTCTGACATCGTCAGCTTGTTGAGCGCCAAGGATGTCCCGTACTCAATCAAAAAGTGTTCCGAAAGAGGTACGTACATTGCCTAGTCCTGGCCTTCGTGGTCTGCGCTTTCGGGGCCGCCGTGAACGAGGCGGAAGATCGCATAATTTCTCAAGGATGCCTCAAAATCGCTACGCGATATAGTTGAGTAGTCGGTCTCCATGTATGCCTCAGCGCACCACTCGTCTTTGTGATCAACTTTGCGGGCTATGCTCAGGCCGGGCTGCACTAATTTTGCATGGTACGCGGCCACCCAACTATCCGCGGTGGCGGACCACTTCCCGTTAAGGTCGATGCGGCCCCGGTCCTTTGTCTTGACGAAGCCGTCGTCCTTCCAGTAGCCGAACCAGGTGGGCTGCGGCGAGTATTGATGTGGCTCGTGCGCTTTGAAAACCATGGCACAGGTGATGACGCCCACGGGGTGAAAGAGGTCGTTCGGCAAAGACATTTGTGCAACAAGGGTATGTCTTTCCAGCAGAGTCTTCTTCACGGGATGCGGTTCAATTGCGCATGACATGGGAAGCACGACCACCGCGGTCCCGCCGGGTGCAAGTATGTCGAGCAGTTGGAGTACAAAGTTTAGTTCATGGAGGCCCTCGCCCTTCTGGGAAAAAGGAGGATTGATCAACCCGATAGTTGGTCGGCGATGATTTCCCTCGGAGTTTTTCAGCAAAGCGACTACATCGGCATCGAAGCAAGATGCCTGGTAGAGATTCGCTTTACCATCACCTCGAAGGATCATGTTTGAAGCAGCTAGGGCGAACATATGCGGCTGTTGCTCGACACCCACAAGTTGCCGTCTGCGGATTTCAATTCGTCGTTCCATGTCTGCTCCCGCTCGGCGGTCCATCTCCATCATCGCAGAAATAAGGAATCCGCCAGTGCCGGCGCATGTATCCACAACTGTATCGAGAGGGCTTACGTTGGCGATCCGAACAAAAAGCTCAGTCAAATGCCGTGGGGTGAGGACGATTCCAAGGCCCTTTTTGTCTCCGCCCGTGTACCGGAGAAACTCGCCGTAGAATTGACCGATTACATCTACATCATGGTAAGCCTGGAGGAAGGGCCGAACATGGCGATCGATGTCACCAATCAGGCGGTTAAGCGGGGTTTCACCTTGACTATTCTGGCGGGTAAGTTCCGGGTGTGTCTTCACAAACTGGTATGGCGCGAGCATAGTCACTCGCTTCTTTTCTGGAATGTCGGCATCAATGGCTACGCGCTCGATAGCAGCATAGAGCTCCGTAGCCAAGTGTCGCGCCTTAAGTCGGCTCCATGTTCGGGAAAATGCATCATCTCTTAAGGCTAGAAGGATTCCCGAAACGACGAGTGGCTTCTCGGATTCAGAAAGCTTGGCATAGTCCCGCATATAGTTGTGGAGGTCACGACTGAAGGCGATCAACTCCGCTTCGGTCCTTGCCTTCACGGCCGGGTCAAACGTGAGCAAGTCGATGTAATCGCGGACTGGTATCAGGGACGTTGGTGTTCCATGCGGAGACTGCAGCAGTTCAGGTTGAGGGCTTCCTTTAAGCTGCCTAAAAGTGGACACCTGAAGTTGGTCATTAGTGGTCCCGCTGACAGCCAAGGCGATGACATCGTAGTAGCTAGCCAGGTGGCGTGAGTAGTGAAGAACGCCATCCACGGCATACTCGGCGGGCTTTGATCTATCTGAACTTTCGTGCTTTCTAACGTCAGCTTTGCATTCGACCACGATGACGAGGTCCGGCGCCTCCGTGGGAAATGTGATGATGAACTCGGGCTTACCTGCCCCGGCGCCGGCCTTACTGGCTGCGGCAAGTGCTTGCTTGATCCGAGGTAGTCCTGACGTCTGCTCGTCGACCTGCTGGCCCTCAGTCGCGGTCCGCTTGAGGTGCTCCCGGACGATGTCTTCCGTTGTGCGCTCGTTCGGCATCTTGTCCGTACCTCCACGGGCGATGAGGCCAGCGGATGCTGCCTCTAGCCAACTTGATGATGGAGGAAGGGTATACACCTGGCGAGGGTGACCTCTCGAGGGAGAGACAGTAGAGCGGTCAGCGGCCGTCGCGGTTTCGTCCGAGCGCGGCCGGGAAGGTTGCTCGCTGCGTGGACTGAACATTCGATTGACCTCGATGCCTTCAGACTGGTTGGCGCGACTGTGCGAACTTCCGTGCCAGGCACAAGTCCGCACAAGATCAACCGACAGGTCCGTGGTTCGTTATGGCCCGGATTACGGCTTCGCGAATTTTGCCTGAGTTGTATGTCCTAGATATCCGCGCTCTGTTGCCTGGCAATGTCAAGTCGTGGCGTCTGGGCCTTCGCGCCGTGGCTAGTGGGCTGTCCACGAACGTTCACCGGGTCTGAGACACGCCGGGCGGCTTGCGCCGCCTGGCGGTAGACCGAGGGCAGTCTCGTCAGCATTGTTGTTGATGAGGGTGGGTGGTGTGGGGTGGCCGAGCCGTTACGGGCACGGCGGTTGACCCAGGACGAGGGCCGCAGGCTGCAACAACTCGTCCGGCGCGGCAAACACGACTCGGTCCGGGTGCGTCGGGCGTTGATCATCATGGCGTCGGCGTCCGGGACGCCGGTCCCGGCGATCGCCCGGCTGGTCGCCGCGCACGAGGACACGGTCCGGGATGTGATCCACATGTTCAACCAGATGGGCTTGGCCTGCTTAAACCCTCAGTGGGCGGGCGGCCGTCCCCGCCAGATCAGTGAAGACGATGAGGCATTCATCGTCGCGACGGCCACATCTCATCCGCGTCGGCTCGGCCGGCCTTTCACCCGCTGGAGCCTGCGGAAACTTGCCGATTACCTCGCTGGCCGGGACAGCAACCGGCGAGTGGTCCTCAGCCCGGAACGACTCCGGCAGCTCTTGCACGCCAACGACGTGTCCTGGCAGCGGACGAGGACCTGGAAGGAATCGACTGACCCTGACTTCGACGCGAAACTCGGCCGGATAGAGCACGTCACGAACGCATTCCCGGACCGATGTTTCGCCTTCGACCAGTTCGGGCCGCTGGCGATCCGGCCGCAGCAGGGAGCGAGATGGGCGCTGGCCGGTGAGCCTGGCCGGCTGCCTGCCACCTATCACCGCACGCACGGCATCCGCTACTTCCACGGCTGCTACAGCCTCGGCGACGATTAGCTCTGGGGAGTCGTTCGCCACCGCAAAGGCGCAGACCACAGCCTCGCCGCACTGAAATCGATCCGAGCCGCGCGGCCGGACGGCGCACCGATCTACGTAATCCTCGACAACCTCTCGGCGAACAAGACCGCGAAGATCCGCGCATGGGTGGCCCGGAACAAGGTCGAGTTGTGCCTGACGCCGACCAGCGCGTCCTGGGCCAACCCGATCGAGGCCCAGTTCGGACCGCTCCGCACGTTCGTCATGGCCGGCTCCAACCACCCCAACCACACCGCCCAAAGCCGCCAACTACACAAATACCTGCGCTGGCGGAACGCCAACGCCCGCCACCCCGACGTCCTTCTGAGGGCGCCGACACCGGAACGTCATAGCACCTGGGATCCTGTACGGGTTTACGGCTTGCCGGCTTACACGCAGAGTGAAGTATCTGCTGACTACCCGCAGCTCAAATCGGCCATGAGCTGAGAAGCTCACCCGCTACGGAAGTCCCAACGGCCTTGACGAGAGCGTCACTGACGGATTCGGCCATGGTGCGAAGAATCCGCCACCGGGGCTCTGCCTCGGCAAGCTCATCGTTCATCATCGTCAGGTCCCGCTCTGTGCGGCGTTTGACCGTCGGATCGACCTCGTTCTCGTCGAGAATCTTGCGCACGGCGGCGACGAAGCTCTCGGCGCTCTCGCGCTGATTGACGTTGAACGTGCCGGACTGGTGAGCCCCAGGACTCCCTTGCGAGATCTGCGAGCCAACGATCGTCCCGACGTGCATGATATTGATCAGCGGAACGAAGTGCTCGGTTCTCTTCTTCGGCTCCTCGATCGCCTTTTCCATCTCGCGGATGCCGCGGTGCGTCAGCATAACGGTCGGCAGTCCACCCAACGGCCAATGCGCGCGAATGAGCCGCTCGCCTTCTAGGAACTTCAGCGCGTCCCAGACATCATTCTCGTTTGGCTGCGCCCCGGTCCAGCCATCCGGGACCTTAAAGCCCGCAGCGTGCATCCCTTCCGATTCGCTACCGCCGGTCACCTCGAACAGCCAGTTCATAAAGGCTGTACGCAGCTTCCGCTTGTCTTCGGTTTCCATCGATACTCCAATGCGAACGTTGCTCGACTGCACTGTCGAGTGAGCAGCAAGCTATCCGATCGTTTGTGCTGAAGCCAGTCGATCAAGAAGCAACCCCGATCAACCACTCGCATTTAGGGAAAATCCGCTCGAATCTCGCGCTGGTGGAGTCCTGCTAGCTCCTCGCCGCCCGCCCCCACGTCGATTTCCGGCGTGAGAATCCAAGCCTGCTCCCAGTCTTTATGCCGAGACTCAAATGTGAAACGGACTACCGTGCCGATTTCCGCGCGCCAGGCTTCGTCGGTCTGCCCCTCACGGGCTGGCGTGGTTGGGATGAGCTGGAATACCAACTCCTGGCCTTGCGCCATCCCGCTGGTTGGGCACGTCACACCGGCCGAATCGGCTCCCGGGTCGTGCGGTGGATTGAAGATCGGGCCGGCGTGAGGCTGCAACTTGTACGGAGACCACACCGGCCCGCCGTCCTCGGGCTTCGGTCCGCCGCGATGGGGATTCGGGTCTCGAATCGAGAGCTGGAAGGCGTGCAGTCGTCGAAGCGACGGTGGCCCGATCAGTGTTACGCCCAGCCGTAGCGTCTGCATACCGGAGCCCCAAGGTCGGCAGGTCAGGCGGAACCGTGGGGCAAGTTCGTCATGCCGACGCTCGCGGTCACGTCGCGCCGTCTCTCGCGTATACCAAGCCGCCAGGATCGAAATCCCGAGCGCCGCAATGGAGACGACAAGAGCCCATCCGTCCATCCCATTGACGCTAGCCGCCACACACAAACCCCCTGACCAGAACCTGTCAGTAAGACGGTAAGGGGGTCAGCGTGTCCACGCTCCGAGTGGTCTCCTACGGCGGCGGTGTGCAGTCGACCGCGCTCTTGGCGCTCGCCGCGGCTGACCGCATCGACTTCCGTACGCTCGTGTTCGCCAATGTGGGCGCCGACTCCGAGCATCCGTCGACCCTCGCCTACATACGCGACGTGGCCGGCCCGTACGCGCGCCGGCACGGTATCGAGCTGGTCGAGCGCCGGCGGACCCGCCGTGACGGGACGACGGAGACGCTGTGCGGTCGGCTAACCCGGGCCGGCTCGCGGTCGTTGCCGATATCGGTTCGGATGTCGAACGGTGCTCCGGGCACCCGGAGCTGTACGGCGGATTTCAAGATCAAGGTGTTGGCCGGGTGGTTGCGGGAGAACGGCGCGACGCCAGCGCGGCCGGCGACGGTGGCGGTGGGGATCTCGCTCGACGAGTTGCACCGCGTGCACAACCGGCGTGAGCACCGCTACGAGCGGGTGACGTATCCGCTGCTGGATCTGCGCCTGGACCGGTCGGCGTGCCTGCGGATCATCCGGGAGGCCGGCCTACCTGTCCCGGGCAAGTCGGCGTGCTGGTTCTGCCCGTTCACACGGCCGGCGACGTGAGCCGAGCGCCGGCGCGACGACCCGGAGTTGTTCGCGCGCGCATGCCACCTCGAGGACTCGCTCAACGCGCGCTGCGCCGAGCTTGGCCGCGACTCGGTCTGGCTGACCCGCTACGCCCGGCCTCTGGCCGAGGCGATACCGCCGGCGCCCGACATACTTCCCGGGTTCGACTCCCCGGCCGACGACATCACCTGTGACAACGGCGCCTGCTGGACCTGACGCCGGAAGGGGGTGATCGGATGGGTACCAGTGGCCCGGTGCCGAAGCGCGACGCTCAGCGCCGCCGGCGCAACAAGTCCGACCCGGCCACCGTCGTGGCCGCCCCGCGCGCCGGTGGAGCAGCCGCCGCTCGACTTCCCCGCCCACCAGGTCGCCGCGCACTGGTATCGGTCTCTGGCCGAGTCCGGGCAGGCCGTGTTCTACGAGCCGTCCGACTGGGCCGCTGCAAAGTTGATCGCATTCGACCTGACCCGACACCTCCACTCCGGGCGGGTCTCCGCGCAGATGCTCGCCGCCCTGTGGTCAGCGATGAACGACCTGATCACCACCGAGGCCGCGCGTTGGAGGGTGGCCGGCCAGCCCTGGTGATCGCCGGGGAGGCGCAGCAGTGGATGGCGAACAACGAGGGGCACGCGATGGCGAGAGTCATCCGGCGCAACCTCGGCAAGTCCCGCGACGGCGCGGCCCGCCTGGTCGAGCTGACCAACGCCCACGAGCCCGGCTTGGACTCCGTCGCGGAGTAGTCCTACGAGGCGTGGCAGGGGATGGCCGAGGGCCGCACCAGCGGGCTACGACTCCCGCGAGGCTCCACCCGAGACCGACATGGCAGACCCCGTGAGCCTGCGCGCCGGCCTGGCACCCGCGTACGGCGACAGCACGTGGGCCGACCTGGACCGGCTCGTGGAGGAGATCTACGACCCGATCACCCTGCCGAGCGAGGCGCGCCGCTTCTACCTCAATCAGATCGTGGCGGCCGAGGACGCATGGATCACCGCCCCGGAATGGGACGCGTGCGCCGTCGATGACCTCATCGCCCCGGGCGAGACCGTCGCGGTCGGCTTCGACGGCTCCCGCTCCGACGACGCGACCGCGCTCATACTGTGCCGCATCAGCGACGGCCTGCTCGACCTGGCCGCGGTCTGGGAAGGCCCGGACGGTCCGGCCGGCGACGGCTGGGAGGTGCAGCGCGAGCTCGTCGACGACGTGTGCGGCCACGTGTTCGGCCGGTACCACGTCGTCGCCATGTTCGCCGATGTGTACGGCTGGAAGTCATACATCGACGTGTGGAGCGAGCGCTACCGCGACGCGTTGTGCAGGTGCTCGCCCCCCGCGCTCGGCGGTCGGCTGGGACATGCGCGCCCGCACGGGCGACTTCAGCAGCCGCGGCACCGAGAGCATGAACGCTGCGATCGTCGACAAGACCCTGCGCCACATCGGTCATCCGCCGACACGTGCTCAACGCCCGCCGCCGGCCAAGCCGCTGGGCGTGTCGTTCGGCAAGGAACACCGCGAGTCCCCGCGGAAAGTCAACGCGCTCGCCGCCCCGGTGCTCGCCCCTCTCGCCCGCGCCGACGTGCTCGCCGCCGGCTCCAGCAAGCGCGAACGCTCTGGGAGGAGTGTGGGCACTTTAGAGCTCGGGATGCTTGACGAAATGGACCTTCTCGTAGGGAAGTCCCTCAGGGTCCTGCCTGATGATCAAATTCGCAGCCACGGCTCCCCAGTCGAGATCGACAGTCCAGGAATCGTCCGCGTTGCGGGCGGCTTTTACCTCACGGAGAGTGTCATTGGATGGCCGCGATATGCCGAGTTGTCCGCACCTCTCGTGGACCGCAGATATGGCGAAAGCGACTACGTCGTTGTGGTCGGCCGGAGTGGACTTACCAGTTCGCGCCCACCTGCGGGCTAGTGCGGCGCGCAGATATTCGTAGGCAGAATTGCCGCCACGCCGGCAACGATCGAACTGCCTACGTACACGGCAATGTCTTTTGCGTTCTCGGCCGCCCAGATGATGGGGCCAAGATCCATCGGAGGCGGTCCGCCGGGCCGTGTCCGTCGGGTGTGCTCGCTCGGCATTCTCTCAATGTATCCGAGGTAGTGAAGAGTGCCACTCAGTCAATCGGATGCCGCGGCTATAGCTAGGTCGATCTTGTCCAGGTTTCGCAGTGAGCGGGCCTGCCTTGACCGTATCGACCGGTACCTGCGCGGTGACCACGACGGCCCGTACATGCCGAAGACCGCGACCACCGAATACAAGCTGCTCGCCGAACGCTTACGGACGAATCTGCTGCCCCAGGTCGTCAACGGCGTGCTACATCGAGGGGTACCGGCGGTTGGATTTCAGCGCTCAGGCGCCGGCGTGGCGTTGGTGGCAGGCCAACGGCCTGGGACGCTCGGTGGTCCGCGATTCACCGGGCCGCGCTCGGCTACGGCACGTCGTACGTCACGGCGACGCCCGGCGTCGACGACCTCGGCACGCCGATGCCGCGCATCCGCGGTATCTCGCCGCGGCGGCCACGACCAAGGACCGGCATCGTCGTCCAGGCCGACTGACCTCACCCACGAACAGCGCTGGCAGGGCTACTGCACCTACGCCGTCGGCAACGGCGTCATGAGCTCCCGGTCGCTACCGGCTTGGCCGGCTCGCCCCGATCGAATTTGAGCCAGTTAACAGGCGCGCGACCGCGGTCTGAACCACTCAATCCGCGAGGCAACTAAACCCGGGCAGTCCCCGCTCAGCCACGACTGGCGAGAATGGCAGCAGTTGGATGATGTCGTTGCGGTTGCCGCGGGCGTGCCGGATCTGGACGGTGCCGCCCGCGCCAAGCGGCGGGCGGCACCAGGGATAGGGCTGGATCAGCTGCAGAGCGCGGCGTCCAGCGCCTTGTCGATGGCCGCGGCCTGCTCCTCGGATCCGATCAGCGAGGTCACGGCGACCGTGGCGGTTTTGCCGGAGGACGTGATGCCGACCTGGGAGACGTACCCGGGCGCGATGCCGCCGTGGCCCCAGGAGAAGCCGCCGCAGCTTAGTTTGAAGGTGGCGATGCCGAGGCCGTAGCGCGAGCCGCCCACGGTGTCGAAGCCGGGGGCGTCCACCGTCTTCTTCATCTCCGCCAGCTGGGCCGGCTTGAGCAGCTTGCCGCCGAGCAGCCCGGTGAGGAATCGGTTGATGTCGCTCGGCGTGCCGATCAGGGCACCGGCGGACCAGGCGGGCGAGGCCTCCGACTCGGTGATGTCGACCGGCGGTTTGCCGTCGTTGGCCGGGAAGTAGCCGCGCGGGTGGGTGCCCCGGATCGTCTTGTCTCCCTCGGCCGGCCAATAGGTGTCCCGCAGGCGAAGCGGTTCGATGACGCGCTTGGTGATCTGTTCGGCGACCGGCCGCCCGGTCACCTTCTGCACGATCAGGCCGGCCAGAATGTAGTTGGTGTTCGAGTAGGCGAACTTCTCACCCGGTGCGGACTCGGGCTGGCGGGCGAGCGCGATGTCCAGTAGGTCGTGCGGCTCGTAGAACGTGCCGAGCGCGTTGAGGAAGTCCTCGAAGATCACGTCGTCGTAGTCTTGCAGTCCGCTGGTCTGCTGCAGCAGGTGGCGAACAGTGATCTTCTTGCCGTCGATGCCGGGCCCCCGGACGAGGCCGGGCAGGTACGTCTCGACCGGCTCGTCGAGCTTGACCTTGCCTTCACCGACGAGCTGGAGCAGCACCGTGGAGGTGAACATCTTGGTGTTGCTGCCGATCCGGATGCGGCCGTCGACCGGCATCTTCGTCTTCGTCTTGAGGTCCGCGACGCCGGCCGTGTAGTTCTGGACCCGGCCGCCGGGCTCGCGTACCGAGATCAGCGCGCCGGGGAACTGGGCGTCTTTGACCAGCCTGTCCGCGCTCTGCTGGACGGTGTCCGAGCGATGGCCGCCGGTCAATTCCGCGTGCGCCACGGGCGCCGCGAAAATGCTGCTCAGCGCGATCCCGCCGGCGGCGGCAAGCGATACGACCACACGGCGGCGCTTCGGTGATCGGGCGGGGGACGGTACGGCAGCGGTCGAGGTACTCGGCATCGGGCTCTCCCTGCGGCGTGCTGTGGAGCTGACACCACCGAGCTTTCGCCGTCGCGGCGGCAGAAGCGATCCCCGAGCCTGGAAGACCGAGGTAGTGCCTGCTGTACCGGCTGTTGATCAGGATGCCGAACGCCGGCCCCTTCTCGGCCTCCCGCAGGGCACAAGGACCGCGTCGAGGTCCACGACTATCACGACCCGGCCATCCCCATGCTGGCCGCGTCGCCGCATGACCGGATATCGGGGCTTCGCCGTGGCATGGGCGGCACGCGACGCTTGGGGTGAGGGGCTCAGCAGAGCGGCTGGGGTGCCGAATGGATCGTTATGGGGTTCATGGACACGCGGGACGGCGCGACAGCCGGGGTCGATGAGGTGCTGGCCGGTGGTGGTGTGCACTGCGTGTACCAGCCGTTCGTCGATCTGGACACCGGTGCGGTGCTGGCCTTCGAGGCGCTGCTCCGCGGGCCGGAGGACTCGGCCCTGCGCTCCCCGATGGCCTTGCTGGACGCGGCCCGGGCCGCCGGCCGGCTCGCGGATCTGGAGCGCGCCTCCCTGCGCGCGTCGCTGACGGACGCGAAGGAGTTGTCGCAGGGCCGCCCTGTGACGCTGTTCGTCAACCTTGAGCCGACCACCCTGACTCAGCGGCTCGACCTCGTGCTGGAGGCGCTCGCCACCCGTGCCCCGCACGTGCAGGTGGTGGTCGAGATTACCGAGCGCGCGCTGGCGGAGGATCTCGCGGCGGTGCTGACCGGGGCCGAGCAGCTGCGCGCGGCCGGCTGCGCGATCGCGCTGGACGACGTGGGGGTGCATCCGGAGTCGCTGGCGTTCATTCCGCTGCTGCGGCCGGAGGTGGTGAAGCTCGATCTGAAGCTGCTGCGCACGGTCAAGGATCCGGAGACGGTGGTGGTCGCGGGGGCGGTCCGGGCGTACGCGGAGCAGACCGGTGCGGAGGTGGTTGCGGAGGGGATCGAGACGGCCGAGGATTTGACGCGCGCGCTGGTGCTGGGTGCCACGCTCGGGCAGGGCTGGTTGTGGAGCCGTGGGGAGCGGCGGTTCACGCCGTCGACGTTCCGGCCGGAGCGGTTCGCGGGCCGGCCGATCGGCGCGGCGCTGTGTGCGACTCCGTATGAGCTGATCGGCTCGGGGCGGCATATCCGGCATGCGCCGAAGCATCTGCTGGTGCCGCTGTCGAAGACGCTGGAGCTGATGGCGTTGCAGGCGCCGGTGCCGCCGGTGCTGTTCGCGGCGTTCGAGCATGTGCAGTTCTTCCGGCCGTCCACGATTCGGCGGTTCACGGAGCTGGCGGCGCAGTTGCCGTTCGTGGCGGCGCTGGGCGTGGACATGCCGCGGTGGCCGGCGCCGGGCGTGCACGGCGGCGCTCTGGAGATCCAGGATCCGCTGGCGAGCGAGTGGACCGTGGTGGTTCTCGGTGCGCATACCGCGGCGGCGCTGATGGCCCGGGATCTCGGCGACACCGGGCCGGACGGCGATCGGCAGTTCGAGTTCGTGGTCAGCTACGACCGGTCGCTGGTCACGGCCGCGGCGCATTCCATGATCGGGCGTCTTACCAGCTCATGACGGGCGAAGGGCTTGACGGCCGCCGTGCCGCGTTGTATCTCTGAAGAGGGAGTTGAGTCGGGGACACTCAAGTAAGCGGACCCGACCGAGGCTTTGGTGAAGGGGCACCAAGGAGGAGATGACCATGCTTCTGCGTACCGACCCGTTCCGCGACCTCGACCGCGTGTTCGAGCAGCTGACCGGCACCAGTGCCCGCCCTGCGGTGATGCACGTCGACGCCGAGCGTGACGGCGACACCTTCTACGTCTACTTCGACCTGCCGGGCGTCGACCCCGGCTCCATCGACGTGACCGTCGAGCGCAACGTGCTCCAGGTGCGGGCGCAGCGGCAGCGCCGCACCAAGGACGGCACCGAGTCCGTGATCAGCGAGCGGCCGATGGGCGTGTTCAGCCGGCAGCTGTTCCTCGGCGACACGCTGAACACCGAGAAGCTGGAGGCCGTGTACGACAACGGCGTGCTGACGCTGACCATCCCGGTGTCCGACCGGGCCAAGCCGCGCCGGATCGAGATCGGGTCCGGCAACAGCGGCCGGCAGCAGATCAAGGGCTGAACCGCCCTGTTTCACATGAAACATCCGGGGGTGCGGCGCCCGCCGTACCCCCGGATGATCTTGATCTTAGGATGACGCGGCCTTGAGCAGCTCGCGGAGGCGGGCATAGGCGTTGTTCTGGTCCTCCGCCTGGAACGACCAGTCCAGGTACACCCGCTCCCCGCTGCGCAGCACCACCTCGAACCGCTTCGGGAACGTGCGGATCTGCCCGCCCGAGGCGATCTCCTCCAGCGGCAGGTACCGCGTGCCGGGCGTGGACACCACGGCCTCCGCGTCGCCCTTCTGCACCCAGTCCATCACCCGGCCGCGCATCTTGTGCGCCATCGTCATCCGGCCGAACGACGGGACCAGCGCCAGGCCGGTGTCCAGCACGATCACATCGGTACGCGCGCCCGCCACCCTCATGTTGATCACGCCGGCCAGCACGGACGCGCGGCGCAGCGGCACCGTGGCGGCCACCTGCTTCGCGGCGGTCACGTCGATGCCCAGCGCGGCCAGCCGGGCCCGCGCCTCGCCCAGCGTGCCCGGGTCGACGGCCAGCAGCGCGACCGGCGCGAGGTCCAGCTCCGCGCCCTGCGCGTCGAGCAGCCGCGGCGCGCCGGTCCACGAGTGATCCCATCGCGCCACCCCGGACCGGACCGCGGCCAGCGAGAACAGCGCGTCGAGCGGGTCGGCGAAGAGCTTCGCGGCCTCCTCCGGCGAGGCGGACGGGAAGATCGCGGCGGCCATCACGGACAGCCGGCCGGCCTCGATCTGGTCCAGGACCACGCCGACGTCGGTGACCGGCGTGCCGACCGCCCGGGTCAGCGCGCGGAGCAGGCCGTCCATGTTCTCCTGCAGGCGTCCGCTGGCGCCGTGCCCGATGAACTGCTGCCAGGGCATCACGGTCAGGTTCCGGCCGCCGAAGATGTGCTGCTGGAGCGCCAGCCCGGCCTGCCCGATGCCGGGGAGCAGCACCTCGGCGGGCCGGTCGTCCGGGGTGACCGCGGGCTCGGGCGCGGCCTGGATGGCGGCGACGCGCACCCCGATCGGCGGGTGGCTGTCCCACCGGGACTGCCGCTCCTCGAACTCGGCCTGGCGCAGCGCGGCGATCTCGTCCGCGCGCGCGGTGAGCAGCTCGCGGAACCCGGCGAACAGGTCGTCCGGCGCGGCGCCGGCGTCCAGGCCCGGGCCGACGTACCGGGAGAGGTAGAAGTCGAAGGCGGCGGCGAGCACGCGCACCTCCTCCAGCGCGCTCGCTGCCGCGTCCCGGCCCGCGACGCGCACGGACGCGAGGTCGGCCTCCAGCTCCTGGCGGCGGCTGACCGCGTTGTCGACCAGGAGGAACAGTCGGCCGTACCCGCGGTAGACGTAGCCGACCAGGTTGCCGGCGCCGAGATGCTCGATGGTGCGGCCCATCGCCATCCGGCCCCGGTACGACACCGCCGCGAGCCGCGTGTGCGAGCCGGAGAAGTGGCCGAGTTCGTGCGCGAGCACGGAGCGCAGCTGCGCCACCGTGAAGGTCTGCAACAGCGGCATGCCGATCTGCAGCGTGCGGCGCCCGCCGATCAGGCCCATCAGCCGGCTCTTCTCGGAGACCGCCGCGTTGACCGCCGGCACCAGGAAGATCTCGTCCGGCGTGCGGGTGCCGACCGCCTGCGCCAACTCGTCCACGGTGGCCCAGAGGTACGGCGCCTGCTGCCGGCTGAGCGGGATGCCGTGCGGGTCGCCGTTCTGCGCGCGCAGCGCCTTCCAGGTGCCGTAGCCGACGGCCCACACCGTGGCGGCGAAGACGAAGAAGCCGAACTTGGCGGCCGCGGTGCCGCTGGTGTTGCTGCCGACCCAGATGGCGAGCGCGGTGCCGGCCACGAACAGCAGCAGCGCCACCAGGTAGAAGCCGGCCAGCATGATGATGGAGATCAGCGCCCGGAACGCTGTCGTCATTGGATTCCTCCCCGTGTCGGCACGGGAAGCTACCGGTGCCGGGGCCGGCGCACAATCGGCTTTATTCTTCATTTCTGCGGGACTTTTCCGCGACCGATTCGACCCGAGGAGTCACGGAGTCACATGAGCACCGAGACGCTGGAGTTTCAGGCCGAGGCGCGCCAGCTGCTGCAGCTGATGGTCCACTCGATCTACTCGAACAAGGACATCTTCCTGCGGGAGCTCATCTCGAACGCGTCCGACGCCCTCGACAAGCTGCGCCTGGAGTCGCTGGTCGACAAGGAGCTCGGCGCGGACACGACGGACCTGCACATCGCGATCGAGGCCGACCGGGAGGCGCGCACGCTGACCGTGCGCGACAACGGCATCGGCATGTCGCGGGAGGACGTCGTCCGGCTGATCGGCACGATCGCCAAGTCCGGCACCGCGGAGGTGCTGGCGAAGCTGCGCGAGGCGAAGGAGAACGCGGAGCTGATCGGCCAGTTCGGCGTGGGCTTCTACTCGACCTTCATGGTCGCCGACCGGGTCACGCTGACGACCCGGAAGGCAGGGGAGTCCGAGGGTACGAGGTGGGAGTCCGCCGGCGAGGGCACGTACACGATCGAGGCGGTCGAGGACGCGCCGCAGGGCACGAGCGTCACGCTGCACCTCAAGCCGGAGGACAGCGAGGACCACCTGTACGACTACACCTCCGAGTGGAAGATCCGCGAGATCGTCAAGCGGTACTCGGACTTCATCTCCTGGCCGATCCGGATGACCACGGAGAAGACCGGCGAGGACGAGACCGTCGAGTACGAGACGCAGACGCTCAACTCGATGAAGGCGCTGTGGGCCCGCCCCCGCAAGGAGGTGGAGCAGTCCGAGTACAACGACTTCTACCGCCACATCAGCCACGACTGGACCGACCCGCTGGAGACGATCCACATGCGGGCCGAGGGCACGTTCGAGTACGAGGCCCTGCTGTTCATCCCGTCGCACGCGCCGTTCGACCTGTTCATGCGCGAGGGCAAGCGCGGCCCGCAGCTGTACGTGAAGCGCGTCTTCATCATGGACGACGCGGAGGCGCTGCTCCCCGACTACCTGCGCTTCATCAAGGGTGTCGTCGACGCGCACGACCTGTCGCTGAACATCTCCCGGGAGATCCTCCAGCAGGACCGGCAGATCCAGGCCGTACGCCGGCGCCTGGTCAAGAAGATCCTGTCGACGATCAAGGATCTGCAGGAGAAGGAGAACGACAAGTACCAGACCTTCTGGCGCGAGTTCGGCCGCGCGGTGAAGGAAGGCCTGATCAACGACACGGACAACCAGGGCGCGATCCTGGACATCGTGTCCGCGGCGTCCACGCACTCCGAGGACGGCGTGACCACGCTGCGCGACTACGTCGGCCGGATGAAGGACGGTCAGCAGCACATCTACTACATGACCGGCGAGTCCCGCGCGATGATCGAGAACTCGCCGCACATGGAGGCGTTCCGCGCCAAGGGGTACGAGGTGCTGCTGCTCACCGACCCGGTCGACGAGGTCTGGGTGGAGCGGGTCACCGAGTTCGACGGCAAGCCGCTCCAGTCGATCGCGAAGGGGCAGGTCGACCTCGAGTCCGAGGAGGAGAAGGAGGCCGCCAAGCCGGAGCAGGAGCAGCGGAAGAAGGACTTCGCGGAGCTGCTCGGCTGGATGGCCGGCGTGCTGGACGAGAACGTCAAGGAGGTCCGGCTCTCCTCCCGGCTGACCACGTCGGCCGCGTGCATCGTCGGCGACGACCACGACGTGACGCCGACGCTGGAGAAGATGTACCGGGCGATGGGCCAGGACGTGCCGCACGTCAAGCGCATCCTGGAGCTGAACCCGACGCACCCGCTGGTCACCGGCCTGCGCACCGCCCACGCGGCGTCGCCGGACGCGGCCGGCCTGCGGGACACCGCGGAGCTGATCTACGGCATGGCGCTGCTGGCCGAGGGCGGCGAACTGTCCGACCCGTCCCGGTTCACCCGGCTGCTCGCCGACCGGCTCGCGTCGACGCTCTAAGCCCTAGCTCGGCAGGTACGGCCCGGTGACGAACTCGCCGTCCTTCGTGAACGGGTAGACGTTCGGCTTGCATCCCGCGAGATCGAGCGACTGCTGCATCATGATGGGCGCGAGTTCGCCCGGGCCGGAGCAGCCCTGGTGGTCGAACCCGAGGTAGTGCCCCATCTCGTGGTTGATGACCGCGGCCGGGTACTCGTCCACCGTCGCGACGCCCGAGCCCTGCAACCAGCGCCGCAGGTTGATCATGATGATGTTGCCGACCTTGCAGGAGAACTTGCCCTCGGTGTCCAGCCCGACCGACCGGCACACGTTGTCCACCGTGCCCGGCGAGGCCAGCCGGATGCGCACGCTGTACTGCGGCCCGCTGACCCGCTGGAAGCGCCACGACTGGTTGTGCACGCCGTGCTCCGGCTCGGTGACCGGGTTCTCGGCCGACCCGATCCAGCCCTGCGGGTGCTCCAGCACGTCCTCGATCGAGGCCGCGAAGTCGTCCGTCATCACCGGCGTCAGCTCGCCCCAGTCGACGCCGCGCTCCACCTCCACCCGGTACGTGATCAGCGTCCGGCCCGTGCCGATCACGTGCTGCGAGCCGCGGGCGGTGTCGTAGGCGCCCTCGCCGCTGTCCGGGACCTGCTCGTCGGTCACCGCCTTCGGGCTCGGCGACGGGCTCGGGCTGGAGCTGGGGGTCTCCGGCGCCGTAGTCACGTCCCCGACCCGCCACTCGCTCTCCGCGGACGAGGCGGTTCCGCACGCGGACAACGATGTGACCAGGGCGAACACCCCGACGACCAGACCCGCACGCATCCGCACCGGCCGACTCCCCCCATACGGCGCCCACCCTCCGCGGGCGCCAAACCCTGGTCGACGATCCCTGGACCGACTGCTCAAGACCAGCTCAAAAACTGCCCAGCGGTACGTCGTTGCGAGGAGTAGACGGAATCGAGCCCGCCGACGTGGCCTGGAAGTGTCGTACCCCACTATTAGCGTGACCGCATGGCCAACGCGGCGGCATACGCCTACCTCGATCACTCGGCGCTCGTGCCGGACGGCGGGCTCACGCTTCAGACGTCCGGCGGACCGTCCGCCCACCCCCGGTTCTTCGACGGGTTCCTCACCCAGCCCGGTGCCGCCGCCGTCGGCCTGCTGGCCGTCGCCGAGGTCGCGCGCACCCGATACTTCCGGCCGGTCAGCCCCGCGAGCCTCGACCCGGTCGTCACGGCCGGCTCCGACCGGCTGCGGTTCGAGTCGTTCTCCGGCTGCTGCGGCGTCTACGCGCGGCTCGACGTGCTGCCGGCCGGCGTCGACGGCAGCATCATCGCCCACGGCACCACCAACGTCGACGTCAACGTGCCGCTCCAGCGCGCGCTCTCGCGAGTGGGCCGCGCCGACCCGATGCACCTCGCGGTCGGCCCGGACGACCTCACCGTGACCACGTTCGACGGGTCGCTGGTCGAGCGGAAGGTGCCGTTGCCGTCCCGCTGGCTGCGCGGCTTCGCCGAGGCCCAGGTGATCACGTCCCGGTTCGACCCGCGCGCCGAGGTGGGTGCCGCCGAGGCCCGTGCGCTGCTGCACCGCCTGCCGGTGGCGGAGCGCGGCGTGCTCTGGGCCGTCCCGGCCGGCCGCTCGCTGCGCCTGACCTCCCGCCCGGTGCCCGGCGCGGTCTGCCTCCCCGGCGCCGGCCGGCTCGTCGCGCTCCGACCGTTCCTGCGCTTCGCCACCACGCTGCGCGTCTACGGCCCGCCGGTCGCCACGGGCAGCGGCCCGGTCGCCAGCACCTGGGAGCTCAGCTCGCCGGCCATGCGCCTGTCGCTCACGCTCTCCCCGGAGCCGTACCGTGGGTTTTCCGGCGAGGGCGCGGTCCTGGAGTCGCTCGCCGCGGACGACGCGGCCGACGACGCAGACCTGATCAGCGCGCTGCTCTCCTGGGACCCGACCGTCGACGTGGACGCGCTCGCGGTCGCGTCCGGCCTGCCCGCCTCGCGCGTCCGCGACGCGCTCACCCAGCTCGGCACCGCCGGCCGGGTCGGCTACGACGTGGCCGAGGCCGGCTACTTCCACCGCACGCTCCCTTACGACGCCGCCGCGGCCGCGTCGATGAACCCGCGGCTCGTGCACGCGCGGGCGCTGGTCACCTCCGGCGCCGTGACCATCGACGGCGAGACCGCGGCGGTACGAAGCGGTGCCGAGACCTACCGGGTGCGCGTGGTCTCCGACGACACGTTCACCTGCACCTGCGCCTGGTGGGCCAAGCACCGCGGCGACCGCGGCCCGTGCAAGCACGCGCTGGCCGTCCGCATGGTCCGCACCGGCGAGGCGGCCGACCTCGACGAGCCCGCGGAGACGCGCGCATGACCGCCGAGCTCCCCACCGACGCCGGCACGCTCCTCGAGTGGCTCGACCGCCGCCAGCGCAACAACGACTTCACCGGCGTGGTCCGCCTGCTCACCAAGATGCCCGAGGAGCGCCGACTCGCGGTCGCACCGCTGGTCGACGCGCACATCAGGTCGCTCAAGGGCGACGACTGGTGGAAACCGGCGCTGCCACCACAGCCGGCCGGCCTCGGCCTGATCGTGATCGGCACCGCGCCGTCCGCCGCCAAGGCCGCGGCGCTGCTCACCCGCCGCACCATGCGCGACGGCTGGGGCGGTGTGCCGCTGCCGCACCTGCTCGACCTGGTGCGCGCCCGCCGCCCACCGTGGCTCGGCGATCTCGCCACCCGCCTGGCCGGCGACATCAACGCGCAGACGGTCGAATGGTCCGGCGAGTGGACGTTCGTCGAGGCGATGCTGCGGGAGTCCGGCACCATGCCGCCGGTCACCGAGGCGGTGGCGCGCGGCTGGCTCAGCGAGCTCACCCCGCCCCGCCGCCGGGAGATCCCGGCCCCGCTCGTCGACCGGCTCCGCGACAGTCCGTACCTGGACCTGCTGCTCCCGGCGTTCTTCGAGCTCGACGGTCTGGGCGCGGCCACCGGCGACGGCGATGGGGACGACACCCCGGACTTCCCGCTCGCGCTGGCCCGGCTCGCCGCGGAGGGCCGCCTCGACCGCGGCGAGCTGCTGTCCGGCACGCTCGACCGGCTGCTGCGCGGCGACAAGCCGACCGCGTTGCGCACGTTCACCGCGCTGCACGAGGCCCTGGCGCCCACGCTCGACGAGCTCACCGCGCACGCGCACGACTACGCGCAACTCCTCCCCGCCGCCGGTTCCCCGGTCGCCGGCCTCGCGCAGCGCATGCTCCGCACCGTCGACGAGGCCGGCCGGCTGAAGTTGGAGACGCTGCTCGACGCCAGCGCCGGCGTCCTGCTCCGCAAGGAAAAGGTGCTCGTCAAGGCGCAGCTCTCCTGGCTGGAGAAGGTGACCCGCCGGGTGCCGGACCGGCGCGCCGAGATCCTGGAGACGGTCGCGGTGGCGTTCGGCCACCCCGCGCTCGACATCCAGGAGCGCGCGCTCACGCTGATCGCCCGGCAGGTGCCGCGGCTCCACCCGGACGACGTGGCGCTGCTCGCCGGTCACGCCGTCGCGCTCGGCGGCGACCTGCCCGGCCGCGCCGCCGAGATCTTCGGCAGCGCGCCGCCGGACCCCGGCCCCGACGAGGCCGCCGGCGCGTTGCCGCCGCCACCGCCGGTCGCGGAGATGCCGCCGCCGATCGCCGGCGTCGCCGAGCTGGCGGAGGAACTCGTCACCCTCGTGCAGCCGGGGAAGGAAACCGCGGTCGGCTGGGAGCGGCTCCTCGCCGCGATCGTGACGCTCAACGCCGCCGGCGACCGGGCGGCGCTCACCGACGCGGTGCTGCCGGTGCTCGAGCGGTACGCCCATGCGTTCTCGGACGCCGGGTGGAACCGCCTGCCTCGCACGGTCCTGCTCGGGGTCGCGCTCCGCCAGCTGATCAGCGACCGGGGCGACCGCCAGGGTCGCGCCTGGCAGCGGATGATCACTGCGATCCGCGACGCGTGGCAGGACGCATCACTCGCGCAGCGCGCCGGCGTCACCGGCTCACCCGCCGACCTGCTGGCGCTGCGGATCTCCGAGCTCTCCGTCAGGCTCCGGCGTGAGCCGGTGCCGTTCCTGATGGCGACGCCCACTCACGTGACCGGCTCGCTCGACGCCGAGGTGCTGCTCGCGCGGCTGAGCCGGGCCGAGGCCGAGGGCTGGACGCCGTGGCCGTTCGATCTGGAGCAGGCGCTGATCCGGGTGCCGCGCGCGGCCGCG